>NZ_JAMBDM010000010.1:0-272696 GCF_025142895.1 Paenibacillus sp. p3-SID867
CTGGGCGGCGCGGGCTTTGCGCGCCGCCAGCCGCTCGAGGCCGGCGTCACGCCCGGCCTCGCCGGCAGGTACCGGCCGCCTACGGAGCAGGGCGGTCAGCCTAGCGCCGATGGCGCCCCATGGCAGAGCCAGGCGCCGCACGGCGATGTCGGCGACCCACAGCAGCAGGGCCGCCGCCAGCAGCGGATAACTCCAATCATGGAGCTGCATCCGCGAGGCCGCCTGCCGGTCGAACACTTCGGCCGGGTTATCCCAGGATAGTACACGGCCCCCGGTTATCTCGGCCAGCCGCTTCATGGCTTCCTCGCCGCTGCCGGAAGATAGCCGGTATTCCGGCGAATACGGCACAACAAAACCGGTGCCCGGCGCGGCTTGCAGCGGCTCTTCCCCGCTCGCGTCCTCAAGGGACATGAGGAAGGCTCCCGGCTTGGATACGTTGACGAGTCCGGTATAACGGCCGGGCGCCTCCTGAATGAGCTCTACCGTCTGCTCGCCGGCTTCATCGTCCCCGATCACCGCATTCAGCTTCTCCGGCGGATTCTCGCCCTCTGCCATAACATGGAGCTTTACTTGGTTGCCGGCCGTCTCGGTAGTCACTTCATAGGGCGACGACGTAAACTGCGGGAATGTCCACTTCACGATTTCGGTCAACGTGTTGGCAAAGCCGGACCACGATACCCATTCCTTGGACCACTTTCCGCTTAAATCACTCGTCCATGCCACCGTTCGTCCGGATCCGTACTGCCAGCGTGACAGGATCGGGTCCGGCTCCGGACTGGACAGAATCGTCTGGGCGGAAGACTTCGGCGTTGTCGCTACATAACCATACAGCCCCGGAACGCCCTGCTGGAATAGACTTGCCCAATCGCCCGGGTTCTGAACGGCCGGGACAAAGGGTTTATCCACGATATAGGATTTGGCCAGCATGACTGCCTCCCGGCTGAATACCGCCGGCAGCGTCGTTTCATCCTCAACGAAGTAATAACGGCCCTTGGCCGCATCCGCCAAGGATTGAAGCAGGTTGGTATCGGCATCCATCCCGACCGCCACCGAAGACATCGTAATTTTGTTCTCCACCATCGTATCGGTCAGATCCTGATAACCGGAATTCATGGCGGACTGCCCGTCGGTCATCAGAATGATATGTCTGCGCTGGGTTTTAATCTTCAGCATTTCCTCAAGCGCCGAGGAAACGGCAGGATAGATGTTGGTCCCGCCTGCGCTCGGAATCGACTGGATGCTGCTGAGCACCTCTTCCTTGTCCCCGAGCTTCTGCGGCGGAACGACCCACCACGGCTGATCGTCAAAGGCGACAACGCCGACCGTATCCTTGGCTCTCAGCAGCTCCACCGTTCGCATCGCCGATTCCTTGGCCAATTCGATTTTGTTGCCGTCCATGCTCCCCGAACGGTCGATGACGAGTATGAGGCCCAGGGATGGAATCTCCCGCTTGCCTTCCAGCTCCATGGAGACCGGCAGCGCCTTTTCGATCGGGGTTTTAAAATATCCGCCCATCCCGAAGCTGTCCTCGCCGCCCGCCATCATAAACCCGATGCCAAAGCTGCGGACCGCCTGCTCGATCAGATCCATCTGCTTGCCGCCGACGTCACTGCCCGAAACGTTATTAAAGATGATACTGTCGTATACGGCATACTTGGCCGCTTCCAGCGGGAGCAGTTCCGGCGGAATCACCTCGGTGCCGATCATGCCGGACTCGAGGGCTGCCGTGATATTCCCCGACGTTCCCGGGGTTCCTTCCACGATCAGTACGTTCGGCGGACCTTCCACCCGGGTGAAATCGAACGCAGCATTATTGGCGGACGCTTCATCCCCGTCCATGAAGATTTCGGCACGGTAACGGTGAAGTCCCGGACTCTTGGCCAGGCCTTTCACGGCATACCGGTTCTCGCCCGGGGTGACGTCTACGCGTTCCCGGCCGATCTCACGGTTGTCCTCGTAAATGCGCAGCTCACCGGAGGTCTTAAACGTGCTGCGGATCATAACCTCCACATAGAAAGACTCCGCTTGATACAGCTTATCCGGTACTTTCAGTTCCTCCACCGCAACGTCACGGATGGCCTGCTTCGGCGTCGGAAGCACATCAACCGCAATGCCCCGGTCCTTCAGCAGCCTCCCGGCCGCTGCCATGCTGCCTACATTCTCTTCCCCGTCCGAGATCAACACAATTCTGGAATCGCTGTTGCCCTCGAACAGGCTCCCCGCGAGCTGAAGACCGGACTCCAGCCCCGTAAATTGCTGCTCCAGCAGCGCATTAAGAGAGGCTCCTGCATTCTCTGCAGAGGTTAACCGCCGTTCTACAGCGCCCTCAAGCCCCGTAGAAACAACGGCGGTGCCATCCTTCTCGCCTTTTGCCGTGAGAGAATCGTTAATCCAGCTCGCGATCCGGGCTGAATCCCCCATACTGTCGGAACGGTCGGCCAGATATACAACCTGTTTATCTCTCAGGACGGTAAAGCCATGCAAACCCGAAATCATAAGAATCAATAATAGAATGACGCAGGTTCTAAAGAATAAAGCCAGTTTCTTCCGAAAGCCGTTTAATCGAAAATCCGACTTGTATGCATAGTAGAGAAATAATCCTGCCGGAATCAACAGCAGCAGCAACCATGGTTGGCTAAATTGAACGCCCACGCTGGTACACCCCCCATTCTGCTGCGATCACAGCCAGTGCCAAGACAGCAAGCCATGGCATTAACGAGCCGGCGCGGTTTGCGGTTTCGTTGCTGCCGGATGTCCCGGCATGCTCTCCCGCTTCAGACTCATCCAAGTTCGGAGCCGCTTGACTTACGACCGGCCCCTGATCGTTGCTCCAATCCGCCTCGTATGGATCCGCCGTCACGGCCAGCCAGAACCTAAGCTTCTCACCCGCTTCATTTTGCTGTTCAAAAGCGTACAGCCCCGGATATTCCGGCACAAGCTGTACCGGCGATATCCCTTGCTCATTCCGGAGCGCTTCCGCAGCAGGGATGCCGCCAGTAAGAGCAAGACCGCTCGCAGGTACCCATTTTGCCGCTACCGTGTCCGCCGCAATCGGTATATCTGCTTGCGCGCCAGCCATATAGCGGCCAAGGCCGCTTCCCTTGCCCGAGGTCATCCACTCCAGTGCATTGCTGACCATGACCGGGAACTCCGGCGATAACGGAAGATCACTATCCTGTAGCAGGAAATTAAACGACAAGCGCGGTCGCCCGTTTTCGCTTCCCGCATAGACGATCGGTTGATCCCCCAGCTTTATAACGGGCTCTCCCCAGGCAGGGGCCTGTTCCAGTAGCGTGCCAAAATAGACGCCTGACAAGGTTACATAGGCGGTCACTGGATGCTTGGAAAGCACGGCGCGCCCCCCTTGGTTGCCGACTTTAGCACCTTCTCCGCCGATCGTCCAGAGCGGCGTTTTGGAGGCCAGTTCCGCCCACTTCCCTTGCTTGAACCCTTCCGGCACGTCCCCGTCGATGACGAGCAGATCAAATTCGCCTTCAGGCACGGGCGGTACATCCGCAGCTGTGCTGCCCTTACCCGCCTCCTTATCCGTACTGCCATTGTCCTCGGCGGTCTTGTCTTTGGACTCGTCCAAAGCAACCCGGGTGACTTCGGCTCCGCTTAGCTGCAAGGCCTTCTCCAGAAACAAGTTGCCCGAAGTCAGCAGAAGCACGCGCGAAGATCCATGACCCAAACCGAATGCAAAGGATTGATTGTCTGCGGCATATCCGTCATCCTGGGACAACTCGAGCCGGTACACTTCCGCAAACGGCAGATCGGAAAAGGATTCGGTTAATTTTTTACCAGGCTCCAGTTCAAGCATCCTGCTGGTCAATAGCTGTTCATCCCCGTAAAGATTCACTTCAGCCGACATCGATTCCTTGGCATTCGTGCTGAGGACAGACACCGCCCCATAGGATGAACCTGTTTCACCCTTGGGTGAAATGCCGAATTGGTCAATGGACACGTTAAGAGGGGGCTCTCCCTGCACCTTCTCAACAGATACCGGAACCTGAAACGTTATGGGAGCCGTATCCTGCTTCCAGTAGCTGTCCGTAAAAATAACGACCTCTGCATCCCGCTCTTCCCGTGTCAGAGCGGAAGCGAGCGATAAGGTTTCCCTGTAGGATGCCTGGCCGTAATAGGGCCGCAGCCCATCCACAGCCTGATCAATGACGGTGCGGTCGCTTTCATGGGAGACCAGCGTCATGGGACTTGCTCCCACGGACAGGAGGGTGATTTCGCTCCGTCTCCCTTGGTTCTTCACGTATTCCTTTATTCGTTCCTGCATCCATTGCAGCCTGGATGCGGCTTCGCCTTCAGCCGATGGCTGAATCTGCGCGCTCATGCTGCCCGAGGTATCGGCAACGATGACCACGTGGGCGCTGCCTCCGCCAGACACCTGCAGAAAAGGCTGCATCAGTGCGAAGACCATCAACGCAGCAGCAAGCAGCTGAAGCCACAGCAGAAGCCGGTTCTGCAGCTTCTGCCACGGCCTGTTGGCCTCCAGGTTCCGAAGCACCCGCTCCCACAGCAAATGGCTGGGAACGGTTGTATCGACATATTTTCGTTTGAACATATACATAAGCACGATGGCCGGCAGCGTTAAACCGAACCATAGGCTCAGCCAAGATTGAATCCCCAACGTGTCCCCTCCTTACTCCCGTGGACCCTGACTAACACGACTTGGACGTTTTCTCAAAGCATCGGATGAAGGCCTGTCATCTGTTCCTGTTTTATTTCAATGAGTTCTCTTCTTGTTTCTTCTATATAGATCACAGACAGGTGCTCGTGAAGCCCGCATTTCATAGATGTGTATTCACCGGTGTTCCCCTGTCTACCAGCTTCCCCAATACGTATGAAGCTCCTGCAGATGCTTGGATACGGGGCCCTGCATGGGATCCCGCTCTATCCAGTAACCAGGCCGGCTCCCGCAAGCACCCCGAACATCGCATCCGTAAGCGGCATATCCGCCGGAATGAGCACGTAAGACATCCCCCGCTCCGCGCACACGCGGGACAGCATCGTCCGGTACCGCTCCAGCTCCTCTTTGTAAGCATCGAGCACTTTACCCGTAAACGCCACTTCCTTGCCGCTCATCGTTTCACTGTCAACCAATCGCAAATCGCCGGTCAATTTAGGCTCCAGTTCTTCCCTCGACAACACATGCACCAGCACCACTTCCTGCCCGGTGCCGGATAAAAGGGAAAGCGCCCTGAACAACTCCTCCTCGCCGCCCTCGAGCCAAAAATCCGAGAACACCCAGGTCATCCCCGGCTGCCGGGGGAGTGCGCCAGGAACCGCAAGCGCTGCGCCCAAACTGCCCTCGCCTCCCGTTTCTGCCCCTTGCAGGAACGAAAACAGGCGATGGGCCGAGCCCTTTCCTCTCATGATCGGAAGGCGGGCGTTAATCGAACGGCTGTAACAGGCGATCTGCAGCCTGTCGTAAGAGGACAATGCCATGTAGCCGATGCTTGCGGCGAGTTGACGTGCGAGCAGCCATTTCGGACTTTCCTTCGTTCCTGCCGGATCTGCAGCAGATGGTTCGGATGACGATGACATGACAGCCCCCATCGATGCCGAGCAATCCACGAATAGACTGACCGTCAGCTCCTGCTCGTCCATGAATTGACGCACGAATGCTTTTCCCGTACGAGAATAGACGCCCCAGTCAAACCTGCGGACATCATCGCCGGGTGCATACACTCGATAATCGGCAAACTCGAGGGACGATCCGAGCCGGCGGGATCGCCTCTTTCCCTGCAGCGTCCCGGCAACCCGCCGCTTGGCATCCAGGCTCAGCCGCTCCAGACGCGGAAGCCATTCCGGAGGAAGCAGGTGCCCGCCCCCGCTCACGCGGATGCCTCCAGCGCTTGCAGAACCTCCTGAATGACATGGTCTGTCGTAATGCCGAGCGCCTGCCCCTCGAAATTCAGGAACAAACGGTGGCGCAGCGCAGATAAAGCCACGGCGCGAATATCCCCTGTCGATACATGCAACCGCCCGCTGCACAATGCACGGACCTTGCTCACTGATATGATGGACTGAATGCCCCGCGGTCCGGAACCGAACTGGACGTATTTTCGCACCGCCTCCGGGGCCGCTGCCTCTTCGGGATGCGTCATCATGAGCAGACGAACCGCATAGTCCAAAATCTCCTCGGCAACCAGCACTTCCCGGGCTCCGCGCTGGATTTCCAGCAGCTCGTCGCCGGTCATTTGCCGTTCCACCTGGAATTCGTGGGAGGATGTCGTTCGCTTCACGATTTCCTTCAGTTCATCCGCGCTTGGATACGACACTTCGATCTTCAGCAGAAAGCGGTCAAGCTGCGCCTCCGGCAATGGATACGTTCCCTCGTTTTCCAGCGGGTTTTGCGTCGCCAGAACAAAGAAAGGTTTGGGCAGCTGATGGGTTACCCCACCCACCGTGACGGTCTTCTCCTGCATGGCCTCCAGCAAGGCGCTCTGGGTTTTGGGCGTGGCCCGGTTAATTTCGTCGGCCAGCACGATGCTGCTGAACAGCGGACCCTTTTGAAAGGTCATCCCGGTGTCCCCATGCTGCCCGAACGATAGGATATTGGTGCCCGTTATATCGCTCGGCATCAAATCCGGCGTGAACTGTATACGGGAAAAGGATAGCTCCAACGCTTCCGACACCGTGCGGACGAGCATCGTTTTACCGAGACCCGGAATCCCCTCCAGGAGGGCGTGCCCTCCTGCAAAGATACACCAGAGCATTTGCTCCACAACATCCTGCTGCCCGACAATCACCTTGCCGATATGTTCCCGCAGGCCTGATATTTTCTCCATCCATTCCTGTGGTCTCACTGCTATATCCGACATGGACGAAACCTCCATCTTCTTGGTAAAGTTCAAGTACTCATTCTATATAAGTTGAACTAAAGATTCTTAGCCTGAGCATCACTACGAATGCGGATTATTCTTCCGATCGCTGTTGCCCCCAGATTTCTTCTATACATCCATAGCATGGTTAAAATCCGGGGACAGTATATGCTTCCGATGCGAGCTTTCCTTTGGAAAGCTTTCGGGCGACCTCTTCGTTTCTCCAGAATAATTCCGCCTTCTCCGTTGAAGTTCTTCTTTTCTTTAGTTTAATCTATATAGCTTTTCGTTATCGGTTCCTCGATCCCCTACGGATTCGGATTGATCTGTATGAAATATTCCTCGACCAACCCTTGCATCTGGTCAGGCAGCGGATTGCGATCTAACGTTTTGCGCGCTTCGGTCTCATAATCGCGGTACACTTCCTCATAAGGCCTGGACATGCCCGGAACGGTCGGCGAAACGCCGCCCTTCTGAATATCTCCGCCGCTGCCCTTGATCTCGCCGGAATCGTTCTGCACATTGCCGCTGCCCTTGAAATCCCTGGGGATCGTCACAAGCTCGCGACCACCTGAGCCGAGGCCGGCTCCGCTTCCGGTTCCGCTTCCCGATCCTCCGCTGCCGCCTGAGCCGGAGCCTGCTCCTGATCCAGAGCCGCTCCCCGAACCGGAACCACTGCCGGCGGCTTGACCTTGACCGGCCCCGGAGCCACCTTCTCCGGGACTTCCCTCCGAGCCTTCGCCTTCTGCTCCCGAGCCTTCCCCGGATCCCGCCTGCGCCAACGCCTCCGCACTGCCGCCGTTACTCCAGGCATCCGATACCGACATCCCGGCAGCCGTCATCTGATCGGCCAAGCTCAGTCCTTGCGAAGCAAGGGAGGACGCCAGCGAAGCGGCGGATTGCGATTGACTGTCGGATGCGGCTTTAGCTTGAGCCGCTTTAGCCAGCTCCTCGGCCAGCTGCTGGAGCGCTTCTTCCAGCTCTTTCGGCAGCTTGCCTTCCTTCAGCGAGTCTGCCGCTTTCTTGAGCTCTTGCTCGAGCTTCCCGTCCTCCAGTTGCTTGGCTGCTTCCTCTGCCAATTTTTTCAAAGCATCGGCCAACTCGTTCTTCTCTTCCTGGGACATCTTTTTTACCTGCTCGGTGAGTTTCTTCATTTCCTGCTTGAGCTCATCGGCCATGCCCTCGGCAAGCTTTTTCCCTACCTGGGACAACGCCTTCTCCTGCTGCATTTTTTGGGCCAGCTCCGACAATGCCTTCGCTTTTTCCTCCTGCTGTTTCGCCATTTTCTCCAGCTCTTTCATGGCTTCTTCCAGCTTCTCCAGCGCTTGCTCGGGATGCTTCTCAAGCTCCAGCGCTTTTTTCAAGGCATCCAGCTTCTCCTGCAGCTTCTTCCTGTCAGCAGGATCGATCGTTTCTTTCTGGAGTTCTTCCGCCAGCTTTTCGGTTTTGGCTGCCTGCTCCTTCATCCAGCTCTGCGCCTCTTTTGCCGCTTCCACCTTCTTATCCATCGGATTCGGAACAAAAACAAGGATGAGCACGGCAGCCAGCGAAGCGCCACAGATCAAGAGATGTCTTTTACGATTAGGGTAAGGAAGACGCTCCGGCAATTGCTCTGCAAAGCGTGCGCCATAGCGCTCCGCCTGCTCGCGCTGCCATTTTGCAGCCTGCGATTCCTCTTCTTTGAACGATAGTGCCGTCACCATCATGTCACTTCGCTCCGCTTCGTCAGGAACATGATCCATCACAGAAGCAGCCTCTTCGATCGGAACCCGGTGCAGCCATCCCCATAACAAACCTACGAATCCTGCCCCGACAGGAATGGCGACGAATGCAACGGGAAGCCAGGCTATGGGCACGAATCTCCCCAGCACCAGAAGCAGCAGCAGTGCGGCAAACCCTGCCATCAGTCCGTATAAAACATACGTTATGACGCGGAATCGCTGCAGCCGCCGTCTCGCGGCTTCGATAAAACGCATGATGTTGTCCATTGCTCTTCCTCCTTACCCTGCTCTTCTGCTTTAGGTTACGCTTCGTCCCGCGTCATTTCCGATACTTGCGGGAGCTGTTCTTCGTTCTTATCCTTACGCTTCCGCCTGGCGACAGGACGGATATTCCGTACGGCAACCCACAGGGCGAGAACGATCACAACCGAATAGACGATGAAAAATTCCAGCCACAATTCAATGGGAGCCTTGCTGTTCAAGCTTCCTCCGTGGAGCAGGAACACGTCTTTTGAGAAGGACGGGTTAAACAAACTCATCATCGCCCCAGCCGGATTCAAGCCCAGCAAATATCCGACCCAGGAATAGCTGCCTGGCGTTGGCGCCTGCCCGCTTTGATACATATTCTGCTGTTCAATTCCCATGAAGAACAAATACAGAAGTCCTGTTATAAGGAAGATAATCAGTCCCGCACCGTAGGTGACAATAATCGCGACGATGGTTCTTTTGAATAAAGTCGAGAACATCACCCCAAGCGAACCGAGCAGCAGCATCACGAATAAATAAAAAACAAAGACGGATATGAGCTGTTTCGGCGAAATCCCCCCATACAGGAAAACAATGCTGTATACCGGCAGGGTGGCCAGCACGATCAATGTCATGAAGCTGAGCGCCGACACCAGCTTGCTCAGTACAATCGTGGCCGAGCTCTGCTGCGTTGTCAGCAGCATGCTCAGCGTTTGCTTCTCCCGCTCGCTGCTGATGACACCGGCGGTAAGAGCCGGCGCCATGAATGCGATGAGGACAAGCTGGGCAAAACTCAGCACATAGAACATCATTTGGCTCATCTGCGGATCGAATCGCTGTGGTCCCCGCTGTCCCAAATATAAGAAGAGATAAATGAAGCCCATCGCAACGGCTCCGAGAGCCAATACATAAAACAACACCGACAGCATGGAACGCGTAGAACGCATCCGCAGCCGAAATTCCTTGTCAATAACCGGATTAATTAGCTTTCTGCTCCAATTCATTCGCGGGGCCCTCCTTTGGTAATTTCGAGGAATACATCCTCCAGATTGCTCTGCGCTTCCTGAAACGAGACAATCGGAATTTCCCAGGAGACCACCTGCCGAAGCAGAGCGCTTTGCTGCGTGTCATCCCCGCCGTAATGAACATGGACGCCGGTGTTATCCGTTAATACCGACGTGACAAACGGTTCGTCCCGCAGCTTCTCGGCCAGTTCCTCTTCACGCTCGAGCGTGCGGATGTGGATGACTTTTTTCACGCGGAGACGGCTCTGAATATCGGCCACCTTGCCTTGGGCAACCATCTCGCCGTGCTCGATCACGCCGATTTCATCCACCATCTCCGCCAGCTCAGGCAAAATATGCGACGAAATGATGATCGTCTTGCCCATCAGTTTCAATTCCTTCAATATTTCACGCATCTCGATCCGCGCCCGCGGATCCAGCCCCGAAGCCGGCTCATCCAGAATCAAGACGTCCGGATCATGCACCAGGCACCGGGCAAGGCATAACCGCTGCTTCATGCCCCGCGAGAGACTGTCGACGTAGGTATCCGCTTTGTCGCTCAGGTTGACAAGCTCCAGGAGCTGCGGAATGAGCTGTTCCCGCTCGGCGCGCGGAATGCCGTAACTTGCCCCGTAAAAATGCAAATATTCGGTAGACTTCAGCTGGTCATACACGCCAAAGAAATCGGGCATGTAGCCGATCCGCTTGCGGACCTCCTTGGGATGCTGGGTCACGTCGAAGCCGCCGACCTTGGCAACACCCGAGGTTGGCAGCATCAGGGTGGCCAATATGGACATCGTTGTGGATTTGCCGGCTCCGTTCGGACCGACAAATCCAAATACCGTCCCTTTTTCGATATGGAGACTGATGTCCTTCAACGCATGGAACGTTCCGTATTTTTTACTCAGGTTTCTAATCTCGATCATTGAGTGGCCTCCCCCTTCACAGACAGCTCCGGCATCATAAAGTTGGTCTGATCCTTGGCGGTGATCATGAAGCGGATCCGATTCCCCACGATATACTGCTCGGGATTCTTGGTAATGGTAAACACATTGTTCGCGTCTGTAACAGGCTCCCATGCGCTCTTCTTCGAGTTCCAGATCTCCATCGTAACGTTGTTGTTGAATTTGGTGCCTTTCATCGACAGTTCCGAATACTTCACGTTGCCTTCCGATATTAACGGGAATTCGGCGATCAAGCTGCCCTGTCCCATCTCGACCCCATGAGGGTAAACCCCGAACATAGGCGCATTCACCTGCGATATTTCGGGAGACAGGAAGCCGTAAGGAATGTTAATCTCCCCGTTCAGTCCCCAATCCATCTCCACCGGCTGTATCCAGAAATTGAGCTGATCACTGTCCACCTCAGCGCCTTTCAGCGTGTAATTCGTCAAATGGTCCTTGCTCCATCCCAAAATGTAAGCATCCCTGTTGACCATTCTGTTGGAATATCCGTATTGGGACATAATATCGCGCTCACGCTGTTTCGGATCATTCTGCGAATAAGGGTACAGCATCCCGGACAAGTCACCGCCCGTAAACTTGATGATTTGTTTCGGGTCCTGAGGAACGGCTGCAGCATCCCCCTTCTTGATATCTCCCAGCTTGTAGGCTTTGCCCCCGACAACCAGCACAACCTCGGTCAAATCGTTAATCGTGTCATTGGTGACCTTACCGTTTAATTCTCCTTTGGCATCCAGCTTCAAATCCATGCCCAGACGCCCCATCTCCTCGGTTCCTTGACGGTCCACCCAGACCTTGGCTAATGACCATTGGGACATGTCGCGTAGCTCCAGCGTCGTGGACGCCTGCTCCACTCGGACAAAACTCTTATTCTCGCCCATTCCTCCAAACCTGGTCTGGGACTGCCCCGTTTTCAAATACGTATTCTCCGGAAATTCCAAAGCATAGTTCCCGCTTCGAGGCGTGAAAAATGCGGAAGCCGTCGATTTAACCGCATCCCCCTGACCGTTTAGTTCAATCAAGTTGATGGTGTGCGCGAGTTCCCGCGTCTTGTCCGATGAACCGACCACGTAAACGGAACCGCTCGCGATGACGGCAATGATCGGGATCAAGAACCACGCCCATTCCCGCTTGTCCGCCTTCTTCAAGATATAGTAGAGCAGCGGGGCAACGACGACCGCATAAATAATGAGCATCCATAACAACAGGGTGAAGGAAGGCATCTTCAGCGATGGAAAATACTCCAGAACGTAATTCAAACTGTCCATCAGCGAATTGTAGTACATGCCATTCTGCGCGCCCACCATGGGAAGGTTATTGCGCAATATTGATGCCCATGCATCCGGATGGCCTGCCCATGAGCTCACCGGCTCCATAGCCAGATCATAGGCCGCATATTGAACACTCCCTTGGCCATAGGCTTTCGAGGCAAACAAAGGTTGTCCGTCCGCTTCAATTCCGATTTTGGAGCCTTCCACCGCTTTCGCTGTGGAAATGGTAAATGCCCCATCCAGGTTCAGCGGCTTCCCGCCAAGCTTCTCCAGCTCAGCCAGCGAATGAATGGTGGTGGTTCCATCCGCAACGACCGGCGTGATGTCGGCAAACGGCGCCGCTGTTTTGGCATATCCCGCGCCGCCGGCCAGAATCAGGGTGCCGCCGCCATTCACCCAATCTGTAATCGCCTTGCGTTGTGGCTCTGACAGCGTATCGGAAGCAAAATTGTTGATCACGATGGCGTCCAGTCCGTTCAGCAGCATTCCATCCGATGGAACGCTGGCGTTCTTAAGCGGGAACACGTTCACGCTGTTGCCCTTGCCGTTAAGGACATTCATGAAATTCATCGTATCCGGATCATCGGATAACACGGCAATGAGTGCGCCTTGATACGGAGAAGCCTGCACGTAATTTTTACCTGAGGCAAACGGAATCTGCTTCCCCTTGGTATAAGATCCTTCATAGAAGAGGATCTGGTTATTATCTTTATTCAGCACAGCCCCTGGAATGCCGATCACGACTTCCTTCGGCGTATCCTTCGGCAGGTCCACCTGCTGGACGTAGGAGGTTTGATATCCGAAGCCATTGTAGTTCTGAATCTGCACGACCACGTCACCGGATATATCCCGGTCACTGGTTAAGGTCAGTTTGAGCGGATTCCATTTATCATGTTTAATCTTGCCTTGATAACCCATTTCGGATTGAATGCCAATCTTCGCTCCGTCGGCGTAGACGTTTCCGGCCGGGAACGAGAAGGATAACGTTGCAACAATCAGCAGCGCCACCATCGGCAGCAACATCCACGTTTTTTTTGTATAAAACGACAACTGATGATTCCCCTCTCCACATATAAATTGCTTTCTCATGACAAATGACACCTATGTTCAGAAGACGTATGTAAAGGTTCTCTTCACAAGTTCAACTATATTGACGAGTCGAATCTATAAAAAGTTTGACGTTTCCTTCCATAAATAAAAATCCCACTCCAATAAGAGGAGCGGGATCAAGGGGTAATCCATTGCAGCGTTAAAGTGTTGGGCTGCTCCATTGTACTATCTATGATGAATCGTCCGAATACAGCCTCATATCTTACTTGTATCTCAGGCACAGGCCCGGTTACTCTGGCATCGCTCGCCATCGTGTTCGTGCTGTTTCCGAACCTGCTGGCTGTCTTCCTGTCTGATCATACGCACGCTTGCAAATCTTTTGCAGACCGTTAGTTGAATACAACCGTTTTATTGTTATGCACCAGAATCCGATCCTCAACATGCCATTTGACAGCTCTTGCAAGCACCACGCGTTCGATGGTACGGCCAATACGCTTCAACTCATTCACATCATCCCGGTGGCTAACGCGCTGCACGTCCTGCTCAATAATCGGCCCGCCATCCAGCTCTTCGGTTACATAATGGGCAGTTGCTCCGATAATTTTCACGCCGCGGTTATAGGCTTGCGCATAAGGCTTGCCGCCGACAAAGGCCGGAAGGAAGGAATGGTGAATGTTGATAATCCGGTTCCGGTAATGTTCGATAAAGGTTGGCGAAATAATCTGCATGTAACGCGCAAGGATAATCACGTCGATATCATCGCCGATCACATCCAGCTGACGTTGCTCCGCTTGAGGCTTCGTATCCGCCGTAACCGGAATGTGGTGATACGGGATACCGAACGATTCTACGTATTCCTTCATATCCAAGTGGTTGCTTACCACTAACGCAATATCCGCATCCAGATCGCCTGCCTGCCATTGCCACAACAGCTCTACAAGGCAGTGATCTTCTTTTGAAACAAAAATCGCCAGCCGTTTCTTACGGACCGCATGGTAGATATTCCATTCCATACGGAATTGATCCGCAACCTCCCGGAAGGAGTCCTCAAGCTTGGGAAGCTTGCTGTTCAAATCCTCCAGATCAAATTCCACCCGCATAAAAAACATGCCGCCGGCCGGATCCATTGTATATTGATCAGACTGGACAATGTTGGCACCATGCTGGTACAGAAACTGGGAGACCGCCGCCACAATTCCTGGTCCATCCGGACAGGAGATCAGCATGCGGGCACGATTAGGGTACTGACCTGCCGCAGACGACAGATCCTTCTTGATGTGAATTTCCATGAGACTTGGTGATCCTCCTTTTAAATCTGCAATTAACGTCAATCGGCCTCTCAGGAAAACATGCCGCGACTTGCGGACGTTATCCTGAGAATGCCTTAGTATTCTGATTATAAAGCCATTTAATGAAGCTTATGAAGTCAGGGAAACACCGGACAACCAAGCGATCAGGCGCTGATTGATCTGCTCCTCCGAAAGGTCGGACAGCAGGCCGGCTGCCATGACCATATCATACAGACGCTCCATCGGTTCGCGAGGATCCGCCTTTTTGGCTTTGGCATCATTCTTCAGAAGCGTCCAGGTATCCAGCACGAACGAACGGGAGTCGATGCCTTCCTTCGCAAAGAAAGCACCCAGTTCTTCTACTTGCTGAGCAAAAGTCGGCCCGAAACGGCCTTCCACATCCCCGCGCAGAAGCGCAATTTCGATCTCATACATCGGACGCTGCGTTTTCGGATCTTTACCGATCCACGGCGTCTCCAGAATGAACGGTCTGCCCTGAAGCTTCTCATGATGAACCACTCTTTGAATGGCTTCATAGCCGATCCATCCGGTTCCAATCGGCGTATGACGGTCTTTACCCGCTCCACGCGGATTCTTGCTGTCATTCACGTGCACGACCGTTAACCGGTCAAGTCCGATCAGCTTGTCGAACTGCTCCAGCACGCCGTCCAGATCATTTACGATATCGTAACCCGCATCATGAATATGGCAGGTGTCGAGGCAGATGGCCAAGCGGTCATTGTACTTCACCTTATCAATAATGGAAGCAATTTCTTCAAAACTGCGTCCCATCTCGGTGCCTTTACCTGCCATCGTCTCCAGTGCAATCTTCACTTCGGTCTCATCCGTACCGCCGAGCACTTCATTAAGGCCTTCGGCAATTCGGTCGATGCCGTATTCCGCATCCTTATCGGTATACGCACCGGGATGGAGAACGATATTCTTCACGCCGACCGCATGCGTACGGCGAATCTCCTCTTGCAAAAAGCTTACCGCCAGCTCAAACGTGTTGGGCTTGTACGATCCGAGGTTAATAATGTACGGCGCATGGACCACGATCTCCTCAATGCCGCTTTCCTGCATGGCGGCTTTGCCTTCTTCGATAAACATCGAATCGATCGGCTTGCGGCGCGTGTTTTGCGGCGCGCCGGTATATATCATGAACGAGCTTGAGCCATATGACGTGGCTTCAGCCGTCGCAGTCAGCAATCCCTTGTCCGAAAACGACACGTGGGAACCAATTTTCAACATGCTGCATCCCCCTTTTTTAACACACAATTACACCTATTTTAGCTTGTATATCGAAATAAATCTAGAAATGCGTTATAATTCTCATGAAAGTGTCATGTGACAATAATCATTGAGGTGATATACAGATGAAGAGCACAGGGGCCGTCATGGGCTATTTGTCGTCCAGTGCGCCGCCGTCATGGTTCATGAACTCCATTGCATTCTGGGGATGGGTCATGCTTGGGTTGATGGGCATCGGCGGATTTTTCATGTTCCGCAAGTTTCTCAAAGTGCTTCCCAAAGCCGACGGCAAATCAAAGCTCGATTGGCAAAATTACTGGGTAGAGCGAAGCCGCCCGCTATGGACGGATGAATCCAAAGCATTTCTGGACGAACTGGTGCAGCCTGTTCCGGGACCATTCCGGGATATCGCCAAACACTCCATTGCAGCCGAAATCGGCAAAATCGCCGTCGAATCCGGCGCAACCGAGGTAACCCGGGATCACTGCATCAAAGGTTACATCGTGGCAACGCCGAAACGGGATTACAAATTCCTGATGAATTTCCTCCAGAAGAAGGAAATCGACTACAAGCCCTATCAGCATTTGATTAATAAGTAATAATACAACTTCAAATGAAACGACGGTACCTGCCTCATTCAAATGTTCGGACAAACCGTTGGGTCCGAATCATATCTCCCCCTAATCCTCATACAGAGGATCAGGGGGATTCGTTTTTTATTTCGTTAAATTGAAGGGATACGAATGAACTTGGCCTGTTTTTCTCCAAGAAAATCATGGAAATAAATCATAGATCACGTATAATGGAGTGTTATAAGAATTCTAATCCGATAGTCCTAGGAGGAAAGAATGGCGTGAAGTTGAAATTAGCAATTATTATCGTTTTACTTTTTACATGTATCGTGCCGACCGCAGGAGCGGCGCAAGCCAATATCGTCAATGTGGATGGCGTTAAAGTGGGGCTGCGACAGGCCCCTATTTTGCGAGACGGGGTGACCTTGGTACAATTCGCTCCGATATTCAAAAGCTTGGGTCTCTCTGTAAAGTGGGATCCCGCTAAACAGCAGATTACAGGAACTAAAAAAGGGATCAACCTTGTGCTGACCGTTGGCAACAAAAACGCCTATGTAAACGGCTCACGAATGCTGCTCGAATCTCCTCCGGTATCCTTGAACGGAAACATTTTCGTTCCGCTTCGCTTCATTAGCGAAGCCACTGGAGCAACCCTGGCCGTAAATGGAAATACCATCAACATTACCAGTTACAAAGGGACAGAGCCTTTTGTTCCTAAGCCTACACCGATCCCGCCGGTAAAAACGAAAGCCGTAAAAATCGAAGAGGAGTTGGAATCCAAATACTCGAATCTCTCTTTCGGAAAATTGCACCTAAACAACTTAACTTATGGCGTAACCGACGATTCGGATACACTCACCATTGCCGTAGAGATTTCCGATGAACAAACGATGCAGAACATTATCGACACCTTTGACAGCAAACCTTCAACAGGGCATCTGCTGACCAAAAACATTGCCAACCATGTACATAAAAAATATGGCTACAAAAAAGTTAATATCTTTATTATTACTTTTTTTATCCACTCGTCTTATCCAAGCGGATATGATGCACAATATAATATCTTCGTTCCGGAATACAATGTGTACGTTACACGCTGGCCCTTATACGGAGGATCTTATAATTACTCAAAAAAGGTCGCTAACTGGTACCTGGACCCAACCGGAGATACGGAGTACCTGATCTATTCAAGCTCGTTATAAAAATTTCGAACTTACACTTCAATAATAATAAAAAAAGAACCCCGGGTATTATGTTAAGGCAGATGGCTGCCTTTCAAAATCCGGGGTTCTTTATGTACTAAATAATATTAACCCCTTCGCAGGGTAAACGACCATCCGGCAATAATAAAAACATCCCCCTCCATCAGAGGATATTCTTTGTAAGGCACCATGGGTTCCCCCTTCAGCACCGTACCATTTCTCGAACCCAGATCCTTCAGGACGTAACCTCCGCCTTCACGCGAAAGCTCGACATGCGCACGTGAAGTCCCCACACCCTGTGCGACGAATTGGGCTACGTCAGGGGATCGGCCGATGATGAAATGGGGCTGATATAGTTCAATCCGCTGCGGGGCGGCTGCATTCGGTTCGTTTAGCTCGAGGTAAGCACCTGCTGAATACTGCACGGCTGGACGGGCTGCAGCATCCGGACTTAGTAGGACGGTAGCTCCCTCACCTCCAGGGAACGAAAGCACCTCCGTCCGTTGGGACAACTGGGCATAATAATCCCCCACTTCCCCATATGGATCCGCGGCCGCAGCTTCTGCCTCAGATGAACGCGAATAAGCATGGCCCTGCGGAGATTGTGCGGAATATCCCCCTGAATGGTGATCTCTCTCGGAGTTGAATGGAGATTTAGGGGCCCGCCATCTCCAGTTCTCTTTCCCCTCCTCAAGCCCTGCTTCTGCATTTCCAGCGTCTGTTTCCGAGTTATCCCCAAGAAGACCCGATAAAGGGTCCGCCTGAAAACGCGGGACAGACTTCCACTTGGAATGCTCCTGCGGACTAAGCTCTGTTGACTCGAACATGGGCAAGGAACCGGACCAATCGCCGGATCTCCGTGAGAGCAGCTGGAGTTTACCTGTCCAGCCAAGCCAGGTTACCGCAGCAAGCAGAATCGTAATACCTACCGACAACCCCAGCATCAATGGAGTAGGCTGATTCATGTAAAGCAATCTCCAAGCTCCCGCTGCGGCGAGCAAACATCCTAACATAATATAGGTGCGAATCGGCGAAGTCTTCTCATTATCTGAAGCTTCTGAATTTGTCTCATCCGTATGAGGCAGCCACGAAGGAGTGGAACCCAATGGGCTTCGACCCGCATGAGAATTCATTTCCTCGCTCTTGTCTCTCCTCCCGAACATCTCATTCGTACGTTCCTTCAGACCTTGAATTAAACTCTGTTTATCTGTGTAGATGTCACTCTCCGTCTGTGGCACTGCTGTCCGTCCATGAGTCGGTTCTGCAAATGCGAATGCAGGCTTGGAGCGAATGTTGCTTGATTGACTATCGGTATAGGGCGATCCTTGATTCAGACCTGAAGGCACTGCTGCATTTGCTTGAGTTACAGTACGATGGTCTTCACCCTCTCCGGCTAACAGTTCAATCACAAGCTTCTTAAGGCCCGGCAGATTGAAGCTCTGTTCGCTGCAGAACGACATCAGTGCCTGTATCCCTCCCCCTTTTAGCTCCGTCACCGATGCAAGCAACCTTGTCATTAGTTCCTTGAGCATAAGCGGAAGACGAGTGCCGCTTGCTTCGATGGCTGCAACGGGAACATAAGTTAAATATAAAGTGCCAAGATGCAGGGAACCTTCAATAAACAGATAATCCTCATGCAAAATATAATTCTCCGGTTGAAGCATATACAACTTGCTGTCTTCCAGAGCCGTGACGATCTGCAGCAGCAATCCAAAATATTCGGTCAGCGTCATGCGCTCGCTCTTTAACGTTTGAGATAGCATTTTTTTGCCGGTGATATCATACTCCAGCGTTACCTTATAATCGACTTCTTTCATATGCAGCTTCAGAAAATGAGGGATTCTCGACGAACGGATCATCCCTAGCTGTACATGATTAAGTTCTGATGATTGGATTCCTTCAGCCCGATCCAGCACCATAATGGTTCCACCGTTCTGCATAAAATCCGCCTTTAATCCGAGCATAAATTCCCCCTCCTACAAGTGCAGTACCACATACGTGCTGATTACACCAGGAAGGACGGCAATCATAAAAGGGAATCGCAAGTGTTCCTCCTGGCTGTTGCGCCATGGCAACCAGCTCTTCATCACAAAAACGCCGGCGATACTGCCAACGACAGTGCGTATTCGCTTCATCGTTTCCCGACGCCAGAGCAGGATAAGCAAACCGATGACACCGGCAAAAAGGACAGAATACATAATGCCCTGCAAGGTAAACCATAAGCCGGTCCAGGCACCAATGCCCCCAAACAGCTTAACGTCACCCGCTCCTACAGCCCCTATAAAATACATGATCAACAAGATAAGAAATCCGGCTCCAAGCCCCTTCAAAGAAAAGAGCAGCCCCTCCCACCCGTCCAGAACGCCATGATAGACAGGGCCGGACAGCATAGCCGAAACAGTTAAAACATTCGGTATTTTCATGGAGCGAAGGTCTGTAATGAATGCGGCGATCAAATAAACAGCACAAACACCAAAAGCAACGGCCATAAAACATCATAACTCCCTTGCTAAACTATTCACTGGAATAGCCGTGGTAGGATTTTAACTATGGATGCACAACGAACGATTCTTCGAATGACTCTCTTAAACGCTTATTTGAAAGACTTCTTTGAAGCACTTCTCTGAAACGCTTCTTGGAACACTTGGAATCCTTCATTTCGAACTCTTGCTATCAAGCTTCAAGAACCCGACCGCGCGACCACCGTAAACGGCACCTCAATCCGCTGCCCGTCTGCTGTCTCAACGACAAACAGCCACGTTCCCGGCGTTGTATTAAAGCCTACGTTCCATTCCCATTCGATATAGCCGTTCTCGTCCGCGGTCTCCCAACCCAAATATTTAGCCGTACTCTGACCGCTCTTATAATAGACTGACAATTGAGCACTGCTGCCCGGCGCCACTCGTACTTTTACCTTAGCCTGCTTGCTGGCAACGGCCGGATTCGGCTTCTCCAACAGCTCAATCGCCCCGTTTGTCCCGGATCCATCCCCTGAACCCGTCCCTCCTTCACCGGTATCGCCAATCCATAATCTCTCCTGAGCTTTTGCCTGCAGCACGATGCGTTTGTTCAAGAAAGGAACCCGGATCGGAAGGGCGTAATTCACCTCAATGCCGAAATAGGGACTCGCTCCGCTCTTCAAATTGGGAATGTGAACATTGGACACATGGATTCGGTCATAATCCAGAAGGTGGTCAGGCATGAACGGTTTCATCATCGGCTTGACCACGGGATCGAGTACGGCTTCCACGGTTTGGTTCTTAAGCTGCTGCAGCGG
Organism: Paenibacillus sp. p3-SID867; assembly: GCF_025142895.1. Lineage (NCBI taxonomy): Bacteria > Bacillati > Bacillota > Bacilli > Caryophanales > Paenibacillaceae > Paenibacillus > Paenibacillus sp. p3-SID867. The sequence continues at coordinate 20,685 of NZ_JAMBDM010000010.1, forward strand.
CTCCTCGCCTGACGCTACAGCTTGCGTGATCCACTCATTGACAGGAGCAGGAAGAGAGTCGCTGTAATTCGAAACCCAATCAGAAAGTGATAATTTGGGAATCTCCCAATGGGATGTGCTTGGTGACCCTTCTCCTGTTCCATTACCACCAGCATTAGCCTGCACGGCTAGAGAGACAGGATACATATGAGCCGCCACAGTTTTGACCGTATCCGATACGGTACTCTGGAGCGCTGTCGATATCAATGTCATTTGCACGATATAAATGAGAAAAATAACAAAAAACATAAACATCGGCAGCACAAGTGCAGCTTCCACGACCATGCTTCCTTGTTCCGATGACGCTTTACCTTTACGGAGAGGTGTCTGTATTTCCGATAATCGTTTCATTCAACTACCCCTAATCCTAATAGGAAAAATCCGCCTTGCGCTTCACCATGTAACGACTTCCCTGAACTTCGTCCCCATCGCTTCCAAATACAACGCCGATCGCCTTCGTCACCCCTGGAAGAAACCATAAACGCATGGCCGTCCTGACCTCTCCTGAAGCATAGGTAAATCGCTCCGCAGGATTGGTGCCGGTGTTCAATCGAATCAACGCCAACATGCGTGACAGCTTCTTCTCGTTATTGCTGTGAATAAGCAGAAATATTCGCAAATGATCTCTGTAAGTGAGCTCAATGGGGGCATACTTGGATAGCTGAACGCTCCCCTTCTGACACAACTGGATCATATCCTCTATGGCCTTCTCAATCCCATACAGAATGGCCGCCGCCAAAATCGCCAGCGGATTTCCTAATTTACTATTCACAATGAATCCTTCCATCGTCCGGACCGCGAGTCTGGAAGAAAGAATCTCTGCATAGGCCGCAGATATATTCCCAGCGGGGTTATGAAATCCGTATAGAATATACTCCACTTCCTGGTTCCCAATGTCGAATTCCTGGACGACATCTCCGCCGGTGTTGGAACCATCAACCATTCCGGTTAATTTCCCAATATCAAAATGCTGATAATAATGAACGGCGTATTCATTTTGAAACAGTTCATCCCTGACACCGCCAAGTACGTTCCCCATAAATCCAAACATACCGTCCATATTATCCATTGCCTGTTTACCGGCATCATACGGATCATCATCCATAGGCTTTCCCTTACTCATGCTGTCCGCTTCGGCATTAAATTGAAGACTTTCGTCATAGTACTGCTGGAGTTCACGGAACTCATCCATAATCGCCTGATGTTGTCCATTCAACCCGTTAATTGACTCAATGACTTTGGATGCCTGCTTCAGCTTCTGATTGGCCTGCTTCTCCATCGCCTTCCGTTCCTTGTCCGATGTGCGGAACTGTTCCAATGACGCCTGCTGCCGATCTATAATATTCCCACTGCCTGATGCTCCATAATTAGAAACAAAACGCTCTAATGTGCGACTGGCTTCAAGCACCGTTCCCTTCATTCCTTCTCCCCCTAGAGAAGACTGAAGAGTGGTTACTGCACGTCCAACTTGTTGGTATCGACTCTCCTGGCTGTCAATCTCTTGCCGGAAGCCGTTCAAGAATTCATCGCTATGAATCAATTTGTCAGCTTGCTTCCGTATGGATTGAATCATCTCCGCTTCTGCCCCCGAAGAATCGTTAGACCCTGGCGTTACATCATTCGTGACCTGATCATATCCCCTATTAGATGAACGATTCTCGGAATCCTTGATGACCTGCTTCATCTCTTCATTCAGATTCCTTGCTTCCTCCCATAATTGATGTGCATCTGAGAGCAGCTTGTCATTCTCCCTCTGAATTCGGCTGGCCTCCCTCGAAATCTGTGAGCCAATGGAAGAAATTCCGCTCCGGTAAGCCATGAGCAGCAGCGTATACTGTTGTTCCCTGGGAGGCCTGTCCGCATCCTCCTGTTGTTTAGCCTTATAATCCTCGTATTGTGATGCCACATCAGCGGCGGTATACATCCTGCCCCCTAGCGAAGTGTCGGAGATCGATTGTCCCGGCGGATCCATAACCAGCTTCGAAAGCCGGATTGCGCCCTCCCCTGCCTTACGCTGCTTTGCCAGCATCTCATCCAGTGCCGCTTCCCGCTTGTCATACAATTTACGAAGCTTCTTAAGAACATCTACCGTATTGGAAGCTTCCTTCATGGACTGCGATAACGGTTTGAACTTGTTCACTAATTCCAAAGTGAAATCAATCGGCGCTTTATACTTCATATCCTCGATAATCTGCCGGTTGAATATGTCATAGGTCCCTAGCGGACGCTGCAGCTCAAGACCCGAACTATCGAGCTCCATTGCCATTAACCGGAATGCATCGCTCCGTTCTCCCGGATTCATGCTGTCATTCAGCACATTGCCCATAATGAGATCGCCGCTGGTGTCCCCAAGGGCATACAATCCATATTCCTTCTGAAGCTGCGGATCATAGGAGGACATCACGGAGCGTACGGCCGCTCTGGTCAGCCTTTCGCTCTGCACCTTCATCGCTGCTATGCGGGAATAATCAATAAAGATAGCTACAAACATGAATACAGCAGCCAGGGCGATAATCAAAAAAACAGATACAGATCCATCGGAAGATCGGTCGCCCTCTCTCCTTATCCGACTCGACCGTGCTTTCCTATGCTTCGTCATGACTATCGCGAACCTCCGAACTTTTGTAGAACTTCTCCGGCGGCAGCTTTATCCGTTCCGTTTCTCCCGCCTTGAAACTTCGATCCGTAATATCGCATTAGATCCACCGTGCGAATAAATTCAACAGGGTCCACCACGATCGATTGTGCGCTGACCTTGATTTGACCCCCATCGTCCAATATTCGGCTCAATGGCGTCAGAGATACCTGCTCATTTAACGAAGTCGTTACCTTTCGAATCAGCAGCTGATTGGTATAACTCATCTCTCCCGCCATGCTTGTGGGAACAGCCTTGCCGCCCTTGAACATTTTGAGTTCGGGCAGTTTCCCGCCCCCTTCTTCGCCATGCGGCAATGAAATAGACTTCGTTTTCTCACCCCCAGCCAAGTCGAATAGAGTTCCTATAACATGATCATCCGTCAACCGCCAATATAGCGAATCATATTGTCCCTGCTCTACGGATCCCGTGGCTGCATTCTTATGGCTGTTATCCCAGTTATACGCAGTCCGCTCGGATGCTGCAGCTGAAGCTTGGACCAGCAAAGACTGTTGATAGATGTACAAACATAGGAACAGCAGCAATACCGTCACCATCAACACGATGGGAAGAACCAGGGAGGCTTCCACCGTGAAGCTCCCCGTCTCGTCCTTCCATCTTCTCTTAAGCCGATTATTCAAGGAACTCTTTGCTCTTGTTGTTCACGTTTTTAAACAAGTTGTTCACCAAGGCCGTAATCTGATCTTTAAATATAAGGGCGATAATCAAAATAACGACTAGGATCAGGATCATCTCAAGCGTTCCGATCCCTTTCTCATCCTTCCAAAAAGCTTTCATCCCGTTCTTCGCCATGTTTAACATCATATTTCGCACACCGTTCCCTTCTACATGTTCATCATCATAAATGCAGGCGCTCCGAGCAAAACAATCACGATCATGAAGATGACCACCATTGGCAGTACCAGCTTCGAGGAGGCCTGCTCGCCCCTTGTTCTTGCAATGGCCTTGCGCTTCTCCCACAGCACTCGGGACAAATCCCGCAGTGCCAGGACAAAGTCATTCCCGCCGCGCCGAAAATTAAGCAAAACGGTTGTTGTAAATATCGATACTTCCTGAACGCCGCACCGTTTATTGAACTGTTCGAAGGCTTGCTGGAACGGATGGCCTCCCTCCCATTCAAGCACCATTCTCTTCAGCTCAGCATACAGGGGATGGTTTGCGTTCTTGTTCCGTTCCACGCAATGAATGATCGCCCGCTGCACCGTCTCGCCGGCCCCGACAAGCAAAACAATCTTGTTCAGAAGCTCCGGCAGCTCCATCACGATATCCTGCTCACGCAGCGTGACCTTTTTATGGAGGTCCTTCACCAAAGCGACGGGCAGCAATGCCCCCAATGCCAATCCAGCCAGAAGTCCGATTGCATCCCCGGACAGCAACGACCACAAGCAGCCGCCGATCAAAATAAGCCATGTATACGCAAGTGCCTCGGCCATAAACAACAACGTCATTTCCGCGCTGTGCCGCAGACCATGGATCTTCTGGACTGAGCCCTGCATCCGATAGAACACGATCGGAAAACGCATCGGAATCTTTCCCTGCTCCAGCAGGAACAACAGAGGCGGTGTTAACCGCTGCAGCCTGAGCCCATCCATGGGCACTTTGCTGAGACGATGGTATCGTTCGCCGCACATTTGATTCAGCACCACCCAACCACCCACAAGCAGAACCATCAGCGCACCGGATATCCATGTCAGCATCCCCGCCTCACCTCCTTACACCTTGATATTCATCATTTTGGTGATCCATAAGAAACATCCTCCTAAAGCCGCCAATGCAAAAGTAGAGATCATGATCCCCGATCCGCTATACATGGGCTCCATATAATCGGGAGACGTCAGGTTCATGAACAGCAGCAGCAGGAACGGCGCAGCCAGCAGCGCCTTGGATTCGAACCGCTTCTGGGCGATCATCACAGATATCTCCTGCTGAATATCCAGCTTTTCTCCGATGACTGAAGAAGTTCTCCGCACGACTTCAACCAGATCGCCGCCTGTGCGTTTGCAAGTTGAGAAGACATCGGCAAAATTCGTTAGATCCTCCATCCCCGCCCTCTGTGCAAAATCTTGCAGTGCCACTTCGATAGGCTCGCCGTACTCCAAACGGGACACAATGACTTTGAGTTCGAAGATCAGATCGCTACTGCCTCCGGGATCCAGCAGCAGCAAGTCCTGAACGGCATCCCTGAATCCGTTCTCCACGGAGCGGCCGGCCGACAGAGACGAGGACAAGGAGTAGAGAGCTTGCTTGAAGTGAAGATTCAGCGTCCTGCGTCTGCGTTCCAGCATAAACCGTCCCCAAAATTTAGGGATCGTCAGACCTGCCGTTCCAAGCAGCAGCGACAAAATCAGATCGTGATAAAACAGATAACCGATGGAGAAAAACATAAGACCGCCAAGGATAATGCATCCCATTCTCTGTCTCATCGAGAGATGATAGACGCCGTAATCCGGAAGAGTGTTGGTTCCAACTGGAGCAGCTTGCTCACGCTTTCCAGCTCCATTCCTCCTCTTGATCACCCGCTCACCTTGACCCTCTTCCGGGGTCAAGACCGAACCTTCAGATCGCTTCATGACGTCACCTCCATCATCTTCTGCAGCGGCCAAGCCGTAATCCCGGCCATATGAAGCTTGTCCGCCGATTGAAGCGGATTGCCGCAAGGCTCAAGAGACCCAATCACCCGGCCGCCCGATTCGTCCGTTTCACGGAACCGGTACAGCTGATTCAGCACCACCTCGCCATCGCTCATTCCGATCACTTCGCTAATCTCCGTTACGCGTCGCGATCGATCCCTAAGCCGGGATAAATGAACGAAAATATCGATCGCCGAGCTTATCTGCTGACGGACTACACTGATCGGAAGATCCGCGCCGCTCAGCACCATCGTTTCCAAACGGCTGATCATGTCCTGTGTGCTGTTAGCGTGCCCCGTCGACAGACTTCCGTCATGCCCGGTATTCATCGCCTGCAGCATATCCAGCGCCTCGCTTCCCCGCACCTCGCCCACTACGATCCGATTGGGGCGCATCCGCAGCGAGGAACGGATCAGATCGCGTATCGCGATTTCTCCCCGGCCTTCCGTGTTAGCATTCCGGGTCTCCAGCGACACGAGGTTCGGGACCGTCACGATCTTTAATTCCGCCGAATCCTCAATCGTGATGACACGCTCATCAGGCGGAATATACTGCGATAATGCATTCAGGAAAGTCGTCTTCCCCGAACCCGTCCCTCCGCCTATAAAAATGTTGTATTTCCCCTTAACCAGTATCCGAAGCTGCTCCGCTGCCTCCTCTGTCAGGGCGCCCCTTCGTACCAGGTCCTCCATCGTCATCGGCGATTCCGGAAACTTACGGATCGTCATGGTCGGCCCTTTCAGCGCTATGGGAGGAAGCACGATATTTACCCGCGAGCCATCCTTCAATCTGGCGTCAACGATGGGCGTGGATTCGTTCACCACCCGGTTTACCGTACCGACAATGCTCTGAATGATATCCTCCAGGCGGCTCTGCGATTCGAATTGGAGCGGCAGCTTCTTCACCTCCCCATCCTGCTCGATGAATATATCCTGGTGGCTGTTAATCATAATTTCCGTAATTCGAGGATTATCCACTAAGGGTTGAAGCACATCCAACCCACGAAAAGAATCAAATACCCTGCGCACCAGCCGCCGCTTCTCAGCGGCTGTCAGTTCCATGAGCTCGCGTCTTCTCCACACCATTTCCTCGATACGGGCCATTAATTCCGAATTGTTAATGCTCGCACTCATATCAAGCTCGGAACGAACCTGGTCACGAACCGACTTGAACGGATCCTCCATCATCACTGCCCACCACCCGCTTGCAACGCCATGATACCCGAGCCCTCCAGCAGCTGCTGGCAGAGCTTCAATACCTCTCTCTGATAGATGGGTGAGGACAACAGCAGTTCTTCCCGATGAAGCTGTTTCCATGAAGGAATATAAGGCAGTACGCTGTCTATGCTTATATCCTTGCGGGGGAATCCGTTAACAAGTTGTCCTGTGTACCGATTGACAATGAATTGGCTCCGCTTCTTCAGGCTCCCGAAAAGCGCGGGATCCTCAAGCTCCAATTGATCCATCCACACACCGCTCTTATACATACTCATGAGATCATCTAATAAAACCCAGATAAGCACCCCGGCCTGCTCAAGAACCGTCTGCATTCGTTCATCCATGCACCTCTCGGTATCCACGACAATGACATCATATTGATTACACGATACGAGGGAAGCCAGCAGCAAAGCCGTGTCCTCCATGGTCATCTCCGTGATTTCCTTTACATTGAAGCTGGGCTCAAAGGAATCGCACTTCAGGCCATGATGTCTGATGATATAAGGGGTTACTGACAAATCGGTCCCCGAAGCCGTTTCTTGTGAGGCCTTAATGTCGTACAACAATCTTGAAAAGCTCCCCTCCATGCCCACCGAACCGGAAGGAAATAATGCACTGCTGTTCACCGTCTCCAAATTGAGATAGAACACCTTTAATCCCAGCACGCCCAGCTGCTTCGCCATGTTCATTGCTATCGTTGACTTCCCGCTCCCGCTCAGGGGAGATACAATCCCAATCACCGAGGTTGTTCCGACATTCAATTTCTCCAGCGCTCCACCGCTTCGCTTACAGTGGGTGATGATGACTTCCATCAGCTGAGGCAGCGGTTGATACTTGAATGTACTGCTGCCGCCCTCTACAAGAGAAGAAGATGAATGACCTTCACTTAGAAGCAGCCAAGGAACCGAAGTCTCCCCCCGGTTAAGCCAGCTCTCCAGCATTTCCGTATCCCCCACGACCAGATTGGGCACTTCCCCCACTTCCATATAATGTAGAAATGAATCGATGCGGGTAAATGCGGTTACCTGAAGAGCCGATCCGTAAGAACTTCCATGCAAATAACTCAGCAGCGGTTCAACATACCGGGAATCCTGCACTGCCAGCACAAGTCGGGCCGGTATCATAAAGCCAATCCCTCTCTTCTGTAACAACGCCAAAAAGCACCGTCCAAGGCCGCAATATGCGGTCCATGAACGGTGCTTCCGTTGTCTGTTATAATTTGACATTAGAATATCACAGTTGCAGAAGAACGGCAAGATATTATTTTGATATACAGATAGCCCTTATTCACTATTGTCAAAACAAGGATATATGTCCTACTATATAGGCTTAGAACGAATGTTCTCTATATAAGAACTACTTATATAGAACCAACATTACATAAACTCCTAAACCATCTGAACCAAACTTCCAAGCCAGGAGAGTGACAACAAGTGAACAAACGAATGTTAACCGCTGTGCTAACCGCCTTGCTGCTATTATCAGGCTGCAGCCAGCCGCTGATGTCCCCGGCGACATCAAACGAAGGAACCGCAACAAGCGTTAAATCCGAAGCCAAGACCAACAACACCAGTACAACGAATTCCAAACAAACGACCTATCCAACCGATGATCTGAATCTTCCGCGGGCAGCCGTGGAACTGGTCAAAGCCGTTGACGGTGACACCATCAGCGTGATGTTCGAAGGGAAGAAGGAGAATGTCCGGATGCTCCTGATCGATACCCCCGAGACGAGTCATCCGAAGCTGGGCGTACAGCCATTCGGGCCCGAGGCCAAGGCTTTTACGAAGGATCTGGTGGAACAAGCCGACCTTCTTGAATTGGAATTTGATATCGGTCCGAACCGGGATAAATACTCCAGGCTGCTTGCGTATGTATATGCCGACGGAAAAATGGTCCAGGAATCGCTGCTTGAAGAAGGGCTCGCCCGCGTGGCCTATATCTACCCGCCCAACACCCGCTATGTGGACAAATTTGATGATTTGCAGCGGATCAGCCGGGACCAGGCGCTCGGGATATGGAGCGTAGAGAACTATGCCCAGGAAGACGGCTTCCATCCGGAGGAGCAGGACAACACAAACAACAAGAACAACAGTAGCCGTAATAACACAGCGGCAGCCCAAGCTCCGAAAGAGAACAGCCAAGCGTCCAAGCAAGGCTGCGACATCAAGGGCAACATCAACTCGAAGGGCGAGAAAATCTACCATACTCCCGAATCCCCATACTATGAGCGCACGAAGCAGGAGCAGTGGTTCTGCAGCGAGGCAGAAGCCGTCCAGGCCGGTTTCCGGGCCCCGAAGTAAACTCATCTGATATATGAAATGTACTCTCATGTTCATCTTATATAAATTTTAGCTTTAATTGAAAAGGAGCCACCAGCCATGGGGAACAAGAAACCTCCAGCAATCCAACCAAATGAAAGTCAACCGTCAAATCCAAGCTCTGCCGCATGGTACAAAACCGTCTGGAGATGGCATTTCTATGCCGGCATCATTTTTGCTCCCTTTCTGATCATCCTGGCGATCACCGGCTCCGTTTACTTATTTAAGCCTCAGATTGAACAAGCGCTATATCGGGACTACTACACGGTAACCCCTCAGGTTGAACGGGTAACGCCCAGCAAGCTGGTCGGACAAGTGAAAGAGCTCTACCCTGACGCTACGATCACGAAATACCGCCCCGGCGAGTCGGACTCCCGATCTACAGAGATCAGTTTGACCTCAGGGGGCGAATCCATGACCGTCTTCATGGACCCTTATACGGGAGAAAAGATTGGCGAGCTGAAAGACAAAGACCGCATCATGGACAAAATCGAGGAATTCCACGGCGAGCTGATGGTCGGGACCGTGGGGGACCGGATCGTGGAGCTAGCCGCCTGCTGGGCGATCGTGCTGATCATTACCGGATTATTTTTATGGTTTCCGAAAAATAAAAACAAAAGCAAAAAGAAAAGAAGCCTCGCGGGGATCCTGTACCCGAGGCTCGGCAAGGGCAAGCAGATTCTCCGCAGGGACCTGCACGCCGTTCCCGCCTTCTGGATCGCGGCAGGCATGCTGTTTCTCATTATGACCGGCTTGCCCTGGTCAGGCCTGTGGGGCAGCAATTTTCAAACCATGGCAACTAACACCGGCGCTGGTTATCCCCCTTCCATCTGGTCAGGCAGTGCGCCATCCTCCCATGTGGTTCAGACGAAGGAAGTCGCAGAGGTCCCTTGGGCGGCCGAAAATCTGGAGGTACCTAACTCCACCATCTCCGACTTTACGCCGCTTCCAATCGAAGATGTCATGTACGTAGCCCGAAGCGAGGGGATCCATCCTAGCTACACCATCAGCATTCCACAGCAAGCGGACGGGGTGTACACGTTGTCGGCCTATCCGCCGAAAGCCCAAGATGAGGCTACCATGCATATCGACCAGTACAGCGGCGCGGTGTTGGCGGATTATCGCTATGACCATTACGGGGTCGTTGGTAAAGCCGTTGCCCTAGGCATTACACTGCATAAAGGAACCCAATTCGGTATCGTTAACCAAATCTTCAGTTTGCTTATATGCATAGGAATCATTTTCATTGCGGTGAGCGGTCTGTACTTGTGGTGGAAGCGAAAACCGGAGCATGGACTGGGGGCGCCAAAAGCACCCGAGGTTAAAGCCAAGAACATGAAGGTATTCCTTCTGCTTCTCATCGCTTTGGGGATCCTGTTCCCGCTTGTGGGCTTGTCGCTCATCATCGTGTGGATCATCGATTATGTTATCGTTCGGAGGGTACCGGCGATCAAGACATTTCTGAATGCCTGATTCAGTCTATACTCTAACTACAATAAGGGGTGGCGGTTTCATGATCATGAAAAGCCGTTTTATATTATCCGCACTGCTATCGGTCCTGCTGCTGAGCGCTTGTTCGGCCAGTCCCGAAGCAGTCAACCGGTATGAAAAAGAAATCCCGCTGATCGCCGAGGTGAACATTCCGGAGACGTTATATGTTCATCAACCGGAGACCATTGAGATCATTCTCACCCAGGATGGCCAAAGGGTACCTGGTGCGGATTTTGTCCACTACGAACTGTGGAGCCATGACGGCTCCCTGCGGGATCCCATGACGGATGCGGTAGAGGTCGGTGATGGCGTGTATACGGTAACCAAGACCTTCGATAAAGAGGGACTGTATTTCATCAAATTGCACAGCGGCAACAACGGTTCCATCATCATTCCCCAGAAACCGTTCGCCGTCGGCAAACTGTCCGAGGCCGAGCTTGCCTACCTGCAAGCAGGAACTCCGACATTTCAAGAAGGTACGGCAGAACATCATCATTAATACAAGTGGATTAGGACAAGAACCGACGCCGAATGTCCGGCGTCGGGATCATGCATTCACTGGATTGCCCAAACCACCGGTAACGGTTCTTCGCTACCCAGCGGTACACCAGGTTCCGTAAGAACGGGGGAATCAGGATCAGAATATACGACAGCGGCCAAGGAAAGCGAAGACGCCGCGCAATCCGCAGAGCTCCCGTCGACCTTGTGTAATACCTCCCCTGTTCAATCAGCACCATCGTTTCCGTAGTATCTCCACGTAGCCCTCCCTGCCTCAACAGCTCCTGCCCAATCTCGGACTGCAGCGAAGCGAAACGAAAGGCACCAGCAGGATCTCTCTTGATAATGAACTGCGTCAGACCCTGGCACAAATGGCACACGCCATCAATCAGCACAATCGCATAGTCCTCATGATTATCGGTTGCACGATCCTTCATATATTTCCTGGCTCCCTTCAGGCCTAAAACAAGAAAAAACGCAGGAGCCCTCTCCTACGCTTGATCAAGTACGCTTATTGGTTTATTACTCAGCAGCTTTGTTCAGCCACTCGCCGTCTTTCATCTGCTGGTCGAATTCGTTCGAGAATTTCTCCATGCATTTGCATATGAAATCCTTACGACAAACCGGGCAAGGTACTTTCCCAAGTCGGCTAAGCGCAGTCAGTTTCCATTCCGGGAAGCGGTTATAGAATACGCGAATATCCGTTCCGTCAGCCGTGTGGATAATGAATTCGTAAAGCCCTTCTTTTTCATTGCTTCCAGCTGTGGTCACATTTGCAATCTGCGGTCTGTATGGCATGTTCATCACCCGTTTATTTTATTTAAATTCCCTATGACTGGTTTGTACTTTCTGGTACTTAGTCATATTAAAGAATTTTAGGGGTGATGTCAACCGAAGAACACATCCAGGATCGAGCCAAGCTGCCCCCTCTTTTTACCTTCTAATATATCCGGGTTGAACACTTCCACATATCCGCAGTTCGTACAGGAAACAAATAGGAAATGATTGTGCTGAATATCAAACATCTTGCTCAGCCCGGCCCCTGACATCGAGACCTCTTTCGTCTGGCAGTGATTCCCTCCGCATTTGCTGCATACAAACCGTTCCTCTATCATTTGTTCAATACTCATCTTAAGCGCCCCTTTCCAATTCATAGCTTTAACTGAAATACGGAGTATCATGTAAAAAGTTTCATATTCCGCATCGTAAGCCGACAAAAAAGGATGGCCCTCCATTTCAGAGGACCATCCGAATTCCTTTATGGTTAGCTTACGCTTAACTCCACGTCGATGTTGCCTCGGGTAGCCTTGGAATAAGGGCAGAACGCATGCGCCTTCTTCGCGAGGTCCTCCGCCTGGCTTCGTTCGATTCCCGGCATTTCGATCTTCAGCTTCACCGCAAGCTTAAAACCGTCAGCGCCATCGTCCTTTCCGATCATGACCTGAGAATGGATCACGACGTCCTTGAGCTCGATGCCCTCTTTTCGGGCGATATGAGCCAGGGCGCTTTCGTAACAGGCGCCATAGCCGGCCGCAAACAGCTGCTCCGGATTGGTTCCGTCACCGCCCGGTCCTCCAAGCTCCTTCGGCATGCTTAATTTGTGATTAAGAACCCCATCGGTAGATTCAACAGAGCCTTCACGCCCTCCAATGACTTTTACATCTGCTGTGTATAATGGTTTCATGCTCGTTCATCTCCTTCATGCCCTATTATGGTCTCTACATGTACTCTTTAAACTTGCAGCACAAATTGAAACGATAATTGGGCAAATTCGCATAAGAAACAGCATGTCCCAGCTTGCCAAGCAAACAAAAAAGCCGTTTATCAAAGGAAGAATTCCTCTTGATAAACAGCTTCTTCATAAAGTATGCGGTAGAGAGGACTCGAACCTCCACGGGTATACACCCACTACCCCCTCAAGATAGCGTGTCTGCCATTCCACCACTACCGCATGTTATAAGGGATGTTCTGTAGCGAACATTCCCTATTATACTGTTCCGTCACACAAAAGTAAAGATCCAAATTATGGGGGGGCGGTTAGACGCATGAGCAGCTAGGTCTTATCGTTTCGCTTTTCCTTCCGGTATGCTGAAAACTCGATATATTCCCGGATAAACTCCTTCTCATTCTCTGCCAATCCGGACATGAAGGGAAGATCGGATGATCCCGGGTCCACTTCATACTCCCCACGCGCTTCATTGACTCGGGTAGGGTTGCCCTTGCCAATAATCAACCAATCCAAGCTTACGGAAAAGAATGCAGCAATCTCAATCAATTTATTTGTACTCGGCGTTGTTTTCCCCCTCTTCCAATCACCAAAATTTCCTGTGCTGATCCCGAGGGTTTCACAAAACGCCTTCTTGGTCATACCTCGGCTTTCTATGAGATGTTCGATTCGTTGGTAAATAGACTGCATCAAACAACCGCCTTCCTAGTTCTCTTTGAAAGAAAATTACTTATGTACGTATTTTTATCTTGCAAAACCACTTATTTACGTGTATAATCAAATATATATTGCCTAAATTATACCATAGTACTCATGGATCGTTGTATCTTTTACTCATGAGTCTATTCCGTATGAGGAGCGAGTCATTTGCCCTACGATACCATGATCACATCCTGGAATAATGCGGTTCATTCCTTGAACAAAGGATTGATGATCATTACGCCGGATGGCATCATAGACAAAATTAACGATCCACTCATTACCATGGCCGGAAGATATGGTGTTTCCCCTGAGTTTGGATGGCAGGGGGCATCTTTTTTTAATCTCGCTTCCAAGTCCCTGAGTCTGGCTTCATTTGATCACTTTTTCCGTGAGTTGGATTTGCCCTCCGTAAGAGATGTTATGTTGGGGAAGCAATCTGATTATTCCTTTGAATATGCCGTACAATGGAACGGCCAAGAGAATTGGGTTTTATGTGAGGTACTGCCGCTGCTTATCAACAAGGACAGCCGTATTCACGGAGCTATGATATCATTTACGGATATTACGAAGTTCAAACGCAAGGAGCTGCTGCTGGAACAAGCGCTGGCTCACAGCTTTCCCCTTCCCGGGCATATTCCCATCTGCGCCGTATGCAAATACGTTCACCACGCGGAAGAGTGGGAGCCTGTGGAGAGCTATTTGGAGAGCCGCCTCCCCATTGAATTTACCCACGATATCTGTCCGGATTGCATTCGCAGATTATACCCAAAGTACTCTTCCATCCTTGATGATCCGGAAATACACGATTAACTCTCTGCCTATAAACAGCAACGCGGAATAAGCAGCTTCATGATCCGGCTTTATCCCTGGATATGAGGCTGCTTATTCATGCTTAAGGCATTTTTCTCATATTACGCGTTCACAAAACGAAGCAGAGGGCTTACCAGAGCAGGCAGCACCGAGACGTGGCCTTCTCCCTCAATTTCATGAAACGTAGTCTCCAGCACCTCATCATGCCCTTTGAGGAATGCATAGAGTTCCCTGGCGTCTTGAACCATGGACGGCTTCTCCTCAGCTCCAACGTACAGACGCAGCTCTTTACGCTGTCCGCTCTGTTGTAAACGGAGCTGCCCCTCTTCCCAGCGTTTGTACAGCACGTAGTTCTTCCACCATACGGAGGGACAAGCCGCAATATACCGCGAAAAGGCCTCCGGCCTGGTGAATAATGTATACAAGGTGAAAAAACCGCCGAGCGAGTGCCCGAACAGCGCCTGCTTCGAACGATTCACCGCGTATTGCCGCTCCACGGCCGGCTTCAGCTGAAACTCGATGAACGTAAGGAATGCTTCGACGCCGCCTGTTTCCGGCCAATCCAATCCGTTAGGGCGGACCGGCAATTCATGGTCATCAGCATATTCAGTAAAGTTGTAAAAACGCTCGCTGCTCACGATCGGACTGTCACTGTCAAAGCCGATTCCGACAATAAGCGCCGAGGGAATGCCGCGGGGGGTCCGGGATTGCAGTCGGATTGCCTCCGCAAGCGTTCCGAAGGTCGCATTGGCATCCAGCGAATATAATACAGGATAACCGCCTTCAGGTGGCGGTCCCATCGGTTCGGCAATGAAAATACGGTATTCGCGGCCCGTGGCGTCGGATTGCATGGACCATGTCACCGTTCCCGGTATGCAAAACAGAGGATCCTTTTCGAGGTAATTGCAGTTAGCTCGCACCATCTCGGATTCTTGGTCATATTCTTCCTTGACGAACAACCACCGCAGCGCATCCGGAAATCTTCTGGCCATAAAGATGGGATCATGGGTCCCATCAGGATCTACCGCCAGTTGGAGCCGCTCGGGGCTCACCCCTTGTTCGATCCAGAATCGATGGGCCTCGACGTTATTCGGATACATATGTTTCTGCGCATTGTTCTTATATGTGCCTTCCAATTGTCCAACGGACATATACACCCTCTGCCCGGTAGGCAATTCCCCTTGCTCCCTGATGTAATCCATAACCCCGTCATACCATAACGAAGCCGACAGCATTCCGATCCGGCCAAAGGTCTCAGGGCGCCAATACCCCGCGAACATCGAGATCATACCGCCAAAGGAACCACCAATGATGGCTGTATGTTCGGGCGCTGCGAGTGTGCGGTACTGTCTGTCTATGTACGCCTTGATGACATCCGCCACCTCATCGACATAAGTTCTGCCCTCCCCGCCGAAAGGCGGATTGCCCTCCAGCAGCGGCTCGGCCGGCCAAGGCGTGTACTCACGGTTCCGGTTTGTTGACGAAATCCCGACCAGGATGACCTCGACGAGTTGGCCTGCTACAAACAGATGGTTCAGATAGTTGAGACAGTCCGTGAACATATCTCCTTGATCCTGTACGTAGGCAACAGGATAAGAACGGTCCGACTCATGATAGGAAGGAGGCAAATACAGTGTGAGTTCCCTGTCCTCAACCACCAGCTGTTGATAACGATTCATGTGATCCTCCCGAAAGCTGCTTTTATTTTCGCATGCGAATTAATAGATAGATAAAATATGGAACCCCAATCACGGACACGACAATGCCAGCTGCCAGCTCGGCAGGAGCGAATATCGTTCTGCCGATGAAATCGCCTATGACCACAATCGCCATGCCTGCTATACCGCTGATCGGGATGATATGCCTGTGCCGCAGTCCAACCAGCTGCCTCGCCAGATGCGGAGCGATCAGACCGACAAACCCGATGCTGCCGGATACGGCAACACTCGCGCTGACCAAACCGATGCTGCATAGAAGCAATACATTTTTCTCGCGTTCAACGGTTACCCCGACGCTCTTCACGCTTTCCTCGCTCAGCTGGAACAAGTCGAGCACTTGAGAGCGGAGCCAAATGACAGGCGGCAGCAGGATGAGCCAAGGAAGCATCGTGACCACGAACTTCCAGTTAGCACTGTGAAGACTACCGGCCAGCCAAGCTACGGCCATCTCATAATCCGATGGATTCATTTTGAGCGAGAGGAACATCGTAATAGCACCAAAACCCGATGCAATCGCAATCCCCACAAGAATTAGCCGCTGCGGATCCAGCTTTCCGTTTTCTCTGGCGAACATAAATATGGCCGTAGTTGCCGCCAAACCGCCAGCGATACCGAACATCGGCATCATCATAACCCCGAGCCACCCGGTCATCGTGATCTGCCCCTGCAGCAGGAACATAAACAACACAACCGCCATGCCTGCACCTGCATTGATGCCGAGAATGCCCGGATCCGCAAGTCCGTTGCGGGTAACTCCCTGGATAACTGCACCGGCCATACCCAGTGCAAACCCGACGAGAGCGCCAAGCACAATACGAGGCAGCCTGAACTCGAACACAACGAGATCGAAATCCGAATTGGGATTCATCCGGAGCAAAGTTTGAAATACTTCCTTGATGGACATATCAAACGTCCCGTTGGTGAGACTGAAATATACGGCAGTCAGTACAACCAAGACTCCCCCAGTCAGAACCATCGGGAATCGGTAATAGGTGTTACGCACGCTGAGCCCCTCCCCTCGTCTTGATCAAATAGAGGAAGAAAGGAACCCCGATCAACGAAGTTATAACACCCACCGGCGTCTCAAACGGATAATTTACAAACCGTGCGAGAATATCACATAATGCAAGAAACATGCCGCCAAGCACGCCCGACACCGGTATGATCCATCGATAATCCGAGCCGGACAGAAAACGGGCAATATGAGGAATAATCAAACCTACAAAGGCAACCTTACCCGCCAGGGCTACAGATACGCCGGTCAGAATCACAACAGCCACCATCGCAAGGGCTTTAATCAGCCATGTATTCACACCGAGCCCCTTGGCCGTCTCGTCCCCGAGCGACAGCAGCGTGATCGATTTGGATAATACAACGGCAAGACACAAACCAACGATTGCAAACGGAATGCTCAGTTTGATCAGCTCCGGGTCCATGGCATGCAGCCGGGCGTTGTACCAGAAGCTGATATTTTGTGATATCTGAAAATAGGCCGCCAATGCCTCTGCGGTACCGCTAAGAAACGTCCCGATTACGGTTCCGAGAATAGCCAGTCGTACCGGGCTGAGTCCGCCAGGAATAAGCCATGCCAAGCCGAACACCACGGCCGCTCCGATGGCTGAGCCGATCAACGAGCTGACGATATACATATTGGAGCTGGCGTTCGGGATAAATACCATGAACAGTGTCACCGCGAAGACCGAACCATCAGATACCCCCATGATGGATGGGGACGCCAAATAGTTCCTTGTCATTCCTTGCATTAAAGCGCCTGATACCGCGAGAAAAGCGCCGATAAGCATGGCGCCGACAACTCTCGGCAATCGGGAGCTCACAATAATCTGATGATCGATGCTCTCCGAATCAAAAGCAAAGATGGAATACCAAACGGTATCCATCGTAATATTTTTGGCTCCATACAGGATGGAGGCCGCTATGAGCAAGAAACAGACTGCCGGGGCCATCACAAGGATGACAGCCGGCAGTGATTTTTTGAACCTCATGAACAACACGCCTTATAGGTTTATACTGAAATGTTGGATGTTACTTTGTCAGGCTTTCGACTGCAGCTTTCAGAAACTCGATTTTGCTGTACGCGGTTCCGCCTTGAGCCAGTGGATCCACCACGTTGACAAAAGCGGTCCCGTTCTTGAATGCATTCAAGTTCTTCATGATCGGATCATTCTGAAGTTCTTCCAAAGCATTCGGCGTATCCTTATTCTCATCTGGCGAGAATTGGACAAATACGTAATCCGGATTCATCTCTGCAATCTTCTCTTTCGAGATCAGTTCCTGTGCTTTGGCTGCCGCTACTTCAGCCGGTACTTCAAGCCCCAAATCCTCATACAATACCGGGTTAAAAAACACGCCTGCCGGATAGATGTACATCTCGCCCGCACGAATCCGAAGCGCCAGAACTTTCTTGTCCTTCAGGCTATCTCCAATCGTCGCTTTGACTTCTTCCAAGCTCTCTTTATATTTCGCGATTGCCTGTTCCGCTTGTTCCTGTTTGCCGCTTAACTCGCCGAGCAATTTCAGGTTGCTCTCCCAGTTGGTCGATATATGGGAGTACGGAATCGTGGGAGCGATTTTATTTAACTGCTCAATGACTTCAGGCTTGGCTTTGGACGATGCCAAAATCACATCCGGCTTCAAAGACAGGATCGTTTCGAAATTCGGCTCCATTTTCTCGCCAACCGACTGGGCGTTCTTCGTAATCGATTCAAACATCGGCGGGAATTTACCCGAGAAGCTAATGGCCCCAACCGGGTTTACTTCCAGCACAATGGCATCCTCCATGGCTTCAACGGCACCGGTGATAACGATGCGCTCCGTCTTGGCCGGAAGCGTATATTCCTGATCTAGGTATTTCACAACTTTAGTATCGGACGATGCTGGAGCCGCTTCTTCTTTCGCAGCGTTATCCTCCCCGGCTGTGTTCGCGCTCTCTGCTGCATTATTCGCGCTAGCTCCGTCTGTATCTTTAGCCTCGCTGCCTCCACCGCAGGCGGACAGTACCAACGCAAATACCAGCAATAACCCCAAGACCCATTTCATTCGTTTCATCTCTCTCCAATTACCCCTTCCATGATCTATGATCACTCAACAATTGATAATGATTATCATTATTGATCATAGTAAAGGATTTGCTCTCTTAGTACCATGGACAAATCACCGGATTCCTCATGGACAATTTCCGGAAAACAACCGAAAGGCTTCCTCCGCCATCTGCTCCATCGCAATGGGAGAGTACTCGCGCCAAGGGTAAGAGGATAGTTGGTGCAACGTTCCGTCTCGCACCGCAGGAATGGTCATCCACTCCGGCGTTGCCTGCAGTTTTCTCCAATTGGCCAGCGTTTCGGAATCCTGACGGATCAAGAGCAGCATATGGTCTGCCCGGCTCTCCTTGATCTGCTCAATCGTTAAACGTCCAGCCTCCTCCCAGTCCACAGACTTAGCCGGCTGAAAATTAAAATAATCAAATAATAGTTCCTTCATGCCCGGATGACTGTAAGCCATCAATTCATCCTGATGCAGGCGTGCGGTCAAAAGCGTGCGTTCTTCCATCATTTCAGCGGGGAGCTTCCCACGGTAAGTCGATATTTTATGATGAAACGTATCGATCCACTGCTCTGCTTCGGGCAGCTTGTTCAGCAATTTAGCGAGCCCTAACAGATTAAACTGCCACCCTCCCTGCTCTTCCGGCATTTCGTAGAGGGGGGCAATCAGCCGAAGCTGCTCCTTCTCCCAATCTTCCACCCCCTGTGCACAAACGATGAGCTCCGGACGTGCCGAGGCCAGCTTCTCCAGATTCGCATATTTATTATGATTCTGGCGGTATGCATCCAGATGAACGGGGATATCCGGCCCAAGCATGTTATAGTAATGCTGTGACCACTTCGGATGAAGCGGAGCCGCATACGGCGTGAAATCCAGCGGCATGGCGTAACCCAGGAGGGCCGTCGAGCCGTACATCGCCAGTTTATTTTTCCTTGTTTTTATATACACCGAGGGGGATATCCCGAATGTCTTCTTAAACTTGCGGCTAAAATAAAATTCATCCTTATACCCCACCATATGCGCCACTTCACGCAGCAAAGAATCCGAGCCCAGCATCAACTGCTTCGCCTTGTTCAAACGAACATGCGCCAAATAATCCATCGCGCTGTGCCCATACGTCTTCTTATATACTTCAACAAAATATTTGGGACTCAGCTCCGAAAGGCTCGCCAATTGTTCAATCGTTAAATCTTCATCATAATGTTCCTCGATATACTCCTTCACCCGCTCCAGCGCTTGCCGCTTATCATTCTTGGAGTAAGGGCTGCATTCGGCAATCATCGTATATAGCAGCTCTTGAAAATCCAGCTGAACCCTCCACTGCTTCATGGGCTCCTTGCTGTGAAAATCCTTATACATCGACCGGCAGACGAGATTCAAGCGGTCCGGAGAGCTGATGACAAAGATGCCGTCATAGGGCATGAAAGCGACGGAATCCACCTCATGCAATCGACCGCAGCCTGATATCCCTTCCATGAAACTATAATGAAGGATCGCGACCGAGGCCTGCTCGTGTTCGTCTGAACTCTTGTGATCGACACTCGTAATTCCGAAAGTAGTCCCCGCTGCACAACAATAAACACATCCCTTATTCATACGGGTGATTTGCTCTGCCTGTTGTAAACAGGTTTCTCCGCTCAGCGGGATAATCAGGGCTGGCTGCACTGCCAACTGCTGCTCCAGGGAGAGCTCTTGCCCATGAACAATATCCATATTCCATAAACGGGCCGTGAGCCCGCTGTATTCACGCGAATCTTTTTTGCTACTGCTATTCGTCGACAGGTTTAACATATGTACAGACCCCAACCTTAAATGAGAATGGTTATCATTATCATACTATTATCACACACCGTCCCAAAAGTCCAGCACGATCTTCTCTTGTCCACCTTGCCGTATGAGACGTTAGACAAAAAGAAAGCAGCCACGCGCTCCCTGTCAGGGAGACGTAGCTGCTGCTTTTCAAATATGGTCTCAAATGCGCCGGATTGTCATTAGTTCCCCCGCTGGCGCTGTCTTGCTCTTGCCTCGCCGCCTTTGCGGCCCGCTTCTTCACGGCTCATCTTGCCGTCCCCGTTGCTGCCGCTGCCGCTTCTGGCTTCGCCGCCCTGCTGTCCAATCTCTTGATAGAACTCACGTCCGTGGGATTCCGAGGTAGCCTCGCCGCCTTTGCGTCCGATATCCTCATAGAATTCCCTGCCATGGGACTCGGAAGTCGCTTCCCCGCCCTTCTGGCCGATTTCCTGATAAAACTCCTTATCATGGGAGTTTGACGTGGAGTCTCCTCCCTTTTTACCGATGTCCTGATAAAACTCTTTGTCATGGGAACGGGAAGTTGCTTCGCCGCCCTTCCGTCCGATTTCTTGGTAGAACTCTTTGTCATGGTTGTTCGCAGTTGCTTCTCCACCTAAACGTCCTGCTTCTTCACGGCTCATCTTTCCATTGTTGTTATTAGCCATTCTGAATCACTCCTTATAGGTAATTTGAAGTTGTTGCTCGTCCACGTTATGATATTAAACTCCTGACCAGAGATGAAACACTTGTTGTGCATAAATGTGCAATGGAAATCGATCAACACCGTGATGAATCCTATGTAAACCTTGATATAAGAAAAAAACTATCGACGTACATTCATAAGAAGACAGAACTCGTTAGATGTTATTTTCTTGCATATCAGGTAGGCCATGCTTCGAAGTTTATACATTTGAGATCTTAAGCGCAAAAAAAGCCCCGCACAAGGTGCGGAGCTTTTTCTTCATGTTCATATGCGGTAGAGAGGACTCGAACCTCCACGGGTATACACCCACTACCCCCTCAAGATAGCGTGTCTGCCATTCCACCACTACCGCATAATATAAGGAGTACATCGTTTCGTTGCTTTGTAAAAAAAATGGTGAGCCATGAAGGGCTCGAACCTTCGACACCCTGATTAAAAGTCAGGTGCTCTACCAACTGAGCTAATGGCTCTCGATGACAATCGTGCTGCTGCCATATAAGAAAGTTATATAGAAAGTGGTGACCCGTAGGGGATACTCTCTCTTCGTTCGAGACTGCGAAGCTTATCCTAACGATGGTTATGCTCCGACGAACCGACGGGGTTCTCATCCCGAGGTTATATAGAAAGTGGTGACCCGTAGGGGATACTCTCTCTTCGTTCGAGACTGCGAAGCTTATCCTAACGATGATTATGCTCCGACGAACCGACGGGGTTCTCATCCCGAGGTTATATAGAAAGTGGTGACCCGTAGGGGATACTCTCTCTTCGTTCGAGACTGCGAAGCCTATCCTAACGCTGATTATGCTCCGACGAACCGACGGGGTTCTCATCCCGAGGTTATATAGAAAGTGGTGACCCGTAGGGGATTCGAACCCCTGTTACCTCCGTGAAAGGGAGGTGTCTTAACCCCTTGACCAACGGGCCACTTTAACCACGTCGCCGTGACGACAAGATTGAGTATAGCATAATTTCAAAAATGCTGGCAAGCTTTTTTTTCGTAAATTTTAAAATTTATTTTTGGAGCTTTTTCGGCCAATAAATCAGCCTAAAAAGTCCGGTGTTAACTTCTCTTCTTGAACGCTATTTCCTTCGCGCTCCACATGGTATGCATGTGCATTTTCCCTTGAGCTTACGATTCGATCCAACCGTCCGTCCATGAAATGCAATGCAACCCCATCATCAGCAGCATATCCTGCTTGTGCTTCACCTTGAA
This sequence comes from Paenibacillus sp. p3-SID867, assembly GCF_025142895.1. NCBI lineage: Bacteria > Bacillati > Bacillota > Bacilli > Caryophanales > Paenibacillaceae > Paenibacillus > Paenibacillus sp. p3-SID867. Next base: position 43,260 of record NZ_JAMBDM010000010.1, read on the forward strand.
GCACGAGTTTATGATAGGCAGGTCTTCTTTTGCTCTCACCATCATAATGCGGGCAATGACTGCCTTGTAATATACCCAAACCCTCAAGCTTGTACAAAGGCCCGTTCAACGGGTCCGTCACCCCTTGCTCAAACCAACAAATGGAACCAGCGCTTAACCCGGTTAAGATGACACCCTGTTCATACGCCTCTTTGAGTATCTGATCCAAGCCCCATTCCTTCCACAAGACCAGCATATTCCGGGTATTGCCCCCGCCAACATAAATGATATCCTTCTCGAGTACAAAAGACCGAAGATCGGCAAAGTTCGGCTGAAACAGCGATAGATGACTGGGAATACACGGCAGTGTCCGGAAAGCATGATAGAAACGTTCAACATAACCATCCGCATCCCCGCTTGCCGTCGGAACAAAACACACTTCAGGCAATTCTTTCGATACTTGTGCCAAAACATAGCGATCAAGCAGCAGATTATCCGGTTCCATCGAAAAACCGCCGCCACCCATTGCAATGATCTGCTTCATTGAGCTCTCTTCCCCCATTCACGCTCAACGAAAGAGAGAGGGTACTCTCCCTTCGGTCGAGACTGCGAAGTATTCCTAACGCTGCTTAGGCTCCGACGAACCCTATCCAGGGTTCTCATCCCTATGCAAAAAAAACTCCCGATCACTTGGTGGTGGGAGCTTTCTTCGATGTAACGCTCAACGAAAGAGAGAGGGATACTCTCCCTTCGGTCGAGACTGCGAAGTATTCCTAACGCTGCTTATGCTCCGACGAACCCTATCCAGGGTTCTCATCCCTATGCAAAAAAAAGCTCCCGATCACTTGGTGATGGGAGCTTTCTTCGATGTAACGCTCAACGGAGAGAGAGGGATTCGAACCCTCGCACCGCTTACGCAGTCTAACCCCTTAGCAGAGGGTCCCCTTATAGCCACTTGGGTATCTCTCCATATGGCTCCCCGAACAGGACTCGAACCTGTGACAACTCGATTAACAGTCGAGTGCTCTACCAACTGAGCTATCAGGGAACATTAAGTTGGATATAAATAATTTATCATGACTTTATAGGGGAGTCAAGCTTCAGGAGTGTAAGGCGTCCGCTGCACTTTCCGCACCGATACCGGGCGGGATTCATTTTCCGTTTACGCAGATATTCGGTTCCGCAGACGCTGCAGCGTAGTTTATATCGGTATGGTTCCGGTTGACGCCGGCCCGCGGCCTTGCCCTTCGGCAAGGATTTGCAGAAACGGCTCCCTCCAACGGCTTGCAGCAGGTTTTTGAAATCAGCGTCCCGATGCCGGTATCCCCTGCCCGCGATATGCAGATGATAGTGGCACAGCTCATGCTTGATGATCTTCTCCACCTCTTCCTTACCGTTCGTAGCAAGCTGATGCGGATTGATCTCGATGTTATGGCTTTTCATGAAATAACGGCCGCCTGTTGAAGACAATCGCCGGTTAAACGTAGCCTGATGCCTGAACGGAACCCGGAAGCTTTCCAGCGAGATTTTCTCAACCCATGCCTGCAGTTCTTCGTTACTCATCTCGTTGATCGTCACAATGTCTGATCCTTCCTTTTGCCTTATAAATGCTACTTGAATTTTAACTTCTCTCTGGGCTACACTGTCAAGTAGAAAGTATGGAGGGAGAACCTGCAATCATGTCGAACATGCGCTACGTTATTTTAAAAGGACAGGACGAGCTGTTATTTGTCGAAATGCCCAGTGACTATGCTTACCAGCTCAGTGCTTTAAATTTACGCCTCAATAAGGAAATCGATAAACTCACCGCCGCAGGCAAACCTCAGCTGCCTCTTGCTGTAGCCGAATGCGACAATCTGGATCTGCTTCAGGAATCGCTGAGCATTCAAGGTGGTCTGGAATACATAAATGAGCTTGAGCAGGCCTTTGCTTCCCTTAAGGAAACGGAATATCCGCTCATCTCATTGCTTACCGAAATTCGTGCTCTCCAAGCGCAGCTTGAGCAATGGTACGAGGAAGAAGCGTTATAATCGAGGTAGACCTGCACGCTTTGGGCTTTTTCCCCATATGCTATCCATACAGATGGAATTAGCAAGAGGAGGAGATACCCTTGCCGCAATGGCTCTGCAATCAATTGACACGCGCTTTTCGCAAAAAGGACAGACGTCAGATCAAGCTGTTGAACGAATGCTGGTACTTTTACCGGAATTCCCCGGGCGAAGAAAACTCGAATGCCCGTTAGTGCACTGCAACCGATCCATAGGTATGACAATAAGCCGGACGCCCTGTCCGGCTTATTTTTGCATTTATTATGATGGCTGAATGGACGAATGTTATACTTATAGATCGCTGCGTTTAGCTGGCCAGGAGCCCTGAAGCTTCCGGAGAAAAACAATTTGTCCCGTATGATACGCATCATGCATGATTAAGCTAAGTATTCGCTGCGGCGATTCGATGATCTCCGCCTCCGTCATCTCTTCCATCTTCTGTCGTAAAGCGGCATGAACATCCTGAAGCTGCTCCCGGGCCGTATTCCATGCCCCCTCACTTGTGTCATGAATGAGAAACGTCTCGTCATTGCCGATTCCTTCATTAGGAAGCGGCGTTCCTTCCAATCTCGCGAGCAGACGCTGCTTGTAATACAGCAAATGCTGCACGTTCTCCCAAATGGAATTTGCCGCCTGCCCTTGCGGTTTCCACAAAGCCTGATCAACAGTTACGTCCTTCAGGGCAGGAAGAATCGGCGGATACCAATCCTCCTGCCCCATCGCATAATCCCAGTTTTGAAGCAGCAGTTCCTTCATGTTCATAAACATCGCCTCCGCATTAAATTTGTAACCAGCATAAATTAAATAGAATGTTACATAAAAAATAACACACTTCGGATTCCATTACAAGTAACTAGCAACATTAATATTTACTTGTTACAATATGAGATGAGAAAGGATGAGTTTCATGTTATGGGATGATTTTATAAACAGTGAATGGCATGACTGGAGAGGCAGCGGCCGATCCGAGGACCGGCTTGCCCGAGAGGATTGGCTCACCGATTTCATGAACCAATATCAGCTTCAAGTCAGCCTGCCCCTGACCCCGGATGAGCTGGGGCAGTTGAGGGAGCTTCGTTCCTTCCTGTTAACGTGTGTTCAACACATCGTCGCGGGGGAGTCACCCTCTCCCATGGAGATAGAGCAATTAAACCGCTGGATGGCTGCTGGACCCGTTATTCGTCATCTGGAGATCGATGAGGAACAAAATTTGGCGCTGTCCTATATCCTCCAAAATCCTGGCCTGCAAGCAGCGGCTGCCGAGATTGCCGGCTCCTTTGCGCAAGCCACCCAGCAAGGCGAGTTATCCCGGTTCCGCATCTGCACGAATCCCGATTGCCTCTGGGTATATTACGACGACACGCGTAATCGTTCCAAACGGTACTGCGACGATAAAATGTGCGGCAATCTGATGAAAGTCAGACGATTCCGGGCGAAGAAAAAGCAGCAATCTTCGAACAGCGAGGACTAAGCCGAATGCTTATGCTGCGCGCAGTATACCTCCACATCCATTTTAAAGAAACTGAGGTGAGTAATCATGAGCATCAAAAGGGTGACTCAAGCAGAATTGCCTTGGGTCAATCAACATTACGAGCAGATCGGCTTTCAGCCAAGTTCACTGGACAATGAAATCATTGCCATCGTCATGTCGCAAGACGACTACGCAGGAGTCGGTCGATTGGTTAGACTTAATGAACACGAGGCAGAGCTCGGCGGTATTTATATTCTGGACAAGTTTAGAGGCCAGTCCCTCGCGCACGAAGTCGTCTCGTTTCTGGTGGAAGAATCAAAGAGACTAGGTTTAAAGACGGTTTACTGCATTCCGTTTGAGGAGCTGCAGCATTTCTATAAGAAGTTTGGTTTTCATGAAATCGATGTAAATGCTCCCGCAGTCGAACCCAAAATTTCAGCAAAATATTACTGGTGTCTCGAAAGATACGATAAAAAAGTACTGCTGCTAAAGCTGAACCATGGCTAAGCCTACCGTGAGGACATGCCCCATTAGCTATTGCTCCAGATCAAGAATGATACAAAAAAGAGCCGTTCTCCCCAAAGGGAACTGCGTCTCCAAATGTTAGGTGATCTCTAACAACTGGGGTACAGTTCAAGGAGTTACGGCTCTTTTTCTTTTTTACACAGCAGTTCCTATGACTGATCTTTCGGCTTACGCATCGTCAATCCGACACGGCCTTTCTTCAAATCTACATTCAGCACCCACACGGTAACGTTATCCCCCACAGAGACAACATCCATCGGGTGTTTGACAAATCCATCGCTTAGCTGGGAAATATGCACCAGTCCGTCGCTCTTGATGCCGATATCCACAAAGGCGCCAAAATCGATGACATTGCGTACCGTTCCCTGCAGCTCCATTCCCGGCATGAGATCCTCGATTTTCAGTACGTCCTGACGGAAAATCGGCAGCGGCAATTCCTCCCGCGGATCGCGTCCCGGGCGCTGCAAGCTGTCCAGTATATCGCGCAGCGTCGGCACGCCAACCTCCAGCTTCACGGCAAGGTTCTCCGGCTGCTGGGCATCCAGCAGTTCAGCGAGTTCCTTGCTTCCAAGCTTGTCCAGACTTACCTGAAGCTCTTTGAACAAACGGTCAACCACCGCATAGGATTCCGGGTGAATCGGGGTACGATCCAATATGTTCTCGCCTTCCGAAATCCGCATAAAGCCCACGCACTGCTCATAGGTCTTGGCACCGAGACGCGGAACCTTCTGCAGCTGCTTCCGGCTGACAAACTTCCCATTCTCTTCCCGGTATTTCACGATATTTTTGGCAATCGTGGCATTGATGCCGGCCACATAGGATAGTAGTGACGGCGAAGCCGTATTCACATCCACCCCGACATGGTTAACCGCAGACTCCACGACGGCCTTCAGGCTCTCCTCCAGATGCTTCTGGGTTACGTCATGCTGATATTGGCCCACGCCGATCGATTTCGGATCGATCTTAACCAGCTCGGCCAACGGGTCCTGCACACGGCGGGCAATCGAGGCCGCGCTGCGCTCGGCGACATCCAGGTCCGGGAATTCTTCCTGCGCCAGCTTCGAGGCCGAGTATACGCTTGCTCCCGCTTCATTGACGATGAGGTAGGCCAGCTCAGGGTCAGCAAGTTCCGCAATGACTTCTTCGGCGACGAACTGTTCCGTTTCACGGGATGCCGTACCGTTTCCAATGACAATCAGCTTGATGCCGTATTTGGCAATCAGCTCCTTAAACTTCGCCGCGGCCTCCTGCTTCTTGTTGGCCGGCGGCGTCGGATAGGTTACGGCCACCTCAAGCAGCTTGCCCGTATCATCGACCACCGCAAGCTTACAACCGGTACGGTAAGCCGGGTCAACACCCAGCACACAGCGTCCCTTCACCGGCGGCTGCAGCAGCAGGCTGCGCAGGTTCCCGGCAAAGATGGAGATCGCCTGGTTCTCCCCTTTTTCCGTCAGCTCTCCGCGGACTTCCCGTTCAATCGATGGAGCAATAAGGCGCTTGTATGAATCCTCGATGACCGCCGTAAGAATGTCCGTGACGGCTGATGGACCTTTAAGCACCTGCTTGCCGATGTACGCGTGAATGGATTCGGAAGGAACATCCAGCCCTACCTTCAGAATATTCTCGCGCTCTCCCCGGTTAATGGCCAAAATCCGGTGCGGCGGCATTTTCTTCGCCAATTCCCGGTAATCGTAATAGTTCTCGTATACGGATTCCACTTCGGTATCCTTCGCCTCTGAGGTCAATATGCCGTGGTCCAGGCTGTATCTGCGAACCCAGGAACGAATAGTTGCGTCATCGGCAATGTTTTCAGCCAGTATATCCATCGCGCCTTGCACGGCCTCTTCTGCCGAAGCCACACCCTTCTCCTCATCCACATACTTGGCTGCCTCAACCATCACATCAGCCTGCTTCGGCTGCGACCATATCCACTCCGACAGCGGCTCAAGCCCTTTTTCCTTGGCAACGCTTGCCCGGGTTTTACGCTTTTGCTTATACGGACGGTAGAGATCTTCTACCTCCTGCAGCTTAACGGCGGCCGTAATCGATGCCTTCAGATCTTCCGTCAGCTTGCCTTGCTCCTCTATGATGCGGATGACTTCCCGCTTACGGATCTCCAAATTGCGCAGATAGCCAGTCCGCTCTTCAATATCACGTAATTGGTTCTCATCCAGTTCGCCTGTCATTTCTTTACGGTAACGCGCAATAAACGGTATGGTATTGCCCTCATCCAGAAGTTCAACGGTCGTGCGCACCTGTTTTTCGGACAATTGAAGCTCCTTCGCGATCTGCTTCACGATCCGTTTCGATTCTTCCTTGCGAATCTGTTCCTCATTTACTTCCACAACAGCTTCTAATTCAGACAATGATATCCCTCTTTCTTCAATGAAACTATATTTGCTATTATCCCAAACTTAAGCGCTCATTTCCACTACATCGCTCACTTCATAAGGCTTTAAGCTGCTTTTAATGTCAATTTCATCTGATTTTAAGATTAAATTTATATTCTTAGTGTACGAAAATGCTGCTGCCGGATATCCGCACCTCATTACAATTAGGGGGTCACCTAAGATGAATGACAAACATGCGATTGCCTGGTCCGTTGTCTGCCTTTTGTTTATCGTTGCGGCGGTTACAACGGCCTACATCCTCATACCTACAAACGCGTAAACCGCTACTCTCTTAGTTCATGCATCCATTGCCGTGTCCTTCGAACATACCCTCCATATAAAAACCCTCAAGGATTTAGTCCTTGAGGGTTTTTAGTCATAACATTCTATGTGGAAAACGTTAGCGCTTGAATGGAATCAAAAATCAATCAAGCCCAGACTTATTTGCAGGGAATCATCCACCTTACTCATCATTTCATCATCAAGATGGGTGATTTTGTCGGTTAGCCGCTGCTTATCAATCGTCCGGATCTGCTCTAGCAAAATGACGGAATCCCGGTCAAATCCATGCGACGCCGCGTCGATTTCGACGTGAGTCGGCAGCTTGGCTTTTTGAATCTGTGCCGTAATGGCTGCAACAATCACAGTCGGACTAAACCGGTTGCCGATATCGTTCTGAATGACAAGGACTGGCCTTACGCCGCCCTGCTCAGAACCGACAACAGGTGATAAATCCGCAAAAAATACGTCGCCCCGTTTAACGATCACTGTCTACACCCCGCTTACTAAGCGGTCTAGAGTGTTGTCTGCATCTTCCTCCGCGTGAAACGCCTCAGAAGCCATGGTCAGGTTAATTTTGGCCATTTCCATATAACCCCGCTGCATGGATTCACGAATGTAACGTTTCTTCCGTTCATTCAGGTACAACTTCATGGCTTGCCTAATAAGCTCACTGCGGTTGGAATTTTCCAGCTGAGCGATCCCGTCCACTTCCTGCAAAAGATGATCCGGTAAACTGATCATGATTCGTTTGGTGTTCTGCATATTGGCCACCCTCTATTACACCCCCACAACCTTCTCGCCCTGTGCACCAGTATTACATTATTCAAGGAAAATTATACAAAAGAATATATATGCCGAAGGTATATCAAGTATGCTGCATATCATTATAAACTACAATCGACACTTTCGTACAGACTTAAACGACATATTCCTAATTCGGGAAGGTCTGTACTTATTCCTTCTTTCCTGAATAAATTACTTATGGTGACTTGACTTTTTAAAGGTTGCTCCAGAGTGCATTCACGGTCTTCACGGGTATATCATTGCGTATATACTGACGTGGTACCCGATGGGCAATCATGCAGACGACCTCGTAGTGGATCGTCCCCAGCTTGGACGCCAGCTCATCTGCCGTGATGCATTCGTCAGACTGCTGACCGATGAGTACAACCTCTTCACCAGCTTTAATTTGTTCCGCCTCATCGGCGAAAGGTTTGAGCGATACCATACATTGGTCCATACAGATGGTTCCGACAACAGGGACGCGGCGGCCGCGTATCAGCACTTCCACTTTACCGCTCAGCATACGAGAGAAGCCATCGGCGTAACCGATGGGGAGGGTTCCAATTTGCTCTTCCTCCTCCGTTACATACTTCGTCCCGTAGCTGATACCGGAATGCGGAGGTAAATTTTTGACGTAGACAAGCTTTGTCTTTAACGTCATGACAGGGCGGAGGCTGACTGTCTTTCGATTCACCTCATCCGAAGGATACAGTCCGTACAAGCTGATGCCGACACGAACCATATCATAGGATAATTCGGGTGTATCAATTGCAGCAGCGCTGTTGCCCGTATGTATGAGCGGGATATGGTAGTCCTTATCCCGAAGAGCGTCCGCTACGCCCTGAAAACGGCGGTACTGTCCCAATGTATAGTCTTTGTTCTTTTCATCCGCTCTTGCAAAATGGGTAAACATTCCTTCGACAACAACCTGCGGCAGTGAAAATACTTCTTCTATAAAAGAAATTGCATCTTCGCCTGGAAGCAGGCCCAAACGACCCATTCCGCTGTCAATCTTGATGTGTACCTTGAGTGGCTTCTCCGGCTGGACCGGCAGTGCCTTAATCGCTTGGAGCACTTCCGAACTGAACAGGGTTATGGTTACATCATGCTCATAAGCGATCTCTACAGCCTCCGGTGGTGTATAACCGAGCACCAGGATCGGGCTGGAGATGCCTCCTTGCCGAAGCTCGAGCGCTTCATCCAGGAAAGCTACGCTTAAGTAAGCCGCCCCCAATTGCTGAAGTTCGCGTGCCACTTCTACAGCTCCGTGACCATAGGCGTTAGCCTTCACACAAGCAAGCAATTTCATGTGGCTTGGCAGCGCCTCACGAAAAGCGTTATAGTTGGCGCGCAGATGGTCCAGGTTGATCTCCGCCAGGGTAGGTCGATATATCGCTTGCAATTCCAGTCACCTTCTTACCATTTTGAAAAAAGCATTATGCTTTACATTAGATTAATGGTAATGTTCCCGGGGGCAACTGTCAATTGAGGCAAATTGCTTATTTATGAGGCTCGTGGTTCCCCCCGGGTGCGAAACTTGGTGAAACATCGGAATATCTGCAAGAAATAGTGATGAGCCCACGGATGGAGTGCCTTTATTTGGAAAAGAGGCGAATGGCCTCATTGTCGGAATTTTGCCCTCCTTCAATGCTCGGTATCCGCCTACTTCGTATTATTTACCCGATTCTCCCTGCATGGAAGCAGCGACTTTCTTCATTTCTTCAACAGGCAGATTGGCGCTCGTAATTCGGTATTCCACGCCTTCCGAATTCCAGGTCAGCGTTCTTTGCTGATCGCCGGTGAGCAGGCCAACTGTTGTGAAATCGATATACACGGCCTCGCCCGGTACGAGGGAAACCGCACGATCCACCGGTCTGGATTCCATAATCGTGTATTGATACACGCCGTCATACTTCAGAATAACCGCATGATCCTTGCTCTCCGGAACTTCCATCGTGTCTTTGTTTGTGACCCCTGCAGGCACATATTCCGGATAGATGATGCCGAAGGATCCCATATCGCGACCCGAAGCCGCTTCCGTCAAACCTTCGATTCCCTGAGTGCCGTTACCTTCCGTACTGGAAGCCACCGGTACCCCGTTCTCGTCCACTTCCGCCATGGTCCCCTTCGCATCGTTCATGGCACTTAGATTCTTGTTCGTATCAAATGAATCCTTGGTCAGGTTCGTATCAAAGGTAAAGGTGTTGAATTTCACCTCAACAACCACATTTGCTTCGGAATCCGACACTTGTACCTGTTTCGGCGTGTAGTTGTCCTTGGCGAGCCAAATCTTCTGACGAATCAAGGAATGGCTGTGGTAATTGGCGGCCACATCAAACACGTAACTATCCTTATCCTCGGCAAACTGACGGGTGTTGTCGTTCAGAATGCTGCTAAGCAGCGTTTGGTACAGATATACCTGTCCCTGATTATCCGGCCAGTCGCTCTTGAAGCGGAAGCTCTTGTTTAAGCTCGGCGTCAGAACGAACACGCCGTCATCGTTGCGAAGCACGATTTGCGTAATATCCTTTTGTCCATTGGTTAAGCTGATCCGGTAATAAGATGGAGACTGGTACCATACCTCAACCTGATACTCCTGCGGCGCCGAACCGGTATGTATGGTCATAACGCCCGCTCCCTGGTAAGCGCCCTTGGCACTTTCCAGCTTATCAGCCACCTTGCCCAGATCCTTTACAACGCTGTCTGCATTCTTCTTCCCGCATCCCGCCAGTATTGTTGTTAAGCATAATACTACCGCGAGCAGCACCCATGAAATCCGGCGCATGTCATCATCCCCTTCAACACTTGTTTTGACTTGATTGATACATGTCTATGAGGGACTTGGTCACATTATGCAGACTAGCCTGACAAGCACCGCTGCGTTGGGACTCGGCAGGCGTTTACGCTTCGCTTAAACGAAAAAAGAGCCGAAAATGAATCCGTCGATCGCTGATTCATCCTCGGCTCGATATATGAAAGTAATCAGTACAACCCCTCTTCTTCTTATTGGTCTCTGTAAGTACAGAAGCTGATCGACCTTAGCCAACTCTAAGGGGCTGTGTGCATAGAAACGGACTTCTCAGGAGCCGTATTCGTATAAGGCGCGAACCATTCTTCATCTACATTGTCAGGTGACGGAAGACTACGGGTGGTCGAGTCAAAGATCCAGAAGAACCCTACACAGAACACGGCGATTCCGCATCCCGCGATAATGGAGGAGCTTGCCGCAACCACGCCAAGGGCACCTCCGATCAGGCTGCCAAGCGGCATGGCAATTCCGCTGAGTCCGCTAGCTGCCGCAAACACCGTGCCCAATCTTTTCTCGGGTATTGCCTTCTGAATGACCGAATTGATGATAATGTTCGTAATCCCTCCGGGAAACCATGCCAGACCGTACACCAGAACGACAAGCCAAGTCCAAGGGGTAAATACGCTGAGACACCAGGCAGCGCCCGATAAACAGAACGCTCCGGCAAAAATATATCCAAGGGGCAGGCGCTCCAGCTTCAAATATGGAGCCAGGATCGCTCCCAGCAAACTTCCGAAAGCCTGGGCCATGAGCAATATACCGTAGACGCCGGCTCCGCCGAGGCTGTCGGCAAACGCTGGCATAACCGTAAAGGTAGCGCCGCCCGCAGCATTGATGACAATCATCCCCATTTGTACCCGTGCGAGCGGGGTTGCCAGAATGTAGCGAAGACCTTCCTTCATGTCCGCCCAATAACTTTTAAGGGCATTACGCTTAGGTTTTGAAGTTAAGGTATTGTTCATTGATGTTTTATTATCGTTGTTATCCGAAGTTTTGATAGATTTCTTGATTTTCAGTTGCGAGAATAGCAGCGCTCCGATGAAGAAGCCAATGGAATTCCATAAGTAAAGGGATACTGCGCCCAGCACAATAATCAACACGCCGGATATTGCGTTGCAAGCGACATCGATGCCTTGATAGGCTAAGGAGAACAGCGAGTTGCCTTGCGTCAGCTGCTTTTTATCGAGAATTTTGGGAAGGGCCGACATTTGGGCCGGATATACCCACATATTCAGCGTGGACAGAATCGGTGTAATCGCCAGTACAACGCCGACCGTCAGAAAGTCGAAATAAAATGCAAGCGGAACGATCAACAGAAGAAGCGCCTGAAATAACTGGGTGTACACCAGAAGCCCTCGTATAGGAACGCGGTCAATCATCGGACCGGATAGCAGTTGAATGATTCGGGGAAGAATCGAGAGGAAGCCGGCAAGCCCCGTATACAGCGTCGAGCCTCCGAGATCGTACACCAGCCACATGGCCGCTACCGCGTACAGGCTGTCGCCGATATTCGTAAGAATTCGGCCAACGAACAACACCAGGAAATTGCGATTTTTTAATATTTCCATAGAGGAACACTCCTTGATTAAAAATTTAGTAGTTTTGGAGAGAAGAGGCTAAAGAAGCCCCTTCCTAATCGGACGTTTCCGTCGAAACCACGTTGATCCCGACGGCATACTCCTTGCTGTCTTTCCCTTTGGTCGTGAGGGTCTTGTTCACCCATTTTTCAAGCAGTTCCTTGAATTCCTTTGTCATCTCTTCATATTGGTCTGCGTCCAACTGCAGCCTCAAGCTGATCCTTGTACGGGTCGCCGCTGCATAATCTTCGGCAAGGACCGGGTCCATCGTTTGCGTTCCCTTGGTGTTAAACCACTTCGCTTTGGATTTATAATATTTCTCTACGATGCCGCCAACCGTCCGGGTCTCCACCAAATCTATCAGCCCGCCGTCATATAACTTCTGAATATGATAGTGGATGCTTCCCGGCGAATCTCCCAATTCATCTGCTACTTGCTTTGAGGTTTTGGCCGTATCCAGTATGGTTCCGAGAATTTTCACCCGCTGGGCGCTCCCGAGCAGCTTCGCTTGTTCCACCGATATTTCGATGCTTTGATTTTGATCTTGTTCCATAGCGCAACACTCCATTCTAAATTCATTCTAATTACGTAAATTAAACTGTTATTTTCGTTTATTCCATTTTAATTTATCATTCTAATTTTCTAGATCGGTATGACACAATAATAAACCACCTATTACCATTTGTAAATAGGCGGCTTATGAATTGTTTATTTTTTTTCTAAACGGGTTTGACCATATGATAATAAACATGCCCGTTAATCATGATTTCCTTATCCGTTTTATATCCTCTTCTGTCGTACAAAGAATGAGCGCGATGATTGTCCGTTACCACAGCGAGAGCGATTTTACGATACGTAAGCTCCTTTGCCCGGTTCTCTGCATGATCTATGAGCGCCGAACCGATCCCCTTTCCTCCAAACTGCGGAGAAACGGATAACGTATCGATATAATACTCATCCTCGTCTGCCTCTTTGTCCAGCGCTACGGAAGGGTCATTCTTCAGTTTCCGCAAACGATCCAGAATCGGACGATCCAATTCGGCCGCTTGATCCCCGCCGTAAGCAACGATAATGCCCGCTACCTCGCCGTCGATCTCCTTCACGGCAGCCTGACGGTAACTGAGCCTGCCCTCGTCTGCCCGGAAATATTGCTCCAGCACTTCAAGCACTTTCTCTTCACTGTCTTCCCCTGTTAATTGATGCGCCACATCGTGCAGTGCGTCGTACAGCAGCCTTACCGCTGCAACTGCATCCTGTGGTCTAGCTGATCTGATGCTCATGCCTATTCATCCTCCAATTACAATTCAATGCAATTTCATCATTCAAGTATCCCAGTCCTCAACCTCATAAAACAGCTCCATCTCGGACGATGCTGTAAAAGAACGCCGTTTCACTTCAGGATCCCCGATCTTCTCGTGCAGTCCAAACCCTCTTGATACCTTGAACGTAAAAGACAAGCCATGTGGTACCATTGCACTCCCTCTATATATGCCAACTCCGCAGTACGGAATCTCAAATCCGGCATAGATCGTGGAGGAAGCCGGTGTGGAAGGCGGTACCTTCACCTGAATCGTGACTTTCACAAGCTCAGGCAGCTCTTCTACAATCGTAATCTCTTTATTCGCGATTAAACTTCCCATTTGCAGCGTAATCCGGGTGCTGCCAGGAGTTCGAGGCATCAGCGTTCCATCTGGCAGCAGCGTGAGCAATTCAGGATCCTCAACATGATATGTTCCATTCATCAACGTTTGCACAAATCCGCTGTCGTATGTAATGACCGGATTCAGTTGCTTGACGGGTCCGTTCACCCCTACGACGCCATCTCCATACAGCTTTATCGAGGCTGGTTCTCCAATGTCGCCAAAAAAATACAGTAGCGGCGCTTGCGCTCTGCCTGCCCAGTCGCTTTGGCTGTGAGCCGCTCCCGGATCAAGGAACAGCATGAGATCTTCCCCAGGCACAAACCCGTCTTGGATCAAACGTTCTGCTTCCTCCCGTGCGTATTTTTCCATGAAGACCCCTTCCGCGCCGCCCATATCAAGCCATATCTTAAGATTGGGATGCGTCCCGTATCTTTCATAAAAGGGATGTTCCTTAAGCTCTCCCTGAGCATCAAAATGAGCTTTGACGAAATAAGGCGACATGACCGCAATGCTTCCGAACACGTCCGGTCTTCTAAAGCCGATATTGTAGGTAACGATCCCGCCCGCAGACGAACCCATCATGGCCGTGTGCTGAGGGCCCCTCAACGTGCGAAAGTTCTGGTTGATATAGGGTATAACTTCATCAATAATAAATAATTCGTAGCGTTCACCGGCAAACGGGGGATCAAACACCTCATGCATCTTTGGATTGTCATGGAAGTATTCATTCAGTCTTTGATGGGGAACCGTTGCGATGCCAACGATGATAATCTCCTGCATCCGTCCTTCGGAAACCAGCCGATCGGCGGTGACGTGCATATCCCAAGAACCGCCTCTTTCATCCGCTGAAAATACATGCTGCCCGTCATGCATATAGAGTACGGCATAATGCTTCCCCATATTCTCATGATAACTGGGTGGAAGATATACATACAAACTTCGGGTATTGCCTAAGTTAACCGATGGAAAATCTGCAATTTCTACCATTCTTGAGGACATACTGACCATTCTAACCCCTCCTGACTATTTTTGCACCACATACGCGTGTTTGCGCTTAATCACTCCAGGCGATGCCAGATAACAAAAAAAGGCACAACCCGATAAAATCAGGTTGTACCTCTTGGGTAAGCATTGCCTTACTCCACATTATACTGGGGAATTTCCCCATTTTCAATATCAGGATTCACCTTCAGGCGGTTCTTTCGGCACATACTTAAAGATATCGCCATCCACAAAAGTATCAATCAATCGTTCCAGCCATTTATAGTAAGCAACGGCCTCGCGCATCTTCGCCTGATCCTCTTGCAGCACCGCTGCCAGCTCTTCGTCATCTTCATGCGTTTTACGGAGCTTCTCCGTTTCGTCGAGCGCTTTGCGCAGGACCAGAATGTTGCTCTCCACCGATTTACGCCATTTAATATCGAAGAAATCCAAGAAGGTCTGGTACCAGTCATACTCCACTTCATACAAATCCTTGCGGGAACCCTTCTCCCACACCTTGTTTACCATTTTATAATCGAGCAGCGTCCGCACGCCTGTACTCATGCTGGTCTTGCTCATTTTCATTTCCTGTCCCATTTCATCCAGGTTCATCGGCTTATCCGCAAAATAAAGCAGTCCGTATAAATGTCCCGTTGAGAGTGGAATGCCGTACAAATCCATATTTCGTCCAATATTTTCAATGACACGCTTACGAATCTTATGCACGGCTGCCTGCCGTTCATCATCTAAATGGTACAAGCCCATGCTTGCAGCCTCCTCTATCTGTAGCCATCCAAGAAGTCATGTCAACATAACAAAACTAGGTGGACTCGAAGTGTAGTGTGAACGATCTCCATAAAATCTAAACAAGCCGAATCCACACACATTCTCTGATCTATTGTAGGGAAAGCTATTTTAAAAGTAAAGAAGATCGCTCTAGAGGATATCGGAGTATATGGGAGCATTTTAAAGGATAACTTTGTACAGTTTTTACTGTACGTACTTTACGTACGGATATAACGTTTGATACTTTACGTATCGGTTGTTACAATGGGTGACATGGGTTTACGAGACGACAGGAATAAGAAGACTCGGTCAAATGGACGCGTCTCTATACAATAAAAGGAGGAGTACTTTTGGCTATTCTGCAAGTTAACAAAGTCAGCAAATTGTTCGGCGCGAATCCGGAACAAGGAATTCAATTGCTGGAGCAAGGCTGGAGTAAAGCGCGAATTGCGAAAGAAAAGAACATAACGGTTGGCGTTAACCGTGTCAGCTTCGATATCCACGAGGGCGAGATTTTTGTCATCATGGGGCTGTCAGGCAGCGGTAAATCTACATTGGTCCGTTTGCTAAATCGGTTGATTGAACCAACATCGGGCGAAATATTGATCCACGGCAAGGATCTCCGAAAAATGAACAAGGAACAGCTGCGTGAAGTAAGACGCAAAAAAATCAGCATGGTGTTCCAGAAATTCGCCTTGTTCCCTCATCGTTCGGTTGTAGAGAATGTGGAGTACGGATTGGAAATTCAAAAGGTAGACAAAAGCAAGCGGCACGAAGCGGCCATGAAGTCGCTTGAGCTTGTAGGCTTGAAGGGCTGGGAGGAAAAAATGCCCGATCAGCTTAGCGGCGGCATGCAGCAGCGTGTCGGGCTCGCCCGCGCGCTCGCTAATGATCCCGAGATTCTGCTGATGGATGAGGCTTTCAGCGCACTGGATCCGCTCATTCGCAGAGACATGCAGGACGAATTGATCGAGCTCCAGGATAAAATGAAAAAAACCATCGTGTTTATCACGCATGACCTGGACGAAGCTCTTCGAATCGGCGACCGCATTGCCTTGATGAAGGACGGTTCGATCGTACAGATCGGAACGCCGGAAGAAATCTTGACCCAGCCTGCCAACGATTACGTAGAGCGGTTCGTGGAAGATGTGGATCTGTCCAAGGTGCTTACCGCTTCACGCGTTATGCGCCGTCCGGAGACCATTACGATGGATCGTGGACCTCGCGTTGCGCTGGAGCTTATGCGTGAACGGGGAATCTCGAACCTGTTCGTCATCGACCGTTCCAAGAAGCTGCTTGGCGTCATTACGGCCGAAGATGCTTCGGATGCCATGAAGAATAACCGCAAGCTTGCGGATATTCTTATTACGGACGGTCCGAGTGTCGGACCCGATACATTGCTGAATGAATTGTTTGAGATTACGAGCATGGCTAAAGTACCGTTGGCCGTTGTGGATGAGAATAGCCGATTGATGGGCGTTATCGTCCGCGGTGCTGTTCTTGGTGCCTTGGCCGGAGAAAGCAAGAGCGAGGAGGTGACGCAAGATGCCTAAGATTCCTCTCGCTAGCTGGGTTGATTCCTTGGTTGAATGGATGGGAGACGTCTTTTCCGGGTTCTTTGACGCCATCGCCTTCATCATTGAAAACGTCGTGCAGCTCTTTACGGATTTGTTCATGCTGCCACATCCGTATCTGTTCATTGTCATCCTGGCCGTCATTGCCTACCTATTAGGCCGTCTGCCGTTGACATTGTTCACAGCCATCGGTTTTCTGCTCATCGATAACTTGGGTTACTGGTCACAGACCATGAGCACGCTCAGCCTGGTTATCACGGCAGCCTTGATCTCCGTTATACTGGGTGTTCCGCTAGGTATATGGGCGGCCTACAGCAAGTCGGCATCCCGCGTGATCATTCCGGTTCTAGATTTTATGCAAACCATGCCGGCGTTTGTGTACTTGCTCCCTGCCGTTACATTCTTCAGCTTGGGCGTGGTTCCAGGGGTTATCGCTTCGGTTATTTTCGCCATTCCGCCAACGATTCGCCTGACCCGTCTTGGCATTATGCAAGTATCAGGTGAACTGACGGAGGCTGCGGATGCATTCGGTTCGACTTCCGGACAGAAATTGTTCAAGGTTCAGCTCCCGCTGGCGATGCCAACCTTGATGGCCGGCATTAACCAGACCATCATGCTGTCCTTGTCGATGGTCGTCATCGCTTCGATGATCGGTGCCCAAGGTATCGGTGCCGAGGTCTACCGGGCCGTAACGCAGCTGCAAATTGGTAAAGGGTTTGAAGCTGGCTTGGCTGTCGTCATTTTGGCGATTGTCCTTGACCGCTTTACACAAAATATATTTAAAACGAAAAAAAGGGGTGCTTAATTTGAAGAAACAGAAGTTTTGGTTGCTGCTGAGCTTGGCTGCTATTCTGGTTCTGTCTGCTTGCGGACAGGGCGGAAATGGCGGAACGGATGGAACGACGGACAAAGGGGCTGAAGGCGGTTCAACTGCTTCCCTCGGTGAACAAGTGAAACATGAAATCATCGGTATTGATCCAGGTGCAGGCATTATGAAAGCGACCGCAGCGGCTATTGAGGAATATGGATTGACCGACTGGAAACTGGTCGAAGGCTCCGGAGCTGCCATGACGGCAACCCTTAACAAAGCCATTAAGAATGAGGATCCGATTATTATTACCGGTTGGACTCCGCACTGGATGTTCTCCAAGTATGACCTGAAATATCTGGAAGATCCGAAGAAAGTATTCGGTGAAGCGGAAGAGATTCACACCGTTGTCCGTCTTGGACTGAAAGAAGATCATCCGGAAGCTTACAAATTCCTGAGCAATTTCAAATGGACGTCCGACGATATGGGTCAGATTATGACGGCGATTCAAGAAGGTCAAGACCCTGAAGCTGCCGCGAAGGAATGGGCGGACAACAATGCGGAGAAAGTCGACGCCTGGCTCGAAGGCGTTCAGCCCGTTGACGGCAAAACCTTCAAATTCAGTTATGTCGCTTGGGATTCCGAGATCGCCAGCACCAATCTGCTGAAAGTGATCATGGAAGACAAGCTCGGATACAAAGTTGAGGCGCTTCAAGTCGAAGCAGGCCCAATGTGGACCGGCGTTGCCAACGGTGACGTGGATGCAACCGTAGCAGCATGGCTTCCGTTGACGCATGCAGACTACTGGGATAAGTTCAAGGACCAGGTCGAAGACCTTGGCGCTAACATGGAAGGCGTAAAAACCGGCCTGGTGGTTCCGTCTTACGTGGAAGCCAATTCTATTGAGGATTTGAAGTAACGATGAAAGCCGTCCCATGGTTTGTGGGATGGCTTTCTTTTTTTGGTGGTCAAGATTAGTCGGCCTGTTCTGGGAGGATGTATCCGTTCCGGTCGCTGTTGAAACCAGGAAAACGGGATGATATTCTTGCGGTATTTTCCCGGTTTCAAAGGCGAACGCCAGGTCTCCTCCACGCATACATCCTCTGTTCCTAAGTACGGCCTCCAATCTTTCCACCCACCAAAAGAGAGCCATCCCTTTCGTCTGGGATGGCTTTTTTTGGGGCTGGGCGCGGGAGGGGCTAAGCTGACCACTGCTACACGGTCAGCTGCCTGATTCACTGCCGGACATGCTGTGAATCCTCTTGGAACTCACAGGCTTGCCGACTCGGCTTGAGAGTCTGACCTGCTCAACACGGTCAGACTGGTTTATTGCCGGGCATGCTGTGAATCCCTTTGGGACTCACAGGCTTGTCGGCTTGGCTTGAGAGTCTGACCTGTCCAACACGGTCAGACTGGTTTATTGCCGGGCATGCTGTGAATCCCTTTGGGACTCACAGGCTTGCCGGCTCGGCTTGAGAGTCTGACCTGTTCTACACGGTCAGACTCATTCATTGCCGGACATGCTGTGACTCCTCTGGACTCACAGGCTTGCCGGCTCGGCTTGAGAGTCTGACCTGTTCTACACGGTCAGACTCATTCATTGCCGGGCATGCTGTGACTCCTCTGGACTCACAGGCTTGCCAGGCTAACTTCCTTGCCCTGTCGGGGGCTTGCATCTTTCCCCGTACGGCCTCGACATTGCACTGCTTCAGCTCGTCCCTCGCTCACAAAAACGATCATGCCCACAGATGGGCATGATCGTTTTTCTACTATATAAGCACTACTCTTTTATCGTTACCGTCACGGGAGAGTATTCGGCAATGACGGTTTGTCCATGCACGGATACGCTGCCCTGCGGCGTAAGGTCTTTTTCGGTCATGATCCCCAAAGCGATGGTGAACTTGTTAAACTTGATCGGGATGTTTTTCTCCCGGCGGATCTCCTCGCCGTTCACGTAGAAGATCGCTTCGTCCTCGGCACGGTTATACGTAATTTTGTACGTGTTGAATTCCCGCGGTGTAAAATGCGTATCTTCCTCTTTGAAAATGCAGAAGTAACGGGTCTTGTCCGATTCCGGCACCTGCACGCCCGGGAACGGCAGGACGGCATACACGCTGGCATACTTGTCGTTCGAAGCAAAAAAGTCCAGTGCTGCACCCGTGCTGAAATCAAGCAGATTCAACGATACATAGCCGTCATACAAGTCGCCGGGAACCGTACCCTGGGTGCGTGCCCGAATCTGCAGCTCGAACGTAACCTCGCCGGATTCCGGCACATCCACCTCTTCGTTGGAATAATACATATGCTTTGCATTATCGAGAATTTGGATTTGATCATTCTGGCGGCTGAGCGGCGCCCGCACGTACAGGATTCCGTTGCGGACGATCACGACTGCATTCGGCTCGCGATATTCCCAGAATGAACCGTCCGGCAGCGGAAAACCGCCGATCTTCCAAGTCCCGGTCTCGGACAGGATAGAGTGAAAATCACCAAAAACGCGTTGTTGTTCCATCTAATTCCCCTTCTTCCTTACAAAGTCTGAATGATTCCTTGAATGATCAATGACAGGATCAGCACGCCGCCGCAGCGCATGGTGGTCATCGTTGACGCACCCATCAGCGGTAAATACGCTTCGGAACGGTTGTTGTCCTTCAATCTTCCATAGACAAGATACAACGGAATCATCGTAAGCAGTGCAATCAATGCGTAAGGCGGGAGCGCCCCGGCCAATACGCAGGCTATCAAAGACAAGCAGGCCAGCAGCAGCAGAACTCTCGAGAAGCTCAGCGCTCTTTTTTCACCCCATACCACTACCAGGGTCTTCTTCCCGGCCTGACGATCCGCCTGCCAATGCAAAAAGTGATGATTAAACAAAATCAGCGTTGTCAGCAGCCCAATGGGCAGTGACAGCAGCAGCGCCCGAACATCCATATGTGAGGTTTGAACGTAGTATGCGCCCATCACCGGCAAAATACCAAAGGATAGCAAAATCGCAATCTCGCTGAAACCCTTGCCGCGGTATCCGAATTGAATCGGCGGTGCGACATAGAAATAAGCGATCAGCCCGCCAAGTCCGCCAAAGATGAAGGCCCACCAACCACTAATCAAACTAAGGATAATACCGCTCAGCGCCGCAATCCCAAACAGCGTCCAGGTAACGATCTCGAATTTACGGAGCGACCAGACGCCCTTCGTAAGAAAACCGGAATTCGTGGAGATCGCATCTACATGCTCCTGCGCTTCCGTGTCCGTTCCGTTCTTATAGTCCCACAGATCATTCACCATATTGGAGAACAGATGGGCAGCACCGCTCCCGATCAAGGTCAATAAAAAGAGGCCTATATGAAATTCACCTGTCCATACATAAGCCCCGAGTGCTCCTAAAGCAACCGGAATCAGCATCACGGGAATCACTTTGATTCGGGAAGCTTTTTTAAACTGTTCAAGGGCATCCACTTGGTTATGCTCCTTTCCTTCTATAATACAGAATAGAACGCCTGCAGACGGCTGCAGACGTTAACGTTGTGAAACATGGAACTTGCATAAATAAGAATATCATAATTGTCGAACTTTGTAATCCGTTTGTTAGAACTTGGCTACGCAGCCATTATACCGATGAACGTTCGATCAGCTCGAAGGCAAGCTCCTTGCGAATCGGCTCTTTCCGCTCCCCTTGAATATGCGCATACAGCATTTTGAAGGCCTCCGAACCCATATCAAAGAGTCGGTTATCAATCGTGGTGAGACCCAGCATTTTACCGATCGGCTGGTTATCGAAGCCAATGACAGCGAGCTCTTGCGGAATGGACAGTCCTCTCTTCTCAGCTTCATAGATCAAACCCGCGGCCACATGGTCACCCGTTACCAATAAACTACTTGGACGTTCCTCCATAGCGGACAGCCGATCCATGATTGCCGCACCGTCTTCCAGATCGATACAGCCATCCAAAATCCATTCCTGGCGGTAAGGCTCCCCGATCTCTTTAAGGACTTCTTCATATGCCACTTGGCGTGCTCTCGTGCTCGGACTGTCCAGTCTTCCCACCGTGAAGCCGATGCGTCGATGTCCCCGCTTTATCAAAAATTGCATGGCACTGCGAAATGCCTCAGCATGGTTTATATATATAGAAGAAAATAATCGTTCGCCCGCATCCTGACAGCATACAATCGGTCCATAAGCACAATAGGCTTCGATCTGTTTCGGGGTCACGGCCGATGATAAAATAATAATGCCGTCAATCTCGCGGTTTCGCAGCATCTCCAGCACTTCCACTTCCTTATCCGGCGCATACCCGGTTTGGCACAGGATTAGGCGATAACTAGCAGCAAGCGCTTCTTGGCCGGCTCCCTCCATCAGCAAGGAGAAGTAGGCATGATTAATAAACGGCAGCATAATAGCAATATTCATCGTTTTCCCTGTAATCAGATGAACCGCGTTCATATTCCGGGCGTATTTCAGCTGTTTCATGGTCTCCAACACGCGTGTCCGCTTATCTTCCCTGACATAGGGATGGTTGTTCAGCACCCGGGATACCGTTGACACCGATACGCCTGCCAGCTTGGCAATCTCTTTAATGTTAGCCACAATCCATCAAGCCCCCTTCGTCCACTGGTTCCTTCCTGATACTATCATGATTGCTTTCCCTATTCAAAGGGAGGCAACCCGGAGTAAAGAGCTGTGATGCATACGAGTGCACACAATACCATACATTGCTTTTTTTTGATACGATTACACAATATCACCCCTATGGAGGTATCGGCATGTCAAAACTGTTCAAGACACTGGGAGCTATATGGCTCATCGGCGGTTTTATCGGAGGAGTCATCGTTCATATCATCATGGAAGGCAATTGGTTGACCGGAGCTACTTGGCTCATTAGCGGTGCAATCTTAGGCGCACTATTCTATACAGTAGGTGAAATCCATGAAATCGTGTGGGAAAATAATGCCCTGCTCCGGGAAGTGCTGCACCGTCTTCCCCAGCAGCCTGGCGATCAGAAACCACCCCTTGGTAATTCCAGGGCTAATCTCAGCGCATTGAAGGGTTATAAGATGAATGCAAAAGATGAACAACGATAAAAAGAAGTCTTGATCTGGTATGCTTTTCATACTTTACACTGAGGTTGGGTGGAAACCTTCATTCATTGTCAGCGTGACCGGCAAGGGCGTGATGGCAAGAGCAAGGCTTCTGCCTTTTTAGCATGATACGTGAAACTTGGATCTTGTCCATTACGTTATCCTTGTCAAAAGGAGCTGATGGAAGATGGAGACGTTCGGCAGAGGCTGCCTATACATTATAATGGGTATGGTTGGATTGTTACTGCTTGCCATTCTATTGGGGACGACGATTACGATCCCCTGGTTCATCTTCATTCCGCTTATCATTATTGCCTTTGTTATAGCTGCATCCAAGAGCAAACGCAAGGATGATGATTAAGCGAACCAGCGGATAAGCCGCCGGATGCTAGAGAGGTGCTACGCGTCGTTTTCGGACCCATATACGAGTTTAGACCCGAACAACGCTTCTCTAGCCACTGTGCATGAAAAAGACTCCCTTCATGGGAGCCTTTTTCATTCTATATGATTCGATCATTCTTTATCTTATCGCTTTATTTCGAGATATTCTTGAAAGCCTCTGTCTGCTGCTTAATGCCAACCTCCGTGGCAAAACGTTCGATGCTGGATGCTCCGAAGAATCCCTCCACGCCCTGGGTTCTGGACAATACATAAGCCGCATCTTCAGGTTCTGCAATCGGACCGCCATGGCACAGAATCATAATGTCCGGGTTGACAGCTTTACCGGCATCGCAAATCGCTTGAATCTTGTCCACGCAATCATCGAGCGTCAGCGCTGTTTTCGCGCCAATGGTACCTTTGGTGGTAAGCCCCATATGGGCAACCAGGACATCGGCTCCGGCTTCGGCCATCTTCTTCGCCTGATCGACATCAAACACATACGGGGTGGTCACCATACCCAGCTCATGCGCCTTCTGGATCATCTCAACCTCAAGATCATAACCCATGCCTGTCTCTTCCAGATTGGCCCGGAATACGCCGT
The DNA here is from genome assembly GCF_025142895.1 of Paenibacillus sp. p3-SID867. Lineage (NCBI taxonomy): Bacteria > Bacillati > Bacillota > Bacilli > Caryophanales > Paenibacillaceae > Paenibacillus > Paenibacillus sp. p3-SID867. Next base: position 66,974 of record NZ_JAMBDM010000010.1, read on the forward strand.
CAATCAAGCCCACCGTCGGAAAGTTCTGTACGCCCGCAAAGCCCTGCTCCTGAAGCTGCTTCAGAAAAATATCCATGATCCGAAACGGATCCGTGCCGCATACACCCGCCAATACCGGCGTATGCTTCACGACCGGCAGCACCTCATTCCCCATATCCACCACGATCTGATTCGCATCCCCGTACGCCATCAATCCTGCGAGCGAGCCGCGCCCCGCCATCCGGTAACGGCCCGAGTTATAAATAATGATCAAGTCTACGCCGCCGGCTTCGGCGCTCTTGGCCGAAATTCCTGTTCCTGCTCCCGCTCCCAATAACACCTTACCCGCTGCTACCTCTGATTTTAACTTTGCTAATACTTCTGTTCTTGTTTGCATAGCCATGATATATGTTCCTCCTTCAGTATAAATACTTGGTGCGTTTGGCTTCCCCTTCTCACTGCCGATTCATTAGCTCCATCAACTTATCGGCCGCAGCCACGGCAAAAGCTTGGTCATTGATGTCCGTATTCATCTCGATCAACTCAACGTTGTTACGGTCTATGCGTTGTCTTAACGTATCAAACAGCATCTTATCCTCTTCAGGTCCATGGAATGCTTCACCTTCTACATCAAGCATCGATACGCCCTTCAAAGGGAGCATCAGCGCCGTAGGCCCTTGCGAATCATTCAGCTTCTCCGCAATCTTCTCGCCAAGCTGTCGGTTCTCCTCAACCGTGGTCCGCATCAGCGTAACCGAGGGGTTATGCTTGTACAGATTCCGTTCCCGGAATGTCTCCGGCACGGTTTCATATGGACCGAAATTGACCATATCCAGCGCTCCGGTCGATACGACCTGCGGTACCTTGCAGCGACCGGCTGCTTCTAGCCGATGCGGACCGGCCGCCAAAACGCCGCCCACCAGCTCATCGCACCATTCCGTTGTCGTCAAATCCAGCACACCGTCTATATATCCGGCCTCAATAAGGCTTTCCATCGTTTGTCCGCCCGTACCTGTGGCGTGAAATACAAGCACTTCGTAACCATGCAGCTCCAGATGCGTCCTGGCATAATCGATGCAAGGGGTCGTAACTCCAAACATCGTCGCTGCAACCAACGGCTTTTTATCCATCGGGGGCGCCGATTCGAACTGAACCATGCCGGCGATCGCATGTGCCGCGTTCGTGAATATTTTGGTGGAAAACGAGTTCAGTCCGGATACATCCACGATGGACGGGAACATGATAATATCACTTGTCCCCACATAAGGTGCCGTATTGCCCGATGCGACCGTGGACACCATCAGTTTCGGAACGCCAATCGGCAATGCCCTCATCCCCGCTGTGACGATCGAAGTACCTCCAGTACCGCCGAATGACAGCATGGCGTCAAATTTGCCCTCGGCATACAGCCTCGGTACGACTTTTTCCATTCCTTGAGCCAATGCTTCAGTCCCTGCCGCCCGGTCCTTTCGGGCCGCGATCTCGAGTATATCCACTCCAGCTGCCGCTGCAACCTCGATGTTGGATACATCCGGCGTGAACATCGGCTCAAACACACCGCTATGGATCGTAAACGTCTTTAGCCCCAAGCTCTCGATGACGGATTTAACATATGAAAACTCGGCACCCTTCGAATCAAATGTCCCTGCAATAGCTACCGTCTTCACCGTGCAGACCTCCTCCATATCTCATCTAAAGGATCGCTTGCACCAGTCCTGACTGGTCCGGCATAGGATCCCTACAAGACTATAATACAGCGCTTTCATATAAAAAAGATCGTATCGATGTACGATCTTTATGTATATTTGTCTTTCAGATGCTGACGATAGGATTGAGGAGAAGTTCCCGCGTATTTCTTGAAGGTTTTGCTGAAATGAACATAGTCAGGGTAGCCTACCAATTCGGCTATTCTGCCCAGGGACAGCTTGCTGTGCTTCATGATTTCCTGAGCCTTGTGAATACGATATTTGGCTATATATTCCGGAAAGCTGCATCCCACTTCCCTGTTAAAAAGCGCGCTCAGATGCGTTCGTGAAACATGAATTCGCTCTGCCAGCTCGGTCATTGAAATCGGGCCCGTGTAATTCTCAGCAACATATTCCTTCACAAATGCAACATAATCCATCGGCTCTTCGAGCCCCGAGAGCTTCTCCATCAGCTGTCGATCCTGCTCCAGATAGCCTGTTGCCTTAAAACGATGTGTTGCATCCACGATGGCCTCTTCCGTCGGTGTTCGTTCAAAGCTCGAACCGCCCACGTAACCCATGGCTTACGTGTTGTCATACATATACTGAACATCGATCGGCGTATGGACCGGGCCGCCATATACCAGCTTGATCGGCCGCCTACGAGAAGCGTCACATACTTCAAATATGTCTCTGGCGATTTGCGCACCCTTCTCCAGCGACCATGCTTTTGTGGTGCCCATCAACCCGCCCGCCGTGACACCCAAATGGGCGCAGATGATATCGGCTCCCGCATCCAGCATCCACTTCGTCTGCTCCGGAGTAAAAACAAAGGCCATCGTAAACATATCCTGATCATGAGCAGCCCGGATGGCCTCCACCTCCTGCAGATAGGTGATGCCTTCTTCCTCCAAGGCTTCACGGAACTGTCCATCAATCAGTCCCACGGTCGGATAGTTGATAATGCCGGCAAAACCGCTGCCGCGGATGAATGCCAAGTAATCAGGAAGCTGAATGGTTGGATCTGTCCCGCATAAGCCGAAGATCACCGGTATGTCACCAACCACCGAAAGAATCTCCCGCGAGCCGAATTCCATCACCATTTCATTGCAGTTCGCATAGGGCATGAAACCCGCCAAGGAGCCAAGCCCCATCTGCCGAAAACGGCCCGAATTCAGGGCCAGTATAAGATCAGCCCCGCCCTTAACCGCATATTTTGCCGAGATTCCTGCCCCTGCCGCAACGCCAATCAATCGCTCCTGCGTCTGTATTCCTTTATGTAATCGGTCTAAAATTTGTTCTCTGGTCGTTATCAAAGCTATTGGTCCCCTTATCTTCAATCTGACCATCATATTACCATCGTTGCTAATCCTATTATAAATGAATATCAATAGAGACGCTTGTCGTAACTGTCCTGTAATCCCCGAGTAACCGACTCCTCCGTCACACTATCTTGATTCACATGATCTGTAATGATCCGGGACGGATTCGGCAGTTGTTCGTCTGGTATCCAGGAATCAGGATTCCATGCTTGGGAGCGTATGAAGGCTTTTGCGCAGTGAATATAGCATTCTTCAACCCGTACTCCGATGCCAAGCCATGGCCGTTTGCCCTGTACGCTGAGCTGCTCCAAAATGTTTTCGTCCCTTACCAGAACGGCACTGCCGTTGACTCGCAGGGTCTCCTTCAAACCCGGTATGACAAACACGATGCCAACCCTCGGGTTGGTCAGGATATTTCGCAGCGAATCAAAGCGGCGATTGCCCGGCCGTTCCGGAATAACCAAACAGGATTCATCCATCACATGTACAAACCCCGGTGCATCTCCCCTGGGCGAAACATCGCAGTAACCGGATTCGTCCGAAGTCGCCATAAATAGCAGCGGACTCTTGTCTATGAAGTCTTTACAGTGATGATCCAATCGATCAATAGCTTTATGTTTGACCACGTGATTGGACTCGCCGAACAGGTCCCGAAGCTCCTCCTCCGATGTAATAATGGACTGAAAAGGACTTTTTGTCATCAAAATCACCCTCCTTTTTATTTCCCCCTCAAACCTGTTTCTTATAACCAATCCGATTCTGGTTCTTGTCCTCTCCGCTCGTATGAAAAGAAGCCCCCCGCAAGTTCCAAGAACCTGTGGGAAGCCATACTCCATTCTTATAAGAAGACAAGCAGCAAAATACCGACGACAAAGCAATAATAGGCGAAATATTTCAGGTTTCCGCGCGCCATGATATTCATGAGCCATTTCATCGCAACATAGGTACAGATCAGCGTAGCAATGAACGCGATCAGATAAGGAATTAGCAGCGAAGAAAAGTCGGGGTCCGATGTGATGTCCGATACGCCCAGCACCATACCGCCGAGACTTATAGGGATATAGAGCATGAAGGAAAACCGAAGCGCTGTCTCCTGCTTCATCCCGACAGCAATCGACGTAATGACGGTTGAGCCGGATCGGCTAATACCCGGGATCAGTGCAACCGCCTGGGCCAAACCTACGATAAGTGCGTCCTTGAATGATAGATCATTGTCCAGCTTGCGGCCGCGAAGATTCCTTATCAGCCAAAGGGCGACCCCCGTGAACAGAAGCGCAATACCAACCGTATGTACAGAAGCAAATATTTCTTCGATCTGATCTTTGAACAACAGACCGATAATGACAGCCGGAATCGTACCTATAACAATATACAGAATGAACAAGAAATCGGATTTATACTCCGGTTTTCGTGTGCGCAAATAATTTAGGCCGTTCACGATCAGTCTCTGCAAATCCTTGCGATAGATAAACGCAATTGCAATCAACGAGGCCGCATTGGTTAACATTTCGAATGACAGCCCATTCTGCTCCATGCCCATGAGTCTCTGGGCGACAATCAAATGACCGCTGGAGGATACCGGAATCGGCTCCGTAACCCCTTGCACAATACCCAGCAGCAAGTACTTCAACCACAAGATGACATCTTCCATAACTCTCCTACTCTCTTTACAACATTTGTATGGCTTATAAAAAACACTAGTCTATCATAGCCCAAAAAAATAGCAACAATCAAACCACGCGCGGGCCAAAAAAGGTAGGTAAACAAGAGAAGCCCCTCTAACCACGGAATTAGAGGGGCTCCTAATCTATTGTTAAGAGGTGATTCCATCATAAGGTCTGCAGCTTAATGAAACCTTAAAGCTTCATTAGGGGGACATAAAAAGTTGTAAGCACACCAGTGATCAGTTCTTATTTCCCTGGCCGAAATACACATCGTAGATGATAACGATAACTCCATTATCGGTTTTTACGCCCACACTACCGGTGATATTCTGCAAGATGATTACGTCACGATGCGAGGAGTGCCGGCAACATTTTATTCATTTGAAAATATAGGTGGCGGAACCACGAATTCCGTTCTTATCGGTGTGTCCACGATTGAGAAAACGGAATCGTTTGTTTCGTATAGATGCTCAATTATACGGTGATACCTGGACATAAAGAAAAGCACCTTTAGCGGTGCTTTTCTTTATTCTTTATAAATGACCAAAATATCGTACGTTCCGTCGGCAGACGAAAGCTTAACATCCTTGACATCATCAGGATAGATATTATACAGGAACTCATTAACCTGTTCTTGCAAATCGTCCAGATTGGAATCGCTAAAGAGCTCGACTTTCAACGTTTTCAGCATGTAAGCACCCCCCCCATCAAACTTCGACATAAAGTGGGTTTTTCCCTGCTGGAGTTAAGTAAACCGGGCGTTTCATCCCTCTAAGATACACTGGCCCTTTTAACGCCTGGTTTCTCATACACGGCTTATCAACATCTAAATTATGGTATATTGGTGGAGTCGTTGTTCGATTTTAGAGGAATTATGATAAAAACATTTTTGGTGGTGGTACAGGATTATGCAAGTCAAACACAAACGAATCATTGGGATTACTGCCTTACTGATGTTACTTTCTACCGTTCTCTTCTACGCCATAATTTATATGATGGAACGCCCTGGAGGATTGTCGGATCGGCGCATGTCCCGCGCGCTCGGGCAAAAAGTTACCCTTCATATCCCACTCGGGAAGACCCCGGATAAAGCGGTCGAACGGTTTAGAGGTCCATCGTCGATGGAAGTCATTCACCGAGAACCTGTTAAAGGGGGCACCCTTATATTTATGAGACGATATAATCAAACGGATAGCAGCAATCTACAGGTAGAGTATGTGCGAAAAACATGGATTGGATGGAAGTGGGTTTGGGGCGGGGGATTCGGGATCAGTGAATCCCTACAATCAAAATCATCATTCAACTATATGAGCATGCCTAAACTAGATCATATCTCAACCCCCTTTCCCATGGTTTTTGGAGATATTCTGAATCCTTCGATCAAGCATGTAACTGTCAAGAGTCAGAATAATGGTACATATCAAGCTAAACTGGCGACCGTGGGAAATGAAAAAATGATCTGGTTCGTGTTTTTGCCCACGGCCATTTCCACACCTTTTGCTATCGAGGGCTTCAATGAAGAAGGAGATCTCATAGCTCGCAAAACAATAACCGACCCGAGAGACAGCGGCTCGGTCAATTTAGAAAATGATTAGAAGTTAGTCCGGTGATATTAAGGATGTATGATACTTTTGATTCGACACTCGTTAATGAAGTCGCAGCTAAGCAGATCAAGCTCATACCTATTTAATCGAATTTTGTACCCTGTCCGTTTTAGCAGATGCTGAAAAATAACTCATTTCCACGACGGAAATGGGTTTTGTTTTTGCTTTCTCCTTTTCTTCTTCTAAAGCCTCACCTTGACTTTGTTCTGAGCTTTCCCGGCGAGGTCTCCCTTCCTTCAGCTTGATATCAATAAAATCAACGATCTGCTGAAGTGAGGAGATTTGATTCACGATATTTTCACGGTGGCTTCTTAATTGATCCACCAACTCCGTATATTCCACGGAATCCGTGTTGGCTGAGGCCGCCAAAAACGGCCGCATCGCCTCGAGCGGCATGCCCGTTTTTTTAAGGCAAGATATCAGCTTGAACATATAAATGTCTTCTTTTCTATAGAGGCGATGCCCGTTTTCCTTCCGGTCCGCCCGAGGTAGTAGCTTAATCTTTTCGTAATATCGAATCGTATCCTCGGAAATTCCGGTTTGCTCGGCGATTTGCTTGATCGTATATATTAGTTCTTCCACTGCGTCCCCTCCCGAAATTGCATTTTGACCATTATACATCCTGGATCCGACTCCAAGTCAAACTTATTCTCCTATCTCTTTTCCCCAAGGCACCTCTTTTGTTTTCGCATCTTGACTTGGATTCGACTCCAACTTTTATGATGAGCTCTAACAGGAGAAATCTCCTGACCATATAAAGGAGGAAATGTATATTGGACTTGAATCGACGCGACATTTCACGCGGTTAACCGCGCCTAGTGCCCGCATCAGATTGGAACTGCAATGATTAAAAAATAGGAGTGGACATCTATGGATCGTAAATATCAGCCTTTAATGGAGCCGTATCGTTTTAAGAATGGTATCCAAGCAAAAAACCGTATCGTTCATGCACCGATGACAATATCTTATTCTAAGCAAGACGGTACAGTATCTGATGAGTTAATCGCATATTACGAAAGTCGTTCAAATGGAGTTGGAATCGTTGTCACTGGGAGCGCCATAATCACACCCAACTCCAAGGTATTTGGCGGCGAATTAGCGGCTGATCGAGATGATGTGATCCCAAGTTTACAACGCCTGGCAAAAGCCATTAAGAAGCGCGGGGCAAAAGCCATTCTGCAAATCTTTCATGGTGGTCGCGAAAGTTCGCCAGAATGGGTACCGAACCGTGAGATTGTCAGTGCGAGTGCGGTTGCTAAAGAAGCATCGAGCGTGATCCCTCAAGAACTCCAAGAGAAAGAAATTGTGGACATTATTCGAGCATTTGGCGATAGCACTCGAAGGGCAATCGAGGCTGGTTTCGACGGGGTGGAAATTCATGGGGCAAACCGATTTCTTATTCAACAATTCTTCTCCCCACACACAAACCGACGCGATGATCGATGGGGAGGAAATATAGACAAACGTATGGCATTTCCACTCGCTGTTGTAGATACAGTAATAAAAGTGGCGGATGAGTATGCAAAACAGCCGTTTCTTGTGGGGTATCGGTTATCGCCAGAAGAAGAGTTGACGCCCGGTATTACCATGGCCGACACACTTATATTGGTGGACGCCCTGGCAAATAAAGATTTGGATTATTTGCATGTCTCTTTAATGGATTTTTGGTCTAAACCTAGACGTGGCGTAGAGGACAATCGCTCCAGAATGGAGATTATTAACGAGCTCGTGAAACAAAGAGTTCCCATTATCGGCGTAGGATCGATCCGTACGCCCGACGAGGCGCTTAGAGCGTTACAATCGGGAGTTCCATTTATTGCGCTTGGACGAGAACTGATTATCGATCCAGATTGGGTTGAAAAAGTAACTCTGGGTAAGGAAAACGAAATTCGTACAGAGTTAACTTTGAATGATCAAGCAAAATTAGGGATTGCTCATTCGTTATGGCTGAAAATCATCAATACTCCAGGATGGTTCCCTATCTCAACTAAAATTTAACAGACTGTAGCTACATCACAGTGTAAATGCAACTGCTCTTAAAGACATATATACGATTGTGACCTGATACAAGAAAAGAGACCCCGAGGGGTCCCTTTTCATTGATATGACAGGCTTTAGGGGCCTATTGTTACATCATGCCGCCCATTCCACCCATGCCGCCCATATCAGGCATAGCTGGTTTTTCTGGTTCTGGCTTGTCAGCGATAACCGCTTCGGTTGTCAGGAACATCGCCGCAACGGAAGCTGCGTTTTGAAGAGCGGAACGCGTTACTTTCGCAGGGTCAACGATACCTGCTTCGAACATGTTCACCCACTCATCCGTAGCAGCGTTGTAGCCGATACCGATCTCTTCTTTTTTCAGACGCTCTACGATAACGGAACCTTCTTTGCCAGCGTTTGCTGCAATCGTGCGGATTGGCTCTTCCAGAGCGCGCAGAACGATATTCACGCCTGTTTTCTCGTCGCCTTCTACTTGAACAGCAGAAACAGCGTTGTATACGTTAACGAGCGCCGTACCACCACCGGATACCATACCTTCTTCAACCGCAGCGCGAGTTGCGTTCAGGGCATCTTCAATGCGCAGTTTGCGTTCTTTCAATTCCGTTTCAGTAGCCGCGCCGACTTTGATAACCGCTACGCCGCCAGCCAATTTAGCCAGACGCTCTTGCAGTTTTTCTTTATCGAAATCGGAAGTGGTTTCTTCCAATTGGTTGCGGATTTGCTTCACGCGAGCTTCGATGTCTTCTTTGTTGCCAGCGCCATCCACGATGATTGTGTTCTCTTTGGTTACGCGCACTTGACGAGCGGTACCCAATTGATCGATGGAAGCTGTTTTCAGGTCGAGACCGAGCTCTTCCGTAATCACTTGGCCGCCAGTCAATGCAGCGATATCTTGCAGCATCGCTTTACGACGGTCACCGAAGCCAGGAGCTTTAACAGCGACAGCGTTGAACGTTCCACGCAGTTTGTTCACGATCAGCATCGCTTGCGCTTCGCCTTCGATGTCTTCCGCGATCAGAACGAGCGGTTTGCCTTGCTGTACGATTTTTTCAAGGATCGGCAGGATCTCTTGCGTGTTGGTTACTTTTTTATCGGTGATCAGGATGTATGGATTCTCAAGAACAGCTTCCATTTTATCCGTATCGGTAATCATGTATGGAGAGATGTAGCCGCGGTCGAATTGCATACCTTCTACAACTTCCAGCTCCGTCAAGAAACCGCGGGATTCTTCAACGGTGATGACGCCGTCTTTGCCCACTTTATCCATCGCTTCTGCAATCAGTTGACCAACTTCATCGTCAGCTGCGGATACGGAAGCGACTTGAGCGATTTCCTGGTGGTTCTTAACTTCTTTTGCGATGTTTTGAAGTTCAGCCACAGCTGCTTTAACCGCTTTGTCGATACCCTTGCGGATGATCATTGGGTTTGCGCCAGCTGTTACGTTCTTCAGACCTTCACGGATCATAGCTTGAGCCAGAACCGTTGCCGTTGTTGTACCGTCACCGGCAACATCGTTGGTTTTGGTAGCTACTTCTTTAACAAGCTGAGCACCCATGTTCTCGAATGCATCTTCCAGCTCGATTTCTTTAGCGATGGTTACACCGTCATTCGTGATAAGCGGGCTTCCGAATTTCTTCTCAAGAACCACGTTACGGCCTTTCGGTCCGAGTGTTACTTTAACTGCATTTGCCAAAGCGTCTACACCGCGAAGCATCGAGCGACGGGCGTCTTCACTGAACTTAATGTCTTTTGCCATGGTATTACATACCTCCCTAGTGGATTATGAAATAGTGAAACAAAGATATATTCAGGCGTTCATTAGCCTAAGATCGCGTGGATGTCGCTTTCTTTCATAATCAAATATTCTTTACCTTCGTATTTGATTTCTGTTCCAGCGTATTTGGAGAAAATAACGCGGTCGCCTTCTTTAACTTCCAAAGGTACACGTGCGCCGTCTTTCAGGGAGCCACTGCCTACAGCAATAACTTTACCTTCTTGCGGCTTTTCTTTAGCAGAGTCAGGAAGTACAATCCCGAATGCCGTAGTTTCTTCTTGTTCGATCGGTTCTACCAATACGCGTTCACCTAAAGGTCTGATCATGAAAAAATAGCCTCCTTTAAATATGTTGTGATGCTTTTTTCAAAGCTTTATGTATTAGCACTCGACAACCCTCAGTGCTAACAACCAACTTTATGATACTCAAGTTGTCTTAAAATTTCAAGTCCTTTGCATGATTTTTTGATCATTTTTTTGCAATCCGGACTTAGGGAGGGGTTGTCCCCAAACCCCCTTCTCCATTGTATCCATGACCAGCCAAAATATGCCTGAGTCTTAAGGGACGCTGTACGGCTGGAACTATTGATCCAGTCATCATTCTACGAAAATAAAACAGCCCGAAATCAGGGCCTTCCCTTGGGAAGGGTCCCTCTTTCAGACTGTTTAACGTTCAGCGAAATATCCATCCCCTTCGGATTAAAGCCTAGGGTCGATTTCTTTTTCTTTCTCCATCTCGAACAGCAGCTGCATCGCAACCTCTTGGTAATCCCCGTGGCTCGGGGAAATCTCGTCATACTTTACCCCAAGCAGGAGCTTTCCAAGCTGATGCTCGGCGATCGAAGTGCGGAGCTTCTTGTGTGTGTTTTTTTGTTTCAACAGCTTCGCGTATTTGTGCGGAAACCGGTAATCGTAACCGTAAATGATCGAGAGGTATTCGGGATTTCGCACCTTCAGGTAAGGGGCAGCGTTCTCCCGCTCCTCTTCCGGTTTGATCACAACGCCTTCCATTCGGTTCCGGGTCGTCAACGTGGAGAAGAACGCCTCCGCCTGTTCATAGCTCTCCCGCTCGCGCAAATCCAGAACCAGAATCTTGTCGTCATTCAGGAAACGGAACATGGCCGAGGTATTCATATCAGGCGTGACTTCTTCTCCGGTATCCCGAATTTGTTTCAGAATGGCGAACGGCTTGTAGTCCAATTCCGCGTCCCCCGCATAAAGTTCGAGCTGCTTCTTGTACATGCGATAAGCTTCCTCATGCTTCTCGAGCGGCACATAAGCTTTCCGAACATCCCGTATATATTTATACGATTGATAGCTGCTCGAGCCGTGCTTCTCTATAAGCGCGGATTTGGATAGTCGAAACTGTTCATGCTCAAAGCCGCTTGCGTCATAGGCTGTGAGCAGCTGAGCGTAAGCCTCTTCAAAACCCGTCTCTTTCAGAAACCTTGTTTCCGACTCAAGCGCAGCCGCAATCGGTTGAAACTGCCTGTCGATCAGGCCTTTCCCGAGTGCCTTCCATGGCAGCAGCTCCCCATCCAAAAGCATCATCTCGATGCCTTCGGTCTGCATATGAGGCGAGAATCTCTCCAGCAGCCGTTCGTACACCGAAGATAAATCAATCCCGCTGATTCGGTAACCGTTACGGCTGGCGGCATAACAGCGCTCCAGGTCCCGGAACAGATAGATGCTGCATCTGGAGCCCATGTATTTAGGCTGGAGCACCACATGTTCAATCCCTTGGTCCTTGTAATAATCGAGTCCTCTTGCAAGGGACTCCAGTTCTCCAGTAGCCAAATCCTTATCCGCCGGCGACATCGTTCCGGAAATAAAATTGATTTTATGCTCCGCGCAATACAACAATCTTCGCTGGGCTTCGCGGTCTAAATCCCGGAGATCGATGCTGCTGCGCTCTGATCTGGCAAACAAATCCGGTAATTGTTCATGAAGGAACGCAGGATCTTGTTCCCTAAACGGCGACTTAAAGCTGCGATAGACCGGTTTTTGGCCGATTTGAACGGCCGTCAGCATATGCCCGTGCACGCTTCCCGTATCGATATGAATTTTGTTCTTGATCCGAAACGGTCTCACCGCGGCGACATGACCGAACACATGGTAAGGATGATTGCTGACCGCTTCTTCGCTTAAGAATAGAAGCTGCTGCTCTGTCGTGACTTCCGGGTTGCTCCGATCCAGACGGAAGGAACGCTGATGGCGCAGGGAATTCGAGTCGAGTTTGCCGACATATTTATTCCGGCAAGGAGCATGGGTTACGTAATAGGAAGGTCCGTGCTGACCCACATATCGATAAAATGGCTTAGCCCGGCCGACAAGTTCATCGAAGCGCTGGCGCAGCGCTTCATCTTGGCCTAACGTTTCCGTAGAATCAAAGTAGGAACGAAGCAGCTCCGGCTCGGCCCCCTTGATCTCTCCCTTCAGGTACTTATAAACGAAGTTCTCATGATTCCCCATAACGAAAAGGAAATGCTCCATATTGTCGTAGAGGAAATCGATCATGGCCCGGGTTTGCTTCCCTTTGTCGATCCAATCCCCGGCCAGAATGATCCGGGTGTTTCGCAGTTTCTCCGGAACGGATAACTTTCCGTCGATCGTCCCGTAACCATAACTCCTCAAAAGCCCCTGAAGCGCGTCTACACGCTCGTGCACGTCTCCGATCACAATGTATTCCATATCCTGGGTCAGAATCGAGGACAGATACTCCTCTTTATTGTCCACAATCACTTCGTAAGCGGGTTTCGCCAACCCCTCTTTGTCAAGGAAATCCTTCGTACGCACTTTATGAATGGCATCGTATCCTTCCCGTGCGAGGACGGGGAGCACCTCCTTTTTCAAGCGGCTAATATGCGTGGATATCAGCTTCTTGGAGCGATCGGAGGCGTAATAATCCTCCCGTTTCCGGTAATCAAACAGAATGGCTTCCACACGGTAGTTGTTCTCATGCGCGATTTCAAGAACCTTGCTCCGGAAATCATCGGCCAATGCCGTTGTATCCACTACAACAAAGTCAGCCTGAATCGGAAAAGAAGTTGTCAATCTAAGCCGCTCAAATAATAACTGAAACGCATGCGAGCTCGCCTCCAGCATCACCTGATCGTATTTATCATAATCATAACCGAGCAGCTCCTGACGAATGGCGTCCGATGATAGGTACTGGACATTGCTCCTGTAGTTGCGCTCGGGGTATTCCCACTGCAAGGATGGAATCAGGATTTCCTTCGCAAACGTCGTTTTTCCGCACTCCGTCGGACCGACCAGCATAAAAATCGTGTGCATTTTGGTATGCAATTCCATAGCCTTACTCCCCCTTCCTCGTAACAATCATTCCCTGCGTTGTATGCATGCCGTCCACACTGTCACCGATCATCACATACTCATATTGAACGCCCAGATTCTGCAGGATTTCGTCACACCACGATCTAAACTTCTCCTGCCCCATTTCCCACTTATGATCATCATGCCTGAAACCATCGAGCTCATAATACGGGTTGAAATCGGCATTGGGCGTCGTAAGGATCAGCTTCTCGAACCGGATCTCCTGCACGACTTGGCGAATGAGGTCCGCCGCTTCCGCTTCCGGCATATGCTCGATCACTTCGGTCAAAATAACGTCTACGGACTCATCGTCATACCCCTCAAGAAAGTGAGCGATCGATGGAAAGGTCACCAGATTGTCCAGCCCCTTCGCTTCCGCTTTACGCTCTACCACTTCCAGCAAAGCTTCATTAATATCTACCGCATAATAGGTTTCCTCTATTTTTCTGGCAAAAGAAAGGGCGTAAAAGCCTTCACCGCAGCCGATATCCAATATCGGCTTGTTGAATGGCAGCACTTGAGCGATGTAACTTCTGCGCTGCATAGCCGTGTTTCCATATGCAAAATTGATGCTGTATCTAGGCGTAAACTCAAGCTCCTGCTTGAACTGCTTGAATCGATCCCGATTATTCAGAAAATTGCGCACGAACAGACTTCGTATGTAATAGGGGGCATCGATGACATTCAGACTGCGAATGTGCTTTTCAAGCACTTTATCCGAGGTATCGAGATACTCGCTCCCGAACATTGCCAGGAACAGGCACAGCACATTGACCGTATGCAGCAGATGGTACAGGCTCTTCCCGGTGGTTATGGTGAGGGTATAGCTTTTATGGGCCTCGTGCCGAAGCGAGAACGAGTATTCCTCGAGATGCTTTTGAAAAAATTCAATATAACGCGTCTTCTCAATATGAATGAGATTGATGTAAAAAACATGCTCGTGTCCCTCCGTGTCCCGTTCATCGTGCTTTTTGAAGGGAGCTGCAAAAAACTCATTAATGGCAGCCAGCGGAAACAAAGGTGTGTTATAACGGGACACGTTCAAATACTCGAAGCTCTCCCCGTGGTGCTGTTTGAAGGATATCTCGTTATCCGCATCCTTGAAGTAGACGTTAAACGCAGCTGACTCGGAATACCATCCGTATGCCGTTCCTTGCCTCACGCTCCGAAGCTGCATGCCGGAGTTCGGGTTCTTCTTCATGAGAAACGAAAACTGCGGATTCGTTGATGTAACCTGTATAATTGCCAAAATGACTCTCTCCTTTCGTCAAACCGTGAATGACTGCGGTCCGCCGGTTCTCCATGCTTCAACCAGGGCGTCCCGAAACAAAGCATCCAGCCTTTGATCCAGATCCGAATCTTGATGCTTCTTATCCTTGGCTAGCAGCTCATATTTGTTCAATTTCTCTTCAATGAATGCATGTATGTTAGGAAGCTTCGGCTCAACATCCATCTCTTCACCTGAACGTTTGCGGAGAAGCAATTGATCAATCTCCTGTTTCAGCGCACTTCCCTGATCTAATAGGCGATTCGTAAGCAGCTCGAATTCCATGGGAGGCATCTCGTTGTAGGTTTGAATCCAGCCGCATGCCAGGATCGGACGCAGGACATAGAAATATTTTTTGATCTTAACGTCTCCCCCTTGCAAATACATCCGGTAATTGCCTTTAGCCATGTTCAGGTAGTGGTGCATGCAAGATTTAGGCGAGAACGCAAGCGGAGATATGCTGCGGATTTGCTGGGCGATGCCAAGCGTCTCCTTATACTTGATGGGGGACTCCAGCCATTCGAGCAGGGGCGGATTCGACTTGCGAAAAAGCCCCAGCGCTTTTTTCAAATCCCAACCGCTTATATCCAGCCTGTCGCTGATCGGCCGCTCAATCACATCTCGCTTGTCGAAGATCGATAAATACCACTCCATGGGTCTGATATAGATAAACCTTACATCATAATCGCTGTCTGTCGACGGAAAGCCCCAGGCCCTGCTGCCTGATTCGCAGGCATACAGGATAAGGACGCCTTCCTCCCGCTCAATTCGCTCAAGTTCTTGCTGAATCGTCGAATTCATTTCCTGCGATATATTCATATCTGGTATCTCTCCTTCTGTAGCTGCCGTCTGATTTCCGATAACCTTATTGTCCTCCACACGTTCCAATTTCAACAGGGCGAAAGTATGGCGATACCAAAAAGATGTTATAATTTCCATCCTTTATGCAGTTCCCTTTCCTTGCTACAATAGTTACAGACAGCATCACGTACGATCTAATATATGACTTGAAGGAGGGCGCCATGGCTCGGGAAAGCTTCGATAAAGAAATCCAGTTCCTTCGCATTCTGGCGCTGGCCGGAGGAGCATACAACCGGCAACAACTGGCCGATCGACTCGGTATTTCGGTACATACCTATGACAAAACGCTTCGAAATTTAAAAAATAGGATTGAATCGCTTCAGCCGCAGCTCTCGGAAGAACAAAGTCTCACCCTATCCGAAGGCCTGCGCTATTCATACTATGAAACCGCAGATCCGCTCCTGCTGCTGCTGTTCCGCGGCAAATCGCTTAAGGCATCGGAAAGCTTGAGGCTGTCCACGATCCTCACCCAGCTGCAGCATCAGCAGTTAACCGCCAAAGAACTAATCGACCTATGCGGCGATCACTTGCCTGACGGGGAGTCTCTGCCGGATGAGAAGACGATCCGCGGAGATCTCAGATACCTGGAGGAAGTCGGAGTCATCGTGAAGACAGGCACAGACCGGCCTTACCGTTACAGGGGCGCCTGTGATCTGATCGATTCGTTGTCGGATGACGAGCTGCTTGATCTCTACGACTATGTGGACGTCATGTCGAATACGCAGCTCCCGTCCGTGCAGGGTTATATGCTCAGGGATAACTTAAAGCGGGCTTTGCGGAAGCGTGACATCGCTGCGCACTCAACCGCTGCTTATATTTATAAATATCATTATCCTTCACGCATATTGGACGAAGCGCATCTGCATACCATTTTTCAGGCCATTACCAAAAGAGCTAGAATCCGTTTCCTGTACTTATCACCCAAAAGCACTTCACGCTATGCTTCCCAAAATACGAATCCGCTGTTCCACAGGGAGTCCAAAGGGCTTCGGGAAACGGTGCTGCCGCTGCGCGTGATATATGACCATCAATACGGCCGTTGGTATCTGATCGGTTATAACGGCAGACAAGGTCTCATGAAGTTTCGTATGGAGGGATTGACTCAGATCGAAGAAGGCGATGTGGTTGAGGAAGAGGTCTTCCAGCAGCGCCTAGAGGAAGTGCTGGCCGAATTCGAGAATAGTTGGGTTACTGATACCCGTAATCCCACCAAGGTTGTGGCCAGATTTTTTAACCCGGCGGACAGCAAAGTGAATTTCGTGCTGAACCGGGTTAAGGCGCAAGGGCAATGGGGGACCGTTACGATAGAATCCGACGATTCATTTCTATATGAAATCGAAGTGAACGGCACCAGCGAAATCAAGCCCTGGCTCCGGAGCTTCGGCTCCAGCTGCGAGGTGCTCAAGCCCCGCTCCCTTCGCCTGGAGTTCATCAAGGAATGGAAGGAGATTGCCGCTTACTATGAGCCAGAATCCGTTCGAGAAAATTTTTAATTATCAGATTATGACGCGGCTTGAGGAAACCGACTCGATTGCCATAACCGCTCAAGAACGGGGATGGCTCAAGATGATGCTGGTGCATCCTGAGGCAGCTAACGCCTTTACGCCTGAAACCTTAAAGCGTCTCGAACAAATCCTTCACTTGGAGCATAGCGGTGCCGAGATGAAGGAGATTATCCTGGAGAAGGCCAAGGGACAGGAACGAAGTGTGTATCACCCGCATCTTCGCATCTTGCGAAGAATGATCATGCAGGATCAGGGCTTTCGCTTAAGCTATCGAACGAAGCTCGGAGAAACGCGCAGCAATCAGTCCGGTTTCCCGTTCAAATTAGAGTATTCCATGATCAAACGGGAATGGATGCTGATCTGGTACAGCAAAAGCCGAAGAGGACTCATGTACACAAAGCTCGATCATATTCTATATATCCAAGGGACATCACTTCCGTCTTTTCGAATCGATCGCATCAAGGAACGGCTGCAGAATCTGATGGAGAATCGCGAGAAGCAAGCCCTTATTGAAATCCATCGGCGATACAATGGGGAATTGTCACGGATTCTGTACGCTTTCTCCTGTTTTGACAAGACCGTCCATTATGATGAAGATTCCGACACCTACCGCATTAAAGTCTGCTATTTGAAGGATGAGTGCGACTTTCTGCTCTCCCGTATTCGCTTTCTCGGACTGCGGGTGAAAGTCGTGAAAGGTAGCACGCTGCAGGCCAGAATGCAGGAAACCGCAGCGATGGCGCTGGCGAGATATGCTCAAGAGGAAAGTTAGGACGATATGAATAGATCCCTTTGAGACCTGGGCGAATGCACTTATGAAATTGATTACTAACCATTCGATCCTTGAACCAAAAAACAACCCGCAAACCATACTCCCGTGGAGTGGGTTCATGCGGGTTGTTCTTATTCTATACGATCCTATTTTGCAAAAAAAACGTCACTGTCCATCCTCTTCATCTACCCGTATGTACCGGCTGTCCCGTTCCATATCCGCCTCTAACTGCTTGCGGTAAATCACGGAGGACAGAAACACGCTGAATTCGTACAGCAGCAGCAGTGGAATCGTGACCAGGAAATCCGATATGAAGTCCGGCGGCGTAATGACAACCGCGATGAATACGAGCGCGAAATACGCGAGTTTGCGCATTTTTCGAAGCCGCAGCGGATTCAGAATGTGAATTTTCGTTAAGAACATCACCACAAGCGGCAGTTCAAACAGCAAGGCCAGCGGCAATACGAGATTGAACATAAAATTCAAGTAATTGGTAATTCCGTAGGTTTCCTGAAGCCCCATGCTCTGGGTAATCGTTGTCGTGAATGACAGCGTCATCGGAAACACGACGTAATATCCGAACGTGATCCCTACAATGAACAGAAGAAACGCATAAGGCACGTAACGAATGGCCGCTTTCTGCTCTTCTTTGCGAAGTCCCGGCTTGACGAACGCCCACAGCTGATAGAAGATCAGCGGAACGGAAATGACAAGCGAGAAAATGGCAGCGATTTTCATATAGATCCCGATACCATCCCAGAAGGAGAAGGCGTGCAGTTCAAAGTTCTTGGCTTCTTCAGCCGCCGTCAAATAATGATAGATCGGGTCCGCAACAAAAAGCCCGCCGATCAAACCCGCTACGAATACCACGAGCACAATAATAATTCGTTTGCGGAGCTCGCCCAAATGCTCAACAAGCGCCATATCTTTCACTTGCTCCGACAAGTTAACCACCACCCTGTATGTGACCCTGACAAAACAAAATCCCTCCCGAAGGAAGGGACTTCAAGCCTTGCTTTATTTCTATTCCGGAAGACGCTTGTCTTCAACCTTGGTTGGCTCAGCGACAACGGCTTGTTGGGGAGCCTCTTCTTTCTTCTTCGCCGGTGCATCGTCAGCAATAATCTCCCGCGCACCGTCCTTAAACTCACGGAATGTTCTTCCGACCGCACGTCCAAGTTCAGGAAGCTTGTTCGGTCCGAACAAGAGCAGCGCCAAAATAACGAGCAAAATAATACCCGGCACTCCAATTCCACTCATATCTATTCTCCTCCTCGTCCTGCTCAATGCCTTTAAAAGGACTTCAGGATGATCTAAATCCGTCATGCCTTGCACTACAACAGGTGTTAACTAATGACCATAATCCGACTACAGCAGTTGAAACAAGCTCATATACCGCCATCATACCATAATGTAAATCACATATACAGTCTAGAAACGTGACAGATTATTTACATAATTATCTAATAAGATGTCCCTTAGAACTGCTCCCGGTACTGGCCCGTTACCATTAGCAGCGCCTCCGGAAGCTGATCCATAACCGCCGCCAAATTCTCGTGCACGCCTTTTGGCGAACCCGGGAGATTGACAATCAAGGTACGGCCGCGGACGCCGCATACGCCCCGAAACAGCATCGCACTCCGATTCTTCTGCATGACGGTAGCGCGCATCGCTTCCGCAATGCCCGGCACTTCGCGTTCGATGACCCGCTTGGTCGCCTCTGGCGTAACATCCCGGACCGCCAGCTCTGTTCCACCAGTCGTGAGGACAAGGTCCACTTGATAATAATCCGTAAGTTCGATCAATGCCGCAATAATTTCATCCGGCTCGTCCGGTACGATCCGGTATTCAATAATTTCTCCGCTCAGCTCTTCCTCCACCAATTCCCGGATCACTTGAGCGCTCGTATCCTCGCGTTCCCCCCGCGAACCTTTGTCGCTCGCCGTCAGGATCGCCGTTTTCCACACCATCTGCCCTCTCTCCTTCCCACTCGTCCGAATCTCCTATCTCTATGCAATCCTATGTTGTTTCTTGTATGTAATCCCCGCTCTTCCCTCCGGTTTTGCTTACCAGGTAGGTCGGGCCGATGACCATGTCTTTTTGCAAGGCTTTGCACATGTCATAGACCGTCAGCGCAGCGGCGGAAGCTGCTGTCAAAGCTTCCATTTCAACACCGGTTTTGCCTGTGGTCTTCACAGTCGTTTCTATATATAACTCATCTCTAGCATTATCGCTGAACTCCACATTCACGCCGGTCAACGGCAGCGGATGACACATGGGAATCCAGTTTGACGTGTTTTTGGCAGCCATGATAGCCGCAACCTGCGCTACGGCAAGCACATCTCCCTTGCCGATCTTCCCTTCCTGGATGCGAATCAGCGTATCCGGGTGCATACGAACCGTAGTCTTCGCTACCGCTGTCCGGGCGGTTACATCTTTATCACTGACATCCACCATGCGTGCTCTGCCTTGGCCGTTAAAATGACTCAATTCCATCTCTTATCCCTCCGCTGCAGGTCTGGCTGTTTCCGAATGTCCCAGTTCCGTAACCAAACCGCCCAATACCCGATCATGTTCTTCCATAGGGACATGCTCCAAGACTTGAACCTCGTAGCCAATTCCCATCCACAAAGGTTCACCGATCTGAGCGTTGTCTTGTGCTCCCTGACTAAGCCTGTCCGAGAGCCGGTCATAATAACCGCCTCCGTATCCAAGTCTTCCGCCCTTCCTGTCAAACGCAAGCCCGGGCACCCAGATGATATCAGGTCCGGGATGATTCCATTTCTGCGACCGCAACGGATCTGGCTCTGGAATACCGTAAGCTCCGGGAATCAGCTCATTCCATGCCTGAAGCTTATACAATTCCATCGAACGGTCTTGGGTCAGACTTCGGGGAACGATAACCTGAATTCCCTGCTTCCACGCCCATTCAACCAGCGGCCGGGAATCCAGTTCGGAGCGAAAGGGGACATAAACCATCATGCTCTGAAATTGAAACCGATTCATGACCTCTGAAGCAAACTTGCAGGCTTGCTTCGAACGCTTCGAACGCTCTTGCCCGGATAACTCATCCCTGCGTAATGTCATCACTTTGCGCAGGGCTTTCTTTGCGGATACCCGCTTCAATTCTTCCTCAGGGTTCAACACGTGATCTTTCCTCTCACGCTTATAATTAATTTTAGTTTACCACTGTTCCTTCCTTTAGCCAAGAATGCCGGAAGTCGCCAATCATGGTCGATTGTTCGGCCATTTTCATGTACACTTACTTTAAGATATCAGAACGTATACACTTCAAAGCATGACCACACTGAGAATGTACGTCGGTAAACGTTTTTCTTAAGAGATAAGATTGTTTATACATCAGAGGCTACCTCCTTATCTCGCAAGAAAAACTTCCGCTATATGCGGTCTATCTACTAGGAATGTACGTCGGTAAACGTTTTTCTTAAGAGATAAGAATGTATACACATCAGTAGCTACCTTCCTTATCTCTTAAGAAAAACTTCCGCTATATGCGGTCTATCTACTAGGAATGTACGTCGGTAAACGTTTTTCTTATAATGAAGAATTAATGGTACAAACATATAGAATGATGGAGGTTTCACATAACATGCTGCTGCAAGCCAATGGCATTACGAAATTATACGGAGTTACGCCCGTCCTTGACGGGATCAATCTGCAGGTGCTTGAACGCGAAAGAATCGGTCTTGTCGGAGTCAATGGAGCCGGGAAATCGACCCTGCTCAAAATTTTGGCAGGCGAGATGTCTTATGATGGCGGACAAATCTTCAAGGCTAAGGAAACCACCGTTGGTTATCTTGCCCAGAACAGCGGGCTTCAGTCCGATTCGTCGATATGGAACGAGATGCTGGATGTCTTCGCTCCCCTTTTGGAGATGGAGCGCGAGCTGCGTCAGATGGAGGAACAAATTGCCGACCCGAAGTTGAGCGAGGATCCGAAGAAATATCAGGAGCTTCTGGATCGTTATGCGATCCGTTCGGACTGGTTCAAGGATCAGGGCGGTTATGAGATCGAAACACGTATCCGCAGCGTCCTTCACGGCATGGGATTTGGCAGTTTTTCGCCGGACACCTCCATTGCCACATTAAGCGGCGGGCAGAAGACAAGGCTGGCCCTTGCAAAAATATTGCTGCAGGCACCTGATCTGCTCATGCTGGATGAACCGACGAACCATCTGGATATCGCGACCCTCACCTGGCTGGAGGATTATCTGCGTGGCTATTCCGGTTCCTTGCTGGTCGTTTCCCACGACCGCTATTTCCTGGATCGGCTGGTAACGACTATCGTTGAGATCGAACGCCGTCATTCCAAAAAATATACGGGCAACTACAGCCGGTATATTGAGCTGAAGGCAGCGGAATACGAATCCCAACTAAAGCAGTACGAGAAGCAGCAGGATGAGATTTCCCGGATGGAGACCTTCATTCAGCGGAATCTGGTCCGGGCCTCTACGACCAAGCGCGCACAGAGCCGTCGCAAAGCGCTGGATAAAATGGAACGGCTGGACAAACCGCTGGGAGATTTGAAGAAAGCACACTTTTCTTTTGAAGCCGAGTATATGTCAGGTAAGGATGTGCTTCATGTGCGGGATCTGGCGCTTTCGTTCGAGCAGGACAAGCCATTGTTCCGTCAGGTTTCCTTTGATCTCAGCCGCGGGGAAACCGTAGCTTTGATCGGACCCAACGGAGTGGGCAAATCGACGCTCCTGAAATGCCTGATCGGTACCATGAAGCCAACGGCGGGATCGCTGCAATGGGGTACAAAAGTCAAGATCGGCTATTACGATCAAGAGCAATCCGAGCTGAATCCAAGCAATACGGTTCTGGAAGAGCTATGGGGCACCTATCCGCATATGGAGGAAGCCCGCATCCGCACCGTTCTGGGCAACTTCCTCTTCAGCGGCGAAGATGTCCTCAAGAAGATCAGTTCCTTAAGCGGAGGGGAAAAGGCCCGCGTATCGCTTGCCAAGCTGATGCTCCTGGAAGCCAACATGCTCATCTTGGATGAGCCGACGAACCATCTGGACTTATTTGCCAAAGAGGTTCTTGAATCAGCACTCATGGATTACGAAGGCACTTTATTGTTCATATCCCATGACCGTTACTTCCTTAACAAAATGGCCGAGCGCATCATCGAGCTTCATCCGGCCGGCATTCAACATTTCCTGGGTAATTATGACGACTATACGGAGAAAAAGCAGGAAATTATCGATATGAATGACGAACCTTCCGAGCCGTTTGCTCGTCACACCCTGAAACAGGAAGGAAAAGCTGAAGCTTCCGTCGAGAAACAGGGAGCCGTTTCCTTTGAAGCCGAGAAGCAAGCCAAACGGGAGGAGCGGAACCGTCAGCGCAAGCTCGCAAGTCTGGAAGAGCAAATCCATGCTTTGGAATCGGACATAACCGAGTTAGAGGCCGAGATGACCCTGCCGGAGATCTATCAGGATTATATGGCACTCCAAGAACGCCAGCAGTCGTTAGAGGAGAAAAAGAGTCAGCTTGAGCAAATTTTTGCCGAATGGGAGTCATTGCTGGAAGATTAAAAAAAGTTCACAAAAGTGTTTCAAATGGAGTTTTGCATTTATACACAAACTTATCCCCAAGAATGGTGCATAAGTTTACCATGAAAATGGCCGAAACGGCCATTTTTTTGTTGTTATACGCGCACTCCTGGTCCTATATCCAGCTTTATCCACTAAGTTATTCACATTATCCACAGTTTCCACCGGAAAATTTGAAAATCCTGTCCCCTCTTTTCAGCGTCTTGCAAAAGACCGATTTAACGACATTTTTCTCGCTTATGCACATTTTTTGGCGAATATGTGGATAACGTTGTTCACAACTTGACAGAGTTATATGTCTTATATAATGGACTTCTATATAGACTTATCTCTTGTTATCTGCAAGTTTTTATCGAGCTTGATTATGAAAAAAAGCGACCCTCCTCCATCCGGTTCGGAAGGTCGCTTGTGCCATCAATCATAGAAGCGTTAGACGCTAAGGTTCCCTATTCAGCTTTTCTCCTAGACCGACATCAACGCCGAGTTGCATGCAGCAACGTATGCCAGGCCTGCCGCCATAACGATATCCTGATGCACAGCCGTTCCGCGGAAGATCTTGCCCGCCTTCTCAACCGTGACCGCCGCTTCGGCATGCGCGTCTTCGCCGCTGCTTAACGAGTGGAGCTCCAGATCGCCAAAGCGGATATCGCTGCTAATTCCTTGGCTGATTGCCGAGATAACGGCTTGCACCGGACCGTCCGCCACGCTGGAGTAAGTGGCTTCCGTTTGCTCGCTCAGATGACGCAGCGTGACGGCTGCGACCCTGCTGCTGCCCGTTCCCGAGATGACCTGGGCCTCGGTCAGCTCATATACTTGGGCTGGTTTGCCCAAAGTGCTGCTCACCATTTGCAGCAGCTGATCATCGCTGACCACCTTCTGACGATCAGCCGTCTCCTTGAAGGTATCGTACAAGGACTCCATCTCGTCTCCATCAAGCTGAACACCGTACCGGGCAAGACGATCCTTCAGCGCATGACGACCGGAATGCTTGCCCAGCACAATCATGCTCCGCGGAATCCCCAGCTTCTCCGGATCCATAATCTCGTAGGTGCTTCGATCCTTCAGCAGACCGTCCTGGTGGATGCCGGACTCATGCTGGAAGGCGTTCCTGCCGACTACAGGTTTATTAAAAGCGATCGGAAAATGCATCGCGCCACTAACGAGACGAGATACTTCATACAGCTTCTCGGCCGTAATGCCCGTCTCTGCCCGCAGCATGTCACCCCGGGTAGATAGAGCCATGACCAGCTCCTCCAGTGCGCAGTTGCCTGTACGCTCGCCTACCCCATTCACGGTAACCTCGATTTGGCTGGCGCCATTCTCAATCGCGGCCAGGCTGTTGGCCACAGCCAAACCAAGATCATTGTGGCAGTGGGCGCTATAGGCGACCGTCTTTCCGCCACGAGCGCCTTCCCGCACACGTCGGAACATCTCGCCGTATTCATTCGGAAGCGCATATCCCACCGTATCGGGCAGATTGATTATCGTTGCACCCTCTTCAATGACGGCCTCCACCATCTCAATCAAGTCGTCAATACCGGTACGCGAGGCATCCATCGCCGTAAATTCCACCACGTCGCTGAACTGCTTCGCATAAGCTGTCATCTCACGTGCCCTTGCCACTACATCCGGACGACTCATGCGCAGCTGGTGGCGAAGATGGATGTCGGAAGACGAAATAAACAGATGGATTCGCCTTCTGGCCGCATCCTGGGTGGCCTTGACGGCAGCATCAATATCCCCTTTAACGGCCCGTGCGAATCCGCATATCTCGACCTGCTGCAGCTGTCTCGAGATGGCCTGCACAGCGGCAAACTCCCCGGGACTGGACACCGGAAATCCGGGTTCCATCACATCAACGCCCAGCTCAGCCAGCTTTCCGGCCAGCGCAATTTTCTGTTCTGGCTGCAGGCTTGCTCCCGGGGCCTGTTCCCCGTCCCGCAACGTTGTATCGAATATTTGGATGGTTCTCATGGATTCACTCATTTTGCATACTCCTCCTTGGTATTGGTATAACCCGATTTCCTACGGGAACGTTGTTTAATCTGTTCCATATGTTCGCTTTACGTCCGCACGTCGACTTGCGTCCGCATCCCACCCTGCTGCTGCCGGCAGCAAAAAAGCCCGCCATCTCTTCATATAAGAGACGACGGGCTTAGACCCTCCGTGGTACCACTCTAATTGACGCGCCTAAGTTCGCAGCTGTTCTTCCGCGACATATACACGTCCACTCATGTCCATCTCCTCATACCGGCCGGTCATGAAGAGAATGGACGTCCTGATGACGGAGGAAACTCCGTAAGAGAGTACAGCTGCATTCAGGGTCGTTGGGCTGACTAACTCCATCAACCGATGCTTGCTGCTGTTCCCCTCTTCCGCTCCCGGGCGAGATTCGAAGGTTGCTGCCGCTGCGTTACACCAAACTCGCAGCTCTCTGTAGACGGCTCCCTTTTACTGCTCCCGTTCATTGCGTTTATTCGATATGTTGTTATGCTGACTATCATATCCTTCGGATCACTATATCCGGAGATTCCGCTTTTATCTGCGGATTGGAAGTGAAGCTCTTTATCAGATTGATTAGCATTTAGCTGTCCAAGCATGCAAAAAAGCCTGCCATCTCTTATTCAAGAGACGACAGGCTATCCTATCGCGGTACCACTCTTGTTGACTCTAAGCTCCCGGGAACATCCTGCTGTCTCCCGGACCTAAAGCCCCCTCAGATCGCCAAATCACAAATGATCTGTGCGCAGCCATTCTCACGGAGGCCATCCCGTAGCAAGGTCAAACTCCGCAATCCAATCCGTGCCTGACCGGCACTTCACTGCGCAAGGTTCCCCAGCTCCGCTCCCAGGTGAGTTCAGGTCCCTCTCGTCTGCGTTGCACCGTCCCGCAGCTCTCTTCATCCAAGGTTCACCTTACTGGTCCTGTTCTTCGCGTTTCAACATTCTGGAATTTGATCAAGATTATACGTCCTATACAAAGACGTGTCAAGCGTCTCTAGTTTGACGGCTCCGCCCATAGCTCCAGCGACATTTGCGGGTCGGCTTTCATATCGAGCGGCGTAAAGCTCTCCTGCTTCCATTTCAGATGCGCCGCGGCAGCAATCATCGCTCCGTTATCGGTACAATACTGAAATGGCGGGATCGTCAGCAATATCCCTTCCTGCTCGCAGCGTTCAGCCAAGGCTTTACGGAGTCCGCGATTGGCGGCAACGCCGCCGCACAGCAGCAGCTGCTTGGCATCATATGCTCTGACCGCACGAACCGCCTTTTCCACGAGCACTTCGACCACGGATTCCTGGAAACCCCGGGCTATCGCTTCCGTCCGGACTTCCTCACCACGCATTTTGCTCTGATTGACGACATTTAATACAGCCGATTTCAGACCGCTGAAACTGAAGTCGTAGGAATCCGGCTCCAGCCATACGCGGGGAAGCTCTACGACCTCCTCAGCCTCCAATGCCATTCGGTCGACATGCGGACCCCCGGGATACGGGAAGCCAAGCGCCCTGGCCACCTTGTCGTACGCTTCGCCAACCGCATCATCCCGCGTCCTGCCGATCAACTCAAAGCTGCCTTCGTCTTTCATGTAGACCAGCTCGGTGTGACCGCCGGAAACAACCAGCGCCATGCAAGGGTAAGCGATATCGCCCACAAAACGATTGGCATAGATATGACCCGCAATATGATGTGTTCCAATCAGCGGCTTGCCAAGCGCAAACGCCAGGCTTTTAGCAGCCATAACGCCAACGAGAAGCGCTCCAACCAGGCCAGGACCCTGTGTTACGGCGATCGCCGACAAATCCTTCATTTCAATGCCGGCCTCAGCTACGGCTTGTTCAATAATGAGCGTGATACTCTCCACATGCTTGCGGGAAGCCACCTCGGGGACCACCCCGCCAAAAGCTTTATGCGTCTCAATCTGGCTGGCAATGACACTGGACAAAACCTCGCAGCCATCCTTCACAACGGCAACCGAGGTTTCATCGCAGCTCGTTTCTATCGCCAATATGCAGCTGTGCTGCCGGTCTACTCTTTCTTCATTCATGATAGCCTTTGACTTCCTTCCTCGCCATCGTCCTCCCGATAAGGGGGCAGATCTGCCCACATGATGAGTGCGTCTTCCTGATTATCGGAATAATACCCCTTCCGGACACCGGCTGGTTTAAACCCTTTTTTGATATATAAGTGCTGGGCCACGTGATTGGATACCCGGACTTCCAGCGTCATTTTCTCCATTCCCATATAGGCAGCCGTCTTCATCAATTCCGTAAGCAGACGATCGCCCCACTTGCGTCCGCGGTACTGCTCCAGCAGCGCAATATTTGTAACGTGCGCTTCATCCACGATCGTCCACATGCCTGCATATCCTACCGTTTTGCCTTCGTACTCCATAATCATATAACGTGCAAAATGATTCAGTTTCAGCTCATTGTGAAAAGCTTCCTCGGTCCAGGGCACGGTGAACGCTTCGCGCTCCACCACGAGAACCTCCGGAATATCCTCCAGGGTCATCAACCGAAAGGACAAACCGTCTTCACCATCTACCGGCTTCTTCTGCTGATCCATGACGAATCCTACGCTCCCTTCACCGCTTACGCAGCAGGTTCGCTTCCGCTTCGGAAAGCTGTGTATAATTGGGTACCAGCGTATGCACATCATCCGTTTCACCGGCGAGCAGCCTCGCTGCGCCCAAGTACCCCATCCAGCGGCCTTCGAGCGAGTACGGATAAATATGCAGCCGTTCTCCGAACCCCGGCTCAAGCCTGCGGGCGGTTTCGGCATGGAGTTCCACTTCCCCAATAAACCAAAGGCAGATCGGGCGTTCCTCTTCAGGCAGCTTGCTGATGCGTTCCTTAATGGCTTCCACCCAGGATTGCATCAGGCGAATACCGTCTGCCTCCAGACGTATCGGCGCACTCTCCTGACTCTCTGAATCGGCAGCGAATAATGCCGTGTACACCTGCCCCCGTCTTGCATCCAGCAGCGGAATGATCCAGTGGACTCCCGCCTTTGGCTCGGCTTCGTTCCATCCTGACTTCAGGCCCCCCCATGCAAGGGCATGCAGGCTGGATACCCCGACAAGCGGGATGCGATTAGCCCATGCCAATGTTTTGGCAGCCGTTACCGCAATCCGGATCCCTGTATAAGATCCCGGCCCTACTCCCACGGCAATGCCGTCCATCTGGTCCATGCCGAGGCCTGCTTCAGCAAGCGCCTGTGCCATCACCGGATGCAGATGCACCGAGTGATTGCGGTCTGCATTCGTGTTCACTTCCGACAGCAGCTTGTCCTGCTCCATCACGGATACCGCCAGCGATGCCGTAGACGTATCCAGCGCCAAAAACCGCTGCTGCGGCTTCGTGTCATTGTTGTTCATTCCAGCTACCCCATTTTTCATTCAAATCCCGGCACCACTCGCCATAGGGCTCGCCCTGGCTTGAAAGTGTGATGGTCCGGTGCGTTTCACCTGTTGTTTCAAGCTGGATATGCAGATACCGCTCAGGCAACAGCTCAGTGATCAGACTGCTCCATTCCACGAGACAAACCCCTTCGCCAAAAAAATACTCATCCAACCCGAGCTCATCCGCTTCATCGACCGACAAACGGTACACATCCATATGGTAGAGCGGCAAACGCCCCTCATATTCTTTAATAATCGTAAATGTCGGGCTATTCACAACCCCGTTCACACCAAGATGCTGTGCAAATTGTTTGGAGAATGCCGTTTTTCCTGCTCCAAGATCCCCGTCCAGTCCGATGACAGTCCCTGGCTCCGCTCTAGCGGCCAGCCAAGCAGCAAGCTGCCCCGTCTCCTCCAGACTGCTTGAAATCATTCGAAACTGGCCCTCCGTACGGCCATTGTTCACTGATAACCCACCCTTTACTTAGTTTGCCCATATCTCAAAATACTTGATCTTCATTATATCGGTCCTCCCAACCCGCTGCAAGAACATGAGTTTCGCCTTCATAACTCAATTGACAAAAGAAACGCCAAACCAGGTTTCAAACACTGACACTATGTAGTCAATCATCAGACATTATAGTGAAACCATAACGATGATAAAAAGATTTGAGGAGGATTATAATGAACCCCACGAATGTATCGAATACAGCCCCATTTTCTGAAGAAACCATACTTCCATTTCGCATTCAAATTCCAGAGTCGGACCTGCTTGACCTTAAGGAACGTTTGACCCGCACTCGCTGGCCTGATGACCTGGAGGATCATCACTGGGAATATGGCACGCCGCTGTCTTACCTGAAAGAGTTATCAACCTATTGGAAGGATGTTTACGATTGGCGTAAATATGAAGCCATGTTGAATGAATTCCCTCAATATACGACCACCATCGATGGGCAAAACATTCACTTCCTGCATGTTCGCTCCCCTGAGCCTGAAGCACTTCCTCTAATCATAACCCATGGCTGGCCCGGATCGATTGTAGAGTTCACGCGTATGATGGAACCGCTCACCAATCCCGGCAAGTACGGTGGGAATTCGTCCGATGCATTTCATCTCGTAATCCCGTCCCTCCCGGGCTTCGGCTTCTCCGGGCATACAACCGAACGCGGATGGAATATCGAGCGTGTCGCTAAAGCGTGGGATGAATTAATGCGCCGCCTGGGCTATGAACGATATGGAGCACAGGGGGGAGATACCGGGAGCATGGTTTCAACGGAACTTGGCCGGATCGCTGCAGAGCGAATCGTTGGCGTACATTGTAACGGTCTGTCTGTGTTTCCAACCGGAGATCCGGCTGAAAGCGAGAACCTTACAGCTGTAGAGAAACTTCGCTATGATGAATTAGCCGGTGGTGGATTTGAAGGGTCCGGATATGCCATCCTTCAGGCGACCAGACCCCAGACGCTTTCCTACGGCTTAACGGATTCCCCTGTTGGGCAGCTTGCATGGATAGTAGAGAAGTTTAAGGAGTGGACCGATCCAACGGCCGATCTTCCCGAGGATGCGGTAGACCTTGAGCTCCTTCTTACGAATGTCTCGATCTATTGGCTGTCAGCAACGGCAGGCTCCTCCGCAAGAATCTATAAAGAAAGCTCGAACAATTGGGGAGCACCGGCACCATATTCCTCGGTACCTACCGGTGTGGCAGTCTTTCCCAACGATCTCTCCATTCGCAGTATGGTCAAGCAGCAGTACAATGTCGTCCATTGGTCAGAGTTCGACCGCGGCGGCCATTTCGCCGCATTGGAAGCTCCTGATCTGCTGACTGAAGATATCCGGTTATTTTTCAGAGAGATTCGTTAACGGCAGGGTCAACACAAACACACCTTATCCGGGTTCCAACTTACGGAGTCCCGAGTAAGGTGTATTTTTTCGTGTTTATTAAACAGTTTCCCGGAAAACTAGAGGCCCTGCAATAAGCTATTCGCCTTCTTTTAGCCGGTCTACGTCTACAGTCAGCGTATTGGTCGGACGGGAGCCGACCTGGACGGTGGCCATTCCGTTCTGCTGATCCACATGCTCGATCCACACGGACTCCCCTTCCAGGTTGACCTTGTAAATATCCTTGGAGTTGAAAATCTCTACGGCGCGCTGTATCTCCATACGTTTAATCCTCCTTCTCCCTATTTCTTGGCGATTCGTCCACGATGTCCATCGTATCGGTTGTGGAAGGGCCGATCAGCCCATTATCTATGGTGACATTGCCTCCGCCAAGGCCTTCGTTGATCATCCGGTCAATATCGAACATCGTAGATTCCCGAGAGATCTCGCTCTCCTCCGAGGTCAGGCTGTTCCAATCCACCATGTCCCCGTTCACCGATTCTGCAGCGGAATGATCCGAGGCCCTGTCCTTCTGTATCTCTTCCGACGTGTGGGTTTCTCTAGGCTCCGTCATGACGAAAATTACCTCCTTATACAGGCAGCGTTCAACGTCAATATGCCACAAACAGGTTCTAATTATGCAATCCTGAGCTATAACTCATACTAGAGTCTTTTTTTGGGCACACTGATAGAGGTAGTACAAAAAGTCATAGTAGTCGTTTATTACGTTTACTACACGGTCATACCCAAACATATTAGAATTTGATAGGAGGTTTCATAGAATGCATACGGTATGGAAGGGCGCGATCAGCTTTGGTCTGGTGCACGTCCCTGTCAAGATGTTCTCGGCCACGGAAGATAAGGATATTTCGATGCGGTACATTCACAAGGAGTGCGGCAGCCCGCTCTCTTACATCCGCAAATGTCCGGTATGTGAAGAGGAAGTGGCCTGGGAGGAAATTACGAAGGGATACGAGTATGAGAAGGGGAAATTCGTGCTGTTCGAAAAAGAGGAATTGGAGCAGCTGGCGGAACAGAACAGCAAAAATATAACGATTCTGGACTTTGTGGATCTGACCGAAATTGACCCGATTTATTTTCAAAAGACGTACTACCTCTCGCCGGATCAAGCAGGCGCAAACGCATATCGGCTCCTGCTGGAAGCGATGAAGCAGTCCGGCAAAATCGGCATCGCCAAAATCGCCATTCGCTCGAAGAGCAGTTTGGCGGCGATCCGGGTGCTCGATGAATGCTTGTCGATTGAGACGATTTTCTACCCGGATGAGATCCGGCCAATCTCCCAGGTCCCGAATTTGCCTGAAAGAACCGAGGTCAACTCCAAGGAACTCGATATGGCCAAATTGCTGATTGACCAGTTGTCGACTCCCTTTGATCCTGAGAAATACACGGATGATTATCGCGAACGTCTGCTGGATCTGATCAACAGTAAAGTATCCGGTGAAGAAATCAAAATTGCCCCTGCTCGTCAGGAGACCAACGTTGTCGATCTGATGGCTGCCCTCCAGGCAAGCATCGAGGCTGTAAAGCCGATCGGAACGGATCCGGGCACCAAACCGAAGCCGCGTAAAACGACCCGGAAGACGGCAGCCAAAGAACCTGCTGCCAAGGTCAGCGGCGGAGAAGGCGAGCTTGACGCACCGAAGCCGAAGCGCCGAACAACCAAATCCAAGAAATCCGACTCCACATCCTAATCCGTATGGGACAAATGCAGAATCTGCTGCCCAAAGAGCCGATGGCACCGATCTCGACGGATCAAATCACGACGGGCGAGGATTGGGGTTATCAACTGAAATGGGATGGTGTGCGCATACTCGCCGGACTTGACCAAAACCGCGTATCGCTATATTCCCGCAAGCTGCTCGATAAAACGTCGCTGTATCCCGAAGTCGTTCAGGCATTATCGGGCTTGCATGAACGGCGTCTTCTTTTGGATGGTGAGGTTGTCTATTTTCATCCGGAGCTGGGTCGTCCCGTGTTTCAGAAGGTACTTCAGCGGGAGCGTTCGCGTGCGATCAGCACGAACGCTCCCCTGTTTACTTATGTTCTCTTCGATATTCTGGTGGACGGCGACCAAGACTTGCGTAAGCTGCCCTATCTTGAACGTCACCACCGCCTGAAGGAGATTGTTTCCGATACGCCGGGCCTGCTGACCGCGGATCTGTTTCTTGAAGGCGAGCGTTTATGGAATTGGGCCGAAGCACGGGGATGGGAAGGCATTGTAATGAAGCGCCTTTCCTCTCCTTATCGTGAAGGCAAGAAACACCAGGATTGGTACAAGAAAAAGATTGCCGTGAACATGACAGCCACCGCCGTCGCCATGATCATCAGGGAAGGCCGTGTGGCCAGCCTTGTCATTGCCGATGACGATGGCAATTACATCGGCCGTGCTTCCCTGGGACTGAATGAGCAGACGAAGAAGAGGCTGCTGCAATATGCCGAAATGCATCGTGCTGACGCGGTATGGAGTATGCTCCATACCGACCTGAAGAAGGAACAGCTGGCCTGGCTTAGCCAGCCGCTTTCAGTTCAGGTCACATTTCTCGAGTGGAGTCAGGATGGCATGATGCGCCATCCCAAACTCGTATCGATTGAGGGGGTGTAAACCATATGGCTCGTACCGTCAAAGGCACCCTGACGATCGAGGGACAGGAGATTCAAATTACGAATCCAGACAAACCGCTTTGGCCGGAAGTCGGCATTACCAAAGCGATGTATCTGCAAAAGCTTGCGGCCATCTCCCCGTTCCTGCTCCGGTACTGCCGAGGCAGGCTGCTCACGACCATCCGGTATCCGCACGGAGCCGAAGGCGAATCCTTCTATCAGAAAAATGCGCCGGAGCCGCTGCCTCCTTTTGTTCAGACCTATGTGCACGAAAATATTAACTACGTGCTGCTCAACGGACTGCCGGAGCTGCTCTGGCTGGGGAACCTGGCTGCGCTTGAGTTTCACCCTTCACTGCACCTCGCAGGCAGCAATCTGCCCTGCGAATGGATGATTGATCTGGATCCCACGCTGCCGGAGGAGCCGCGCATCATGGAGGCGACTGCCATTGTGGGGGACGTACTGAGCTCGTTGGGTCTGTCCTCCGTCCCGAAAACATCAGGTGCTACCGGGGTCCAGATCATCGTTCCCATTCAGGAAGGCATTACGTTCGATGAACTTCGAACGGTCGGCCAATTCGTGGGGCAATATGTAACCGAGAAATTCCCCAAGCTGTTCACTATTGAACGGCTGAAGAAGAACCGCGGCGATAAAATCTACTTCGATTATCTTCAGCATTACAGCGGAAGGACACTCGCCGCTCCTTATACCCCGCGGGCCCGGCGGCTGGGGACCGTCTCTACGCCGCTCACTTGGGACGAGGTCCGTCAGGACGTTTCTCCCACGGAGTTTCATCTGCTGAACATCGAGGAACGATTAAGAGAGAAGGGGGACCTGCTGCAGACCCTGCCTCCTCAACCGATAGAGAACGTCATCCGACATCTGAAGCCTCAAGGAAAGGCAGCGTCAAAAAGGAAAGGATAGCTGCTCAACATCCGGCATAAGCTCCTCCCCGGAGACCGGTGCGGCCGGTTGCGGCAGCTTCCTTGGCTTCACAGAAACAGCAGCCAAATCTTGCGCTGAACGAAGATGATCGCGAGCGCCTTCCACCTGCGCCCCGTCCTCTTGAGAAGTCCCGCTTCCGATCGTCCCGGACTGGCTCACGCCAGCAGCAGATGCCCCCGGGGTCAGTCCATTCAGTTCACATTCGTTCAGCAGCCTAGCTGCCATCGACTTGAAGGAGCGTACGTAATGCTCTTCGGCATATGCGCCCTGCGCATATAACTCACGGTAAGGCTGAACCACTTCAGGAAACTGGTGTTTCAGTGTTTCGATATACCATTTCTTCACATCGCGTGAGAGTCTCAGCAGCGAGATCATGGCAAAGGAAACGCCCCTTACCTTCGCCTGCGACAAGAGCTCCCTCAGCTCCGATTCCTTATCCGTCAAAAAAGGCAGCACAGGCGCCACAAACAAACCCGTTCTTATGCCTGCAGCCGATAATCGGTGGATCGTATCGAGCCTGCCCTCCGGATGAGGCGATGCCGGCTCCAGCTTCCGGATGATGTCCCCATTCAGCGTGTTGAGGCTCATGTTGACAGATACATTCTCCATCCGGGACAATATGTCCATATCCCTGAGCACGAGCGGAGATCGCGTTGTAATGCTCGTGGAAATGCGGTATTTAGCTAGCAGCTTCAGGCACTCCCGCGTAATGCCCTCCTTGCTCTCGATCGGCTGATACGGATCGGTTGCCGTACCGATCGTAACCTGTCCTATTGATCTTTGCATCGCTTCAATATCATGATCAAACTTCTTCGCTGCACTCGATAACTGCTTCTCCAGCGCTTCCGCTGCATTCGACTTCATAAAGATATGATGCTGAAACTCATCCTCCGCCCCCATGCCGATGAAGGATTGGAAAGCGCGAGCATAACAAAAGCTGCAGCCATGCCCGCACCCGCGGTACGGATTGATGGACCAATCGAAGGGCATCCTCTCTTCCTTCACTCTGTTTAAAGTCTGTTTGGTGGTTATACGTTCATAATGCGTACGAGCCATTCCTCTTCCTCCCCTCTGATCCTGTATTACTATCTTGAATTATTTCATATTTTAACAAACATATGTTCTTATTATAAGTGGATTTTACTGGATTTACAAACCAACCTTCAGCGCACCACATGATAATCGGTTGAACTCCGTCCATTTAAGCTTTATAATCATTAAATATCATGTGATATGTATCAACTGTTCCACATATAAATTATCTAAGGAGTTGCAGACAGTCATGGCACCGAAAACGAGATTCACCAAACAAGATATCGTGCTAGCCGCATTTGACATTGCCCAGACCGATGGGATCGAGTCCATTACGATTCGTAAAGTAGCTGAACGTCTGGGCAGCTCCATCGCGCCGATCTATGTCAATTTCAACGATGCTGAAGAACTGATTCAACAGGTCGTCGATAAGACCTTCCAGGTAGCCCGTGGATTGATTACAGAGCAGAAGTCCGGTCAGCCTTTCCGGGATATCGGCATGGCAAGTCTCCGATTCGCCAAGGAATACCCTGTGCTCTACCGGGATTTGATAATGAAGAACAATCCCCACATGAAGAATACCCCCGAACAAATTCGTGAGGTTATCGGGTTAATGAAGTTAGATCCGGAGCTTGCGGGATTTTCTGATCAGGAGCTGCAATCTATTTTATTGAAAATGCAAACCTTTCAGACAGGTCTCTGTATCATGCTAGCCAATGATCTGTTCACGGAGAGCGTTGATGACGACAAGATGATCCATATGATGGACGAGGCTGCTCAAGATTTCATACGTGCCGCTCGCTTGCGGAAACAGCAAGAGAAATGAATCTGCGTTAGGTGTCGATACATTTCGATCTATAGGAGGTATACGGAGAATGGGAAGAGCCCTGGAGCAGTCGCTTCTGGATGAATGGTTGGAACAGATCGCCAATAAAAAGAATGTGTTTAGCACGGTTCTGTGCGTCGAGGACCAGGAGCAATCACTATCCCTTGTCAGCAGCGGCGGGGCAATGAAGACTGAAGACCGCTATTTCATTGCCAGCGTGACCAAATTGTACGTGACAGCCGTAATATTGAAATTACGATCCGAGCAGCGGATTGGGCTCGATGATCCTATCGGCAAGTACCTCCCCGAAGAGATCATGGCGGGACTGCATATGGTGGAGAACAAGGATTACTCTGAAGAAATCACCGTCAAACAGTTAATGTCCAACACGTCAGGCATCCCGGACTATTTTTCTGGAAAGGTCTTCTCCGACCTCATCGCCGGGCATGATCAGGCTTGGAGTCTGGACAAAACATTGGATGCCGCCAGACGGCAAAAGCCCAGATTCAAACCTGGCCAGAGAAATAAAGCCCAATATTCCGACACCAATTACCGGCTGCTTGGCCGAATAATCGAGAATATCAAGGGCGAACCCATTCAGAACGTATTCAAGGAGTACATTTTCGACAGGCTGAATCTGATGCAGACGTATTTTTTTCATGATCCCGAGGATACCAGCCCCGTTCCTTTCTATTATAAGAAAAAGCGTTTGGATCTTCCTCTGTACATGGCGTCAATCGGAGCGGAAGGCGGCATCGTCTCAACGGCAAGGGAAACGATGATGTTCCTGCGCTCCTTTTTTAACGGGAAACTGTTTCCGATAGGTGATCTGGATGAACTCCAGCGACAATGGAACTTTCTCTGGGCACCGGGCCCCTTTTTCTATGGCACCGGCATTTCAAGACAGCCGCTATCTCCAATCAGCCTGGGACGGGGACTCATCGGTCACTGGGGTCAATCCGGCGCATTTGCCTTCCATCATCCTGAATCAGGACTCTATTTCACCGGAACCGTGAACCAGGCTGTCGGTCAATCCGCGGCTGTGCAGGCAATGACAATAATCATTCGCCATTATGGGCGGGAGAAGAAGACGCTTCACTTGCGCTCAGACACCCCTTAAACAAAAAAATGCTCCACCCGTGTTAACTCTGAACATGGGTGGAACATAGCACTTCATGGTGATTAATGTATGGCCTTCTTCTTAAAGCGGCCGCCCTTCACATCATGGATGTTACCGATGGCAACAAAAGCCTGGGAATCCCAATCTTCCACGATGGATTTGAGTTTCGCTTCTTCCAAACGGGTGATGACAACAAAGATAACCTTCTTGCTGTCCCCGGAATAAGCACCCTCTCCATCCAGATAGGTTACGCCGCGTCCCAAACGTTGGGTTAACGCATCACCGATCTCCTTATGCTTATCACTGATAATCCATACCGATTTGGATTGATCGATGCCTTCGATTGTAATGTCAATCAGTTTAAACGCCAGGTAATAAGCAATGAGCGAGTACATGGCATGATCCCAACCGAAAATAAATCCAGCACTGCCCAGAATAAATACGTTAATGAACATCACGATTTCCCCAACAGAGAACGGTGTCTTCTTGTTGATCAGAATGGCTACGATTTCCGTGCCGTCCAAGGAGCCGCCGGACCGGATTACAAGACCAACCCCGACCCCGAGCAGAACGCCGCCGAACACGGCCGCTAGCAGCGGATCGATGGTAATCGGATCGACGGGATGCAGAAAATAAGTTCCAATGGACATGATCACTACAGCGAACAGCGTGGATAATGCAAAAGTTTTCCCGATATGTTTATATCCCATAAACAAAAATGGAAGGTTGAATAAGGTCAGGAATATACCAAGCGGAAAATCCGTGATATGGGAAACCATAATGGATATCCCGGTAATGCCTCCGTCAATAATTTTGTTGGGCACCAGAAAGATCTCCAGCCCTACTGCCATTAGTACCGCACCGAAAGTTAAGAACACCAGACGACGGAGAAGCTTCAAGGTGGTTGAGCCTGCCTTGGGATTCTCCGGCTTCTGCTGCTCCGCTTTCACTTGTGCAAGAATCTTCACATCACTTGACATAAATCTCCCCCGTTCAACTTATGAAAAATAAGCTAATTTATATTTATAAGTGAAAACCTTATAAATATTCTATCATATAAACAAATGCTGGACATAGAACTTTCAGGCTTCTTCCTGAATTTCACTTTACCCTGCATTCCGCGTAAGATGTTAAAGCTAAAGCATGGGAGACAGCATCCTACATAATATTTCGGCAGCTTTCTGCCATCTTCCGCGCTGACGAAACACCTCCGGATCCATAAGCCTGCTCTGTTTAAGATCCTCCTTAAAATCCGCAACCAACCGCTCTATAGGCAGCTGATCAAACAGCACGGCGGTCAGCTCGAAATTACAGAAAAAACTCCGCATATCCATATTCGCCGTACCGACCGAGCCGAGAAGCTCGTCCACAATGAGCACCTTGGCATGGATGAATCCTTTTTCATACTCGTAGAAGGTAACTCCCGCTGCCAACAGCTCTTCCACATAGGACAAGCTCGCCATTTTTACAAAACGGGAATCGGCACGATCCGGAATAATGATGCGTACATCCACACCACTCACCGCCGCCGTCTTCAGCGCTTCATATATTCCTTCATCCGGAATGAAATAAGGCGTAGTGATCCATATCCGTTCTTTGGCTACGGATATCGCCCCAAAGCACATCTCCTGGATGGCATTCCAGTTCAGATCCGGTCCGCTGCTCAATATTTGCACTTGTTCATCCCCGGTGCATTGATGCTCCGGGAACAGCCCGAAATCCGCAATGCGTTCTCCGGATGCGAGCTTCCAATCATGCAAAAACACATTTTGCAGGAAGTAGACCGCATCTCCCTTTACCTCCAGATGCGTGTCGCGCCAGTAGCCCATTTTCGGATATTCGCCCAGATAGTCGTCCCCGACGTTAATCCCGCCAAGAAAACCGATTATCCCATCCACCACGACGATTTTACGGTGATTCCGGTAATTGATTCTGCGGCTGAACATCGAAACCATGGCGGGCAGGAAGAAATAGAACTCCACTCCCGATTCCTTGAACCGCCGAATGAACGTTTTCTTAAGTTTATAACTGCCAAGCCCGTCACAAACCAGGCGTACCTTGACGCCTTCTTGCGCCTTTCGGATCATGACCTCCTGAAACTTCGTGCCGATCCGGTCATGACGAAAGATATAGAACTCCACATGGATGTGGTCTTTGGCCTGTTCCATAGCACGCAGCATGGCATCGTAAGTCTCTTCTCCATCCGTCAACACGCGGCTCTGATTACAGCCTGTAATCGGACTCTCCGACAAGTGATTGAGCAGATTGAACAAACGGTCATTATGATGAAATTCCGCATTGTTCATGCCTTCCTTGTTCCAAACAACGGCGGCCCGATCCCACAGGTGTCCCCTAAGCTCCTGAAACAGTCTGGAGCCCCGCTTGCGAATCTTCAATCGCTTCTGATAGTCCCTAGCCACAAAGAAATAGAGTACAAACCCGATCAATGGGAGGCAAAATAAAATAAACAGCCAGGCCACGGCCTTGGACGGATTCCGAAACTCCAGCAACAGCA
The DNA here is from genome assembly GCF_025142895.1 of Paenibacillus sp. p3-SID867. NCBI lineage: Bacteria > Bacillati > Bacillota > Bacilli > Caryophanales > Paenibacillaceae > Paenibacillus > Paenibacillus sp. p3-SID867. Next base: position 106,668 of record NZ_JAMBDM010000010.1, read on the forward strand.
CTGCAACCATCTGCAAAATAAAAGTAATAAGTGCAACCAGAAGCCACACCATACCGGCAGCCTCCTCACCATGAATAATAGTCGTATTTTGAATCGATTAACTACACTACATCATTGACCAATTCCATATGTATTTATTCAATTACCCAATGGCGCACCATACTGAATAAATTCTCTTAATTAATATTTTTTGACATGTTCTTCGAAAGAATAGAATACATACTAGATAAGGAGCTGGCCAAGTCTAGCGGGTACCATGATCCATAAACGATGTATGGAAGGGAGATGCCATGAAAACCACACACCGTAAACAACGCTTAACCTTGCTGGTGCTTCGGGATGCCCAGCATTCAGTCAAACAGATCCATCTGTCCAAGCCTCTAATGATAGCGGTGCCCGCGGCCGCTATTTTGTCCATCGCCGGACTGATCGTTTCCCTGCAGATCCAGTCGGCCCAGACGATCTCGGGGCTGGAGCAGCAGCTGATGCTCAAAAACCTGGAAGCCTTAAAGATGGAAGTGACGGTTACCGACAAGGAAGAAGCCATAGAACGTCTAAACAAAGCCATCATTCAGCTGTCGGGCGAAGCAGAGCAAACGAAGGTCCAGATGGAGCGCGTTCAGCAGCTGGAGCAGGAGCTTCAGCAGTTTATTCAGAAGCACGGCAGCTTGTCAGGACAGACCTCCTCCATCACGGCTGAGGATAAGCAGCATGTCGGAGGGGAATTCATTGCCGTTCATGAGAATGGAATGTTAAGTCTCGCGAAGGAGACTCAGGATGATTTTGAAGAGATTCAGCAGTTGATTTCTCGCATGGAGCAGCATATTCCGCGTACGCTGGATCAGGCTCAGGAAACCCAAGAGAAACGTGAAGGCACACCCTCTCTATGGCCGACCACCTCTAAGCGGCTGACATCGAATTTTGGTTATCGGAGCGATCCTTTTACCGGGCGTTCGGCCTATCATGCCGGCATCGATATTGCCGGTAAAACCGGCGATCCGATCTATGCCGCCGGTGCCGGTGAGGTGACGGCAGCGGAACGCAGCGGAGCTCGAGGGCTTTATATCGTCGTCAAACATCCAAATGGACTGGAGACCTGGTACATGCATCTAAACAGCCTGGACGTGTCGGTAGGCGATTATGTCGATCAAGGTGATACCATCGGCAAGCTGGGTTCCTCCGGGCGAAGCACAGGCCCTCATCTTCATTTTCAGGTCGTCAAAAACAACCAGACGATTGACCCGTTGCCTTATCTGCAGTAACAACATCCAATCTTGGTGAGGAGGAATATAATATGAAAAAGAAAAACAAGAACAAGCGGGCTTCAGAGAGAACGGATACGCTGATTGGGCCGGGAAGCGAAGTGGAAGGTGTGCTTCAATGCGAAGAAAACCTGCGGATTGACGGCCGCTTTAACGGCTCCATCGAAAGCCAAGGCTGTGTCACGATCGGCGAAGAAGCCATTGCCCGCTCCAATATCTCCGCTCGGGAGGTCATCGTGGCCGGCAAGGTGTATGGCGATGTAACGGCAGAAAACAAACTGACCATTACGCCTACGGGACAAATGTACGGGGATGTTTACGCCGCTTCCCTGATCGTTATGGAAGGCGGACTCCTGAATGGGGCTAGCCGAATGGACCATCCAACCTCCAATCAAGATGCTGCAGAGTCAACGGACACCACACTGCCGCTTCAGCGTTCGGAAGCAGGTTAACCTAAGCGTATGGACGACCACTCGAACCCGGCAGTTTTATATAGAGCGGCTAGTTCTTTCAGCCGACATCATCAAAGAGCCCCTTCCCATCCATGTTCACACGGGCAGAAGGAGCTCTTTTCTTATTCATAAAATTAAGCTGCAACGTCTCTCCTCGTAAAGGCCAACCAAGAGATGAGCATGAACAACAAACTATAAACAACCAGAATGGTGATGGAGAACCCGAGCCCCACTCCCCCCGGTCCGACCGGCGACTGAATGTAACCGCTCAGGTCGGTGTGGAGAAAGAGTAAGTACTTCGCCCATGCAAACCGCTCCGGATTAAAGATAAAGCCGAAAATATCCTTGGTGAACAGCACCAGCAGCGATAAGCCAATCGCCAAACCGCCAGAACGAAACACCGTAGAAAGCATAAACGCAATCAGCGAGATGACCAGCGCCTGGGTCGTATCGGTCAGCAGGAGAAGCAGCGAATTGTTCATCGAAGATCCCTCGAATCCGCCCGACAATCCGGTATTTCCGGAGAATAACAGCAGCGACATAGCGATCCCTACCACAGCCGTGATTCCTGCACAGAGCAGACCGAATAGAATCAGAGCGGTGAATTTGGACAACAGAATCTTCCCTCGGCTCCATGGCCGAATCAGCAGCAATTTGATCGTCCCTCCGGCAAACTCCCCTGCCACGATATCCGCCGCGATGATCACGGTGAAGATCGTACTCAGGTAGATGGTGAAACTCTCCGTCCATGTGAATACGGTCCAGACATCCATCGGCGCATTCGTAAAGTACAGCATGGTAGGCATAGCCACATTAAACAAGAGAAGAATCGCCAGCATGACCCATGTCCGTACGCGATAATAAATTTTCATATTCTCATTGGCTACAAGACGGGTAAATTTATTCAACAACGAATCCCCCTCCCGTCATTTCCAAGAATTGATCCTCAAGGGAACGGGTCACCGGCTGTATGGCATAGACGCGTATGCCGGCTCCGACCAATGTCGCGTTGATATCCGCAATCATATTCTCGTCACCACGGACAATGATTCGGTGATCGCGGGCTGACGCTTGGAATTCTTGGAGCAGCGCCGCCGCTGCTTCCGCGTCATTGACGGTAAACGCCGTCTCTTCAAACACACGCTCTCCCTCAGCCGTCCGCAGCTGCCGGATATCAATCAGCTTGCCGTGGCGTATAATGCCAACGGTATCACACATTAGCTCCATCTCGGACAGCAAATGACTGGAGACGAATACGGTCGTCCCTTCCTCCTGCGTCAATCTGCGCAAATAATCTCGCAGCTCCCGAATGCCCTGCGGGTCCAATCCATTCGTAGGCTCGTCCAGGATCAGAAGCTTCGGCCGGTGCAGCAGTGCCTGCGCCACGCCGAGCCGTTGGCGCATCCCCAGCGAATAGGTCTGCACTTTCTCATGAATCCGATTCCCGAGCCCTACGAGTTCCACCACCTCATCGATACGTTCCTTGGTAATGCCCTGCATCATGCGCGCAAAATGCTTCAGGTTGTTATAACCAGACAAAAATTTATACATCTCCGGGTTCTCGACAATCGCGCCAATCTGGGCGGCTGCCTGCTCATAATTCTTCTGTATGCTGTAACCCCCGATGGTAATATCCCCTTGAGTGATGGACATCAGCCCGACCATCATGCGAATGGTTGTTGTCTTGCCAGCCCCGTTCGGTCCAAGAAACCCGAAGATTTGCCCAGATGGGATATCTAAAGTCACATTATCCACCAAAACCTTGGACGAGATTTTCTTCGTAACCCCGAGCAGTCTTACCAGCGGTTCCTGCTTCATGTAATCTATTCTCCTTTGCCCTTGTATCATGCAATCTCCACAATTATACAATACTAGAGCAAAGGACAAAATTGTTGAATGCATGACCCCTATATTTGCTGTTATTGGAGCCGTCTACTCGCGATGCACCAACAAAGCCGATTGACACGCCTTGCAGACTCCCGCCGGAACATTATGCTTATAGAATCCGGTTTTATACAAGCTGTGGCTTTGTGCAATAGGAAGCATCCGACAGCAACTGACGCAATACATCATCACTTCTTTCATCCCGTCATCTCCTCTTTCGGGATAGATGCATCTATATCTATGCACAGTATGATACAAAATGTATCCACTACAAAAATTCTATATAAATTGTTACTCTTTGTCAAACCTAAATCAAGCAAATTATGATAAGACTACAGGACCTGGGATAGCCATGATTATCGGAAAGATAAAGATACATTTTTTTCTAAATTTTTAATAAATGATACAATATGTATTGACGATCGATGGAATTTAAGATACATTTTGTATCATATTAGATGTTTTATATGATGTAGGTTTGCTCTAAATTAATGGAACTTGTAGAGAGGTGATTGTGAATGTCATATGGATCTCGCATTGCAAAATTGCGGGAGCAAAAAGGTTGGACCCAGGAAGAGCTATCCGAACGTATTGGTATCAGTCGGGCTTCTTTATCACATTATGAGAAAGATCGCAGAGAACCAAACTTGGAAACGCTAACAAGATTAGCGGACGTATTTCAAACCACGATTGATCAAATCATTGGAAGATAGTCTGTTCAATCCCCCCACTAAAAAATAATCAAAATAACCTAAAACTTCGATATTCTACTCCACACACAAAAACCCCCTTTACTCAAAAAGGGGGTTTTGTGTTGAGAATCATTCCATATACGCTTGTAACGTAGACGTTATCTTTTCTCTTTCTTGATCACCGACGATATAATACCATATTCCATTCATTTTTTGTCCATGGCCTGCGATTTCAACCTGCTCAACCTTTTTCAGTTTTTGACGGTACTCTGTTACAAACATCTTCATCTCTTCAAACGAAATATCCGTTTTGACGCTGTTTCCAACGTTATCCAAAAGCGATTCCAGTTTAAAAACAGTCGAAATCCTTATCAGCTTATTTAAGATCCCCTTCAGAACCTCCCGTTGCCTTGCATTCCTGCCTAAATCCCCCTTAGGATCTTCAAACCGCATACGCGAGAATGCCAATGCTTCCTCACCGTTTAAGTTCAACTTCCCTTGATCAAAGTCATAGCCTGCATATTCGAACCGCATATGGTTATCCACGGTGACTCCACCCAATGAATCTACAATGCTGGAGAAGCCCTCCATGTCCACTTTAATGTAGTAATCGATAGGGAATTGCAAAAAATTCTCCACGCTGCTGATCGACATCTCAACGCCTCCAAAGGCATAGGCATGGTTAATTTTATCCACCGTTCCATGTCCTACGATATCAGTCCTGGTATCACGTGGAATATTAAAAATAAGTACTGACCCCTTTGCAGGGTTTACTGCCATTAATATCATGACGTCGGATCGTCCACGATCATAGGGCCTTTGGTCTACGCCCATAACCAGAACAGTAAATGGATCAGCGTCCTTCATGTTTTTCTCTCCGACCTGAACAGTCGTCCGATCATGTACGAATGTTGGAACTACAGGCGAAGGCTCCCGCTCTTCGTAGATCCGAACCGCTGTCGACTTAATGGATTGATACGTATACAGAAGATAAGCTGAAGGCAGCAGTATAAGAATAGCCAGCAGCCACAGGACCCATTTCCTTGTCATTTTCATCCAGTGATGCCTCCATTGCGTTGACCTTATACTGTCCCGTTAAAGGTCGATGTTGAATCACGACTTAAAGCATAAATAAATACAGTGAAATCATCTTGAACAAAGATTAGGAGAAGGGAAACCAGCAGAAATATGTATCGAGGATGTTTCTTGATTACAATGAACTAAATATACAACTCCGATTCGAGATTAGATAAAAATCCACATATGAAATTATATAATGAAGTCTCATTATTAGTAGGAGAAAAACAATGATATTCTAAACCTATCCCTCATCATGCATACGGATTTAAGGTAAAAGAACTAATGACCAAGCAACGTAAATATAGTAGAATAGCAATAAACCATGATAATGATGCATCGGGATTCCCTGTTCGCTGCAGGCTATCCATGAATTACGTTTCAGTTATAGAGACTCATTTTATTCGACTCGCTGTGACTGAACATCATTCGGTTCAACATACCCACGATACGGGTCTTTTTATCGCCGTCTGTATGGAATTCAGTATGATACAATTGGCGTCCATAAAAGAGCCCCCTTGATTCAATGTGGCCCGAAAGCAGAATATGATCCACATTATCATCAATTTCGTAACCCAATATAATACTAGAATGAATCGGTATTTCCCAAGGACATAGGAATACAAGACCACTGGGCAGCAGCTCTAGCGGTGTAACGGAATGACTTTTCCCATGAATGGTTAATTGCCCGATCTGCATGACTCTAATCCTTACCGTAATTTGGTGTTGGCGTTCTCGTAACATTGGAGGTAACCCATCCGCTCCTTATTATAATTTTTTGGTATGGGACATTTCTGCACTGGATAAAATGATACTAACTGTACCCAAACCTTTACATTGCAGATACAATATGTATCTCGTTAATGTTTATAATACGATACACATTGTATCTAGTCAATAAAAAGTAGTCTTTTTATGTATATAATAAATCGGCAGTTTTAACTTTATTGATCTATTCAATTAACTTCTATAGATACAAGCCATTCGAAAGGGGGATCAATGCGTGAACTACGGAGAACGAATATCTGAATTACGTGAACAGCATGGGTGGACTCAGGAAGAGCTCGCTACCTCTGTCGGTATTACACGTGCTGCACTATCCCATTATGAAAAAAATCGGCGCAAGCCCGATTTCGAAACATTGACCCGCCTGGCAGATCTGTTTGACGTATCCATAGATTATCTGATCGGGAGAACGACACAGGAAAAAACGGTGCTTGATACGGAAGTTCGATCGTTTGTGGACGGACTTGAACTATCCGATGAGGATTTATTGGAACGCTTTAACCTTACGGTGGACGGTCGCAAGCTAACCGAAGATGAAGCCAAGCGATTTATTGCATTTGTTCGCATGGAACGAGCCATGAAATAATGCTCATGCCCAAGAACTACAAAATCCCCGCCGTGTAGGATACGTTCATCGCTACATGCCGGGGATTTTATTGTCTTCATAAGATCATATCTAATCTTTTCTTAATTCCTCCATTTGCAGCCATTTATCAGGATGGATTCCCAATTGAGTCATGAGCTTATTGATGTCGATGTTCGTTTTCTGCTGGTCAAGCCGCTGCTCGGTGCTTCCGGAGCCTCTCTCCTTGTCCACACTCATTTCCACAACTACCTCGCTTATCTATAATTTCCTCTCCATCCCAGCTGCCAATGCTTGTTGAAATTACCATGTATACAGCAACAACCTATTAAACAACTTACTTACCAATATTATAACGAACGAATCCACATGATGCTGTCGTCTTATGGAGCCTTTGTCCTATGCTTCCGGTTCTAATTTTGTCGAATTTTCTTTTTGAATATTTTGTTGAATATTCAAATTTCTCAATGATACTAGCGTAACTTACTTATATATGAAAAAAAACCACATTGCATTCATTAAAGAACACAATGTGGTTTCAGCTGATATAACGTCAGATATTAGTTCCCTGTACGAGCCAGCTCTTTCATATTCGCCTCAAATGCGGCGAGAAGCGCAGCTTCACCTGCCAGCCCTTGGTCTTGAGCCTTCTCGATATGGAGCAGCATGCGTTTGTAATCCTTCGGAATGATACGGACAAAGCGGCTCAGCGCCTGATCCCAATCCCCTAGAATTTGCTGTGCAGGCACACTGCCCGTGTACTGCTCATGCTGCCGAATAAGATGATGGAGTGCTTCCGCTTCTGCGGTTTCCTCTACGCGCTCAAGGAGTACCATCTCCAGATTGCAGCGAGCCACAAAAGTTCCTTCAGGATCATAGACGTAGGCCACGCCGCCGGACATCCCAGCCGCGAAGTTCCGTCCGGTTTCACCGAGAACAACTACCCGGCCGCCGGTCATGTATTCACAGCCATGATCGCCGACGCCTTCAACCACAATGCTCGCACCCGAGTTACGAACGGCAAAGCGCTCGCCGGCAATGCCTCTTACATAGGCTTCGCCGCCTGTAGCACCATAAAACGCAGTATTACCGGCAATGATATTCTCCTCGGCTTTGAAGGTTGCTTTCGGTGAAGGCTTCACGATCAGTTTGCCGCCGGAAAGGCCTTTACCGATATAGTCATTCGCATCTCCTTCAACCGTCAGTGTCATCCCTTTCGGCACAAAGGCACCAAAGCTCTGGCCTGCGGACCCCACGAAGTTAAAACGAATCGTGTCTTCCGGCAATCCGGCAGCGCCGTATTTGCGCGTGACTTCACTGCCTAGAATCGTACCCACTGCACGATCCACGTTTGTGATCGGGAAGGTGCCTTCCACCGCCGCTCCCGATTCCAATGCAGGCGCAGCGCTGCCAAGCAGCGAACGCATATCCAGCGTTTCTTCCAGGCCATGATTCTGTCTTTGACTGCGATAGCGAGTGCTGCCTTCCGGAAGCTCCGGCGTATACAGCAATGCGGAGATATCCACGCCTTGCTTCTTCCAGTGATGATCTGCTTTGACGGCATCCAGGCAGTCGGTACGTCCAATCATCTCATTAATGGTGCGGAAACCCAGCTCTGCCATCAGCTCGCGCATGTCTTGAGCGACAAAGCGCATAAAGTTGGCAACATGCTCCGGATCTCCTGTAAAGTTCTTACGCAGCTCCGGATTCTGAGTGGCTACGCCAACCGGGCAGGTGTCCATTTGACAGACACGCATCATGATACATCCGATGGCAACCAATGGTGCCGTAGAGAACCCATACTCTTCGGCTCCAAGCAGAGCCGCTACCACCAAGTCGCGCCCGTTCAGCATTTTGCCATCCGTCTCGAGCACGACGCGGTCACGCAGATTGTTCATGATGAGCGTCTGATGGGTTTCGGCAAGGCCAAGCTCCCAAGGCATACCGGCATGACGGATCGAGCCTTGCGGCGAAGCCCCCGTACCGCCATCGTAACCGCTGACCAGAATGATATCCGCGCGGCCCTTCGCAACACCTGCAGCGATCGTACCCACACCCACCTCGGATACGAGCTTCACGTTGATATCCGCACGCGGATTGGAGTTCTTCAGGTCGTAAATAAGCTCTGCCAAATCCTCAATGGAGTAGATATCATGATGCGGCGGCGGCGAGATCAGGCCAACACCCGGCGTCGAACCACGAACCTCGGCTACCCAAGGATACACTTTACGGCCCGGGAGCTGTCCGCCTTCGCCCGGCTTCGCGCCCTGCGCCATCTTAATCTGGATTTCGTCCGCGTTCACCAGGTAGTTGGAGGTTACGCCGAAACGTCCCGAAGCCACCTGCTTGATGGCGCTGCGGCGGGAATCGCCGTTAGCATCCGGGATGAAACGGGCTGGATCCTCTCCGCCTTCACCCGTATTGCTCTTGCCTCCGATGCGGTTCATCCCGATCGCAAGGCTCTCATGCGCTTCCTTGCTGATCGAGCCGAATGACATCGCGCCCGTTTTGAATCGGCGCATGATGGATTCTACGGATTCAACCTCATCCAGTGGTACCGGCTCGCCGACCGGCTTGATTTGGAGCAGTGAGCGCAGCGTAAGATGCTGCTCATTCTCACCTTTCACAAGCTCTGCGTATTTCTTGTAAGTTGCATAGTCATTGGTGCGGACCGCCTGCTGCAGCAAATGGATGGTTCTCGGGTTGAACAAATGCTCTTCCCCGTCAGCTCTCCATTGATATTCGCCGGCTGAATCCAGCGCTTTATCGTTCCCGTCCTTATCGGTAAAGGCACGCTCGTGATGGGCCAAGGCTTCCTTGGCCACTTCTTCCAGACCGATCCCCCCGATACGGGACGGCGTCCGTGTGAAATAGCTTTCTACGAAATCTTCTTTGAGGCCGACAGCCTCAAAGATTTGGGCTCCACGATAAGATTGGATCGTGGAGATCCCCATTTTCGATAAAACTTTAACGACGCTCTTGCTTGCCGCTTTAATGTAATTCTTCACGGCTTTCTCATGCGAGATCCCGCGAAGCATGCCCTCCGCAATCATGTCATCCAGTGTTTCGAACGCCAGATACGGGTTGACCGCGCTCACGCCGTAACCGAGCAGCAGGGCGTAATGATGTACTTCGCGAGGCTCACCGGATTCAAGCAGGATCGCCACCTTGGTCCGGGTTCCCTGACGGATCAGATGATGGTGGAGTGACGATACGGCAAGCAGCGATGGAATCGCCGCATTGTCTTTATCCACCCCGCGGTCCGACAAGATCAAGATATTATGGCCCTTGGCGATGACCCGGTCCGCTGCCTCGCAGAGGGTATGGATCGCTTGACGAAGCCCTTCTGCTCCTTCCGCTGCCGGGAAGAATATCGGAATGGTCATGGACTTGAAGCCGGGACGGCGAACGTGGCGCAGCTTCGCAAAATCTTCATTCGATAGCACCGGCGAATCCAGACGGATGTGACGGCAGCTTTCGGGCTCGGGCTTCAGCAGATTGCGCTCCGGACCGATCGTTGTTGCCGTTGAAGTGACCAGTTCTTCACGAATCGCATCAATGGGCGGGTTCGTCACCTGGGCGAACATCTGCTTGAAGTAGTTGAACAGCCGCTGCGGACGGTCGGATAACACTGCAAGCGGTGCATCGTATCCCATGGATGCGACAGCTTCCGCACCCGTGATCGCCATCGGCTCGATGACTTTGCGCAGCTCCTCATACGTATAACCGAAGGCTTGCTGCAGCTGACGTACATTTTCATGCTTCGGATCCGGCAGTTCCGGCGCGTCAGGGAGATCATGAAGCTCTACCAGATGCTCATCCAGCCATTCAGAGTATGGAAGTTCCGCGGCGATGCTTGCTTTGACTTCTTCGTCAGAGATGATCCGACCTTCCTTCGTGTCAACGAGCAGCATCCGGCCGGGACGCAAGCGGTCCTTGTACAGCACGTTTTCCGGCGGAATATCCAGAACGCCCGCTTCGGAGGACAGAATGATCAGATCATCCTTTGTTACATAATAACGGGATGGACGCAGTCCGTTCCGGTCCAGGGTAGCTCCGATCTGAACGCCGTCCGTGAACGCCATCGCAGCCGGGCCGTCCCATGGTTCCATCAGCGTGCTGTGGTATTCATAGAATGCTTTTTTGGTCTTATCCATACTCTCATGGTTGCTCCACGGCTCAGGGACCATCATCATGGCCACATGCGGCAGGGAACGACCGCTGAGGTACAGGAATTCAAATGTATTATCGAACATCCCGGTATCGGATCCGTCCGGGTTGATGACAGGTTTAACCTTCTCGAGATCGCTTCCGAACAGTTCATGCTCGAACAGCGATTGACGGGCGTGCATCCAGTTTACATTCCCGCGCAGCGTGTTGATCTCGCCGTTGTGAATCATGAAGCGGTACGGATGCGCGCGTTCCCAGCTTGGGAACGTGTTCGTACTGAAACGGGAGTGAATCAGCGCAATAGCGGATTCCAATCCCTCTTGCTGCAGATCCAGGTAAAATTCCCCTACCTGCTCCGTCGTTAACATACCTTTGTATACGATCTTCCGGCAGGACAGGCTGGATACATAGAAGCTGTCGCCTTCGGGCTTTCCGCTGTAACGGATAGCCAGCTCGGCGCGGCGGCGGATGACATACAGCTTGCGCTCGAACGAGAGATCATCCTGAATGTCGGAGCTTCGTCCGATGAACACTTGGCGGACGTACGGCTTTGCCGCTTTTGCGGATTTACCCAGCATTTCATCATGGGTCGGGACATCACGGAATCCGAGCAGGGTCTGGCCTTCTTCAGCAATAATCGAAGCCAACTGATCCTCATGGGCCGAGCGGACAGCAGGGTCATGGGATAGGAACAGCATGCCGGCACCATAATGCCCGGCTTCCGGAAGTTCAAAGCCCAGCTTCGCTGCTTCGGCGGAGAAGAAGGAGTGAGGAATTTGCAGCATAATCCCAGCGCCGTCACCGGAGTTCGGCTCGCTGCCCTGTCCTCCGCGATGCTCCATATTAGCAAGCATGGTCAGCGCGCTGCTTACGATTTCATGGGATGGCTTACCCTTGATATGGGCAACAAATCCCATACCGCAAGCATCTTTTTCAAACTGCGGATCATAGAGGCCCTGTTTCTGGGGAAAATCAGTATGTTTCATAAGATGCAACCTTTCTTTGTATAGAATAAAATGCTGCTGATCAATAACGGAAAACATAAAGGTTGGACATCAATCCTCTCCTGCAGTGTGACACACTGTCTTGAGGTGATGCAGTATTGTGCAAAAGCGGCAAGGGGTAACATTTACCTGACACGTAAGATTTATTAGTTCTATATATTTTATCACCGTCATACAGTGCAGGCAATTCAAAGTTTTTATGAATTTGATAAGAATTGTTTTTATGAGAGTTATCACAATACACAGTTAAAACTTATGTAGAATAGTGCAAAAAAACATGCAAATAAAACATTCCGAACAGGCGTTTTTGTTCACCTTATCTCATTTCCACGACCATCCGCTCATCTTTTTCCCTTCACCTTCTCTCCAACGGGAGGGGCAAGTGATCATCATCACCATGATCCAATATAAGATGATGCGACTCTAAGGTCGGTTCTCCATGGCCACGCTCACGCTACACCCGAGCATCAAAAAAGGGACTTCCCCGAGATCTGCTCGACCTTCGGGGAAGTCCTTTTCCTTCATATATAAAGATATCTCGCTTATGCAGTCAACGCTGTATCGGTGTCTGCTGCTTTCTTGTTGTTTCGGGTAGCCAGGAAGTACACGGCGGTCAGAGCCAGGAATACGAGACCGAATCCGGCCAGCACACCCACATTGGCCCACATGCCGTCGAAACTTCCTGTGGATATGACGTCCTTGTAGCCTTTTACGCTGTAAGTCATCGGCAGCAGCGGATTCAATGCCTTCATCCAGTTCGGAATCAGCTCTACCGGGAACGTGCCTGCGCTTGTTGTCAATTGGAGGATCAGGATAACGATGACGACGAAGCGTCCAGGCTGATCCAGCCAGGTTACAAACATTTGCACCAGGAACATGAACGACAAACTCGTGATGATGGAGAAGAGATAGAAGAGCGGAACGCTCTGCACCTCAAGCTTCAATCCGTACAGCATCACGACCGATGCCAGCAGCGCTTGAATCAATCCCATACCGGCAAATGAAAGCGTACGGCTGACAAACCGGTTCCAGCCCGATGCGTTCGGTACCGATGCTTCACGGATCGGCAGGATAATCGTACAGAGCAAGGCTCCGACAAACAAACCGAGCGACAGGAAGTATGGTGCGAATCCCGTACCGTAGTTCGGTACTTCGTTCACTTTATGCTCTTCAACCTGTACCGGTCCGGCAAACATGGTGACCGTTTCGTCGGTTGTTTTGATATCGCCTGTCTTGTCGGCAGCCTCGTTCAGCTTGCCTGCAAGCTCTCCGCTGCCTTCCTTCAATTCACTCATCCCGTTTACCAGCTCACCGGCTCCGGAATCCAGCTTTTTCGAGCCGTCGGCAAGCGTTGTAACGCCACTTCCGAGCTTGCCCGCTCCTCCTGCAAGCTGCTGCGTGCCTTGCGAAAGGGTGGCTGCTCCGCTTGCGAGCTGTTTACCGCCAGCTGCTGCTTCGCTCAGCTTCGTGCCGAACAGCTTCATGCCGTCAACCAATTGGCTTTGGCCGGCGCTCAGCTGTTTGGCACCAGCCAGCAGCTCTTGACCGCCAGCTGCGAGCTGTTTGCCGCCTTCAGCCAGCTGATTCGCTCCTGCGCTCAGCTTGCCTGCGCCTTCCTGCAGCTGCAATGTGCCTTGATTCAGCTCGGCTGCGCCTTGTGCCAGCTGTTTCTGACCGGCATTGAGCCCGCTTGTGCCGTTGGCAACGGATTGGCTTGCAGCCAGCAGCTGCTGAACCTCCGGACTTTGCGCCAGCTCCGGATTGCTTTCAGCCAGCTTCTTCATTCCGTCTGCAACGGCCTTGGCGCCTTGCTCCAAGGAAGCCGTAGCCTCCAGCGATTGATTCAGCCCGGCTTTCAGGCTGCTGCTGCCTTCATGAGCGCTTTTTGCGCCTGCGGCAAGCTGGGCCGCCCCTGCCTGATTGGCTTGGAGGCCTTCATTCAGAGTGGTGCTGCCGGCTGCGGCAGATTCAATCCCCGCTTGCAGCTTGGCACCGCCCTTGCTAGCTTCCTCAGCTCCCGCTTGCAGCTTGCTGTGACCCGCTTTAAGCTGATCCAAGCCGGAAGCGAGAGTGCCGGCTCCTGTGTTCAACTTGCCCGCACCGTTATTCAGCTCCTGCACGCCTTTGGTCAAAGGCGCGATTCCATTCTGAAGCTCCTGTGTGCCGCTGACGAGTTTAGCCAGATTTTCCTTTAGCTTCACGGCACCGTCATCCAGCTTCACGGCACCTTCGGATATCTTGGTTGCACCGTCTCCCGCTTCGCTCAAGCCATCGGATACCTTGGCTACTTGATCGAACAGGGTTTCCGTATAGGCTTCCGTCACTTTCGCGGACACCTTGGACTGAATCTGCTTCACCGCAGATCCGCCGATCTGGGCCGCCAGGAAGTTGTAGCCTTCATTCGGCTCAAATACGATCTGCGCAGGCTGCGGATGTTCATCCATTAAGGTTGTTGCCTGCTGGGAGAAATTCTCGGGGATGCTGATGGTCATGTAGTACTTGTTATCCTGCATGCCCTGCTCCGCTTCCTGCCGATTAACGAATTGCCAATTAAAATCTTTTCCCTTCTTCAGCTCGGCAACCAAATCCTCGCCGGCGTGAAGCGTCTTTCCTTCAAAAACAGCGCCCTGGTCGTTATTGACGACCGCAACGGGCAAATCCTCCATCTTCCCGTACGGGTCCCAGAAGGCCCCGAGGAACATACCGCTGTACATGACCGGTATGAACAGCACCGCGATGATCGGAATCAATATTTTTTTATTCCGAACGGCAGCCCCAAGATCTTTTGCAAATACAGATAATGACTTCATCCCAGTCTCTCTCCTTTTTTCTCTAGATAACCAGCCGACATGAATCTGCATCAGAGCAGATCACATTCCAGTACAGAATGACCAATATCCTCAATCAGTCAGTTTAGGCCAAAAAAAACGATCCCTGGCAAGGAAGACGATCCCTCAAAGCCTAGAGAGTCCGCCTTCCTCATCACGAAGGAGGTTCCTGTATTCTTCTTATGAAGTAGCCTTCAACCCGTCAGCCAAGAACACCATCATATATTCCTTGATCTGTTCCTTGCTTAGCGGCTTGTGAAGCTGATTGAAGTCCGTCGTGAGGGCAACGTACAGTTTCAGCATCACGAAGGATACCACTTGAGCATCCAGCGGCTTGAGCTCACCGATCGATATGGCCTGCTCCACAATTCCTTCGAGATATCCGACGATCCCGTTCTCCACTTTCGTCAATCCTTCATGCGCCTTCGGCGTGCCAATATCCCGCACCTCTTGCGATAGCTTAATGAACAGCTCATGCTCGCCTCGGAATTCAAGCAGCGCATCCAGCACCCGATACAGATTGTCGAAGAAATCTCTGTCCTTCCGGATCTCCCGCTCGGCAATACGCTTCATCTCCATAATGGCCGACAGCAAAATCTCGTCAAACAGCTCATCCTTATTCGTGAAAAACGTGTAGATCGTACCTTTCCCTACATTTGCAATCTTCGCCACCTGTTCCATCGTCGTCGCTTTATATCCGAACAAAGCAAACGACTTGGAGGCAGCATCCAGCACCTGCTTCCGACGGTCTACAGCTGACATGCTTACCCCTCCTTCTTGATCTTTTAGATTGGCCTTCATTTCAAAACTGACCAAAATACTTTTTCAGTCATTCGGTCAAAAATCACTTTACCAGATAATCGGTGGCATTGCAATATCTTTTCGTTAAATTTTTTAATATTCTGAATGCAGGGTTCAAATTTTATCATGACGTCTAATGTAAGGGTACACTCTGACTCCCAGCCGTAAAATAATTGAAATGCTTTTCCCTTTTGCGCGTATACTTATGATGCATACTCTTTTTTTTCGCGCCGCTCTTCAAAAAATGATTCCTGTTTTGTAAGATAGAGGGAGAAAGAAGTAGGTGAAACCATGCGATATACAAGAGTGCTCCTCTTTTCCGAGGGTTTCGGCACAGGTCATACGCAAGCAGCGTATGCGCTGGCTGAAGGTATACAACGGATGAATCCCGGCATCCACTGCCGTGTCATTGAGCTCGGCAATTTTTTGAATCCAACCATGGGGCCGTTAATCTTATCCGCTTATCGAAAAACCGTCAGCACCCGTCCGCGCCTTGTCGGCATGCTGTACCGTTCGCAATATAAGAAATCGCTAAACCGTTTGACGCGGCTCGCGCTGCACCGTATATTCTACGCGCAGGCTCAGCAGGTCATCGAGCAGCTGAAACCGGATCTTATCATATGTACCCACCCCTTCCCTAACGCCGTGGTCTCCCGCCTGAAGCGTCAGGGACTCGAGGTTCCGCTCTATACGCTGATTACCGACTATGATGCCCATGGCACCTGGGTCAATCCGGAAGTGGATGAATATCTCGTATCAACGCCTCATGTGAAACAAATGCTGCTACGGCGGGACATTCAGCCCGAATTCGTTCATGTGACCGGCATTCCGGTGCATCCCAAGTTCTGGGAAAGGGGCAATCGAGAAGCGCTTCAAGCCGAGCTTCAATTAAAAAACATGCCAACCGTACTGATTATGGGGGGCGGTTGGGGTCTCGTATTCAACAAGGAGCTGCTCAGCAAGCTGGCCAGCAGGGCCGATGATATCCAGCTGGTCTTCTGTATGGGACAGAACGAGAAGCTGGTTGCCAGCATGCGTGAGGACCCGATCTTTCAGCATCCCAACATTCATGTTCTCGGGTACCGCGAAGATATACATAACCTCATGGAAGTGTCGGATTTGCTCATTACCAAGCCAGGCGGGATGACGTGTACAGAGGGAGCCGCCAAGGGAATTCCCATGCTATTCTATGAGCCTATCCCGGGACAAGAAGAAGTGAATTCCCATTTCTTTGTCAGCGAAGGCTATGCGGAAATTTTGGACTCTCCTTCCGTGATCGACAAATGGCTGAACCTGCTGTCCGATCATTATGATCAGGTGAGTAAGAAACGTAATGGAGCCGACCGGCGGCGCATACCGCATCTGGAGCCCGACCACTGCGCAAGCCAGGTAATGGGATTGCTGACCGAAGGGCGCATGCCCGATCGTCGTGAGGAAGCCATCAAATTGTTGGCGGACCAGCCCTGATATCTATAGCATGCTCTATAATTCCGCTTTGAACTTTTACCCCAAAAAAGCTTCCCTGTCACGAAGACAGGGAAGCTTTTTATATGAAAAATCCATCTATATTTCCAGCGTTTCTCCAGCCTTCAATGGATGTCCCTGAATGCCTGTTTTGGCTAGTTCGTCGCAGAAGGCCCCTGCATCCTGTTTAATGCCCGGGAACGTGTCATAATGGACTGGGATTACATGCTTCGCACGAATCCACTGTGCGGCCAACAGGGCGTCCTGTGGGCCCATCGTCAATAAATCCCCAATCGGCAGCGCAGCTGCATCAATTTGGTTCATCTCTCCGATCAACCGCATATCGCCAAACAAACTCGTATCGCCCGCATGATAGAATGTTTTCCCGCCCATCGTCAGAATGACGCCACCAGGTTGCCCTGCATAGATCCAGGTGTCCCCTACCGAAATGGATGAAGAATGAAAGGCCGGGGTAAACTTTACCTTAAAACCATCGAATTGCGCGCTTCCGCCGATATTCATTCCATGGGATTTGGCGCCCAGGCTGCCGCAATACACGGCGAGTTCATAGACCGCGATAATCGGGCAATCATTCTGCTTCGCAATCTCGATGCAGTCGCCAAAATGGTCGGAGTGCCCATGCGTCAGCACAACCGCATCCACCTTTACGTCCTTGGGCTCAATGCCGGAGCCTGGATTCCCTGATAGCAGCGGGTCGATGATCACACGAACTCCGCCTTCTTCCACCAAAATGCTAGAATGGCCGTAATACGTAATATTCATGCTTAAACACACCTCCTACATCCTAGTTTACCCATATGGGCACTACTTGTAAAAAGAGTGATTTCCTATTTTTTTAACAAATGTTCTTGAATGATGTACCGTCAGGTCCTGAGCCAGCTTCAAAGACAGGAAGAAGTACGTATCGTCCTTTACCTCTTTTTGGCCATGAAGTGCCGCATTCACGGATTTAATCGTCTCTTTGTTCGGCTTGACACGTTTAAGACGCCCGTTCGCTACAGGACTAAATTGGTGCTTTTGATAGATGACATCGGTAATCGTATCGGGAAAATTAGCGGACCGCAGCCGGTTTAAGACAACATTAGCAACGGCTACTTTGCCTTCGTACGGTTCGCCTTCCGCCTCTGCCATGACAATCTTCTGGAGCAGAAGCAGTTCTTCAGCTGACAAATCATAGGTCCAGGTCGCTTTGGCTTTCTGATCCTGGGTTAACGTATTTGTTCTTGTGAAGAATAAAGTTGTGGGGGGTGTTAAGCTTTCAGTCTGAGATTTGACGACATGCGTCCCCTTTTGTTTTGCCGGTTTCCCGTCCGCAGCCTGAGATTTCGATGGTTTCTTTTTCTCATCTGCAGCCTTCAATGCTTGTTGCGAGTTCCAATATCCGTTTTCAGCCAAACCTATGCCTTTTGTATTTGAAAAAGCATGACTCTTGCTCCCCGGCTTATTCCACTCTTGGAAAACAATTGAAGACAAAATATTGACAGGTTCCCTATCCTGCTTGGTACTCGCGTCTTTTACTAATAGATCAGGGTCATTTACAGGAGCCGGGGCAGCCGTAACGAATTTCGGCATATCCTGCTGCTGTTCTTCCCCTTCCGCCTTTGTCTGCATTCCAAGTAAACTTATAAGAGACAAACTCACAAAGAGCGCTCCGATGAGCAGCGCAACCCAGCGATTTTGCCGTAGCACTTTCATAACCATATTTTTCCTCCTATGATGTCGGCACATTCCTACACTATGTAACCACATTTTTAGGCGTTGAAAACATGGTAATTTTATGAACATTCTATTTTCAGTTTCAGAAAATGGTCGAAAGCCGCGCCACACCTACTGTTTCGTACATTGGAGTTGCATGCAAATTTGTTCGAAAAAGAACGAGCTGCTGCACTTCCCACTGGATGGGCCTGGGTCCTGTTCCGATAACATCCAATGAAAATTTGTGGTTTCCTTGAAATTTCCGGCTAACCGTAATATGCGGACGAAACGGTCGCTCCTCCGGGACAAATCCGAAAGCCTCCATCCTCGATACCACCGATTGCTGAAGCTGAGACAGAGCATTCAAATCCCCGCCGACTCCCGCCCATAAAATTCTTGGCGAGACGCTTGCCCCAAACACGCCGGCATCATAAAGGCCAAGCTTGAAGGGCTTATGCTCCTTAGCGACTTCCTGCAGCGCCGCTGTGAGCTCAGCTATGCGATTTGACGGCGTATCGCCTAAAAACTGTAAGGTTATGTGGTAATCCTGCGGATGAACCCATTTTTTAAAAGTTACCTGCTCCCCCAATGTTTCCGTCCATTCCTGAATTCGGGACGACACCTCCGAAGGCAGATGTACGGCAACAAATAAACGATCCATAGCTCCCTCAGCCGAATGGCTCAACTAAGACACTTCCTTCCAATCTCTTTTATCCTAAGCAGCCGCTTGGCCGCAATAAGCACCATGTTTTCTTGGTTCGTTTATAGTTTGAGCAACAATACCTGAAAATAGTATGAGGGGTGCATCAAATTCGCCTAAAAATATGATGAAGCTTCAATTTACCATAAACCGGACAAAAATTCATGTACAAATTTTCCAATCCGGACAGTTCGTCCATGCGCAAAGTGATGATTTCTGATAATATGTTCCCAAAGAGTTTAACACTTTTATTCTGGTTTATATCACATTCTTTAGGAGGTAGCACCATGCCGAAAATCGTTGCCATACACGACTTAACCACCGAACAACAGCAAAAAATCAGGGATCTCGCCCCCGACTACGAGCTGCTGGTTACGAAAGCGAAAGAGCTTACGCCAAGCATCGTTCAGGATGCCGAAATCATGATCGGCTGGTCACGCTCCATACAGGAGGATATATTGTCTGAGGCCTGCAAACTGAAATGGATTCAAGCATGGTCAGCCGGGGTCGATAAAATGCCGCTCAAAGAGCTCGAAGAAAAGGGCATTCAGCTTACCAATGCCAGCGGCGTACATAGCGTTCCGATCACGGAGCATATTTTTGCGATGATTCTGGCCTTCACGCGCAACCTTCATCTAGCCATTCGACAGCAATCGAACAACAAATGGGATACGTCCGGCACGTTCACGGAATTGGCAGGCAAAACCATCGTCATCGTCGGCGTCGGCCAGATCGGCAGTCATACAGCGCGCGTGGCCCAGGCGTTCGGTATGCGGACCGTCGGGGTCCGTCATTCCGGCAAATCCGATCCTTATGTGGAAGCGATGTATAAGGTCGATCAGCTCGATGAAGCGCTGGCTGAAGGTGACTATATCGTGAACATCCTGCCGCTCACGGATGATACCCGCGGACTGTTCAATGAGGCAAGATTCTCGGCGATGAAGGACTCCGCCTTCTTCGTTAATGTGGGCCGGGGTCAAACCGTAGTAACCGAAGACATGATTCGGGCACTTCAATCCGGAGCCTTAGCAGGTGCTGGACTGGATGTCTTCGAGGAAGAACCGCTTCCTTCAGACCATCCGCTGTGGTCCATGGACAACGTCATCATGACCCCGCATATGGCGGGCGATACGGATCGCTACGGCGAGCGTGCCGTGGATATTTTCCTGGAGAATTTGCAGAATTATGTAGGCGGTAAGCCCCTGTCGCGAAATGTAATCGACTATAGCAAGTCGTACTAAGACCAGGTAACAAGTTCTTAAACACAGCTTTTATCCTGCTCTCAAAGGAGCCGGGAATCGATCGTGCAACAAAGACCACAAGATCTATACAACAAAAGGAACGTCCCGAGGTTTTCATACCTTCCGGGACGCCCCTTTTTATTTATTTAACTACATTTATACGCAATGGGAGAGAGAATCGATGCAGCCGTATACGGAACGTGTAATTGAAGTGATCCGGAGCATTCCGGAAGGATATGTCATGACGTACGGACAGGTGGCCAGACTGGCCGGCAGCCCAAGGGGCGCACGACAAGTCGTCAGAATACTTCACACCCTCAGTCACATTCACAAGCTGCCGTGGCATCGGGTCGTCAACGCAAAAGGAGAAATCGCCATCAAGGACGATGAATCCAGACTCATGCAGGAGCTGTACCTCCAAGGCGAGGGCGTTGCCGTCAATCCCAAAGGCATCATCGATTTAGAGAAATATCGTTATGACCCTGGAGAATAATTAGCAGGCCCCATTATTCGCACAACCAGATATCCCTCACAAAACTCCCCTTGCGGGTCGTGCAATGACGCAGGACCTTCCAGCCCGTGCTCATCAACAACTCGTGTAATGGTTCTGTGCTGACGATGACAGCTCGATCTGACAACCGGCGTAAGCTTTGCAGCATCTGCAGCTTCTCTTCTTCAGGGAAAACAGAACACAGATTATACGGCAGATCCAGGATCGCGGCATCATAATGCCCTTGCAATGTATTCATATCCTGAATGGCAACTTTGTTGTCATCATAACCGTAGTGCCTCAGATTCACCCTCGCTCCCCGAATGGCAAGCGGATTGATGTCACGCCCCTCGGCCGCGATTCCCATCGAGAACGTCTCAATTAATACATTCCCCATGCCGCAGCAGGGATCCAGGAGCGTCACTTCGCTTAATCGAGGAACTGCCAGGTTGACCAGTGCCCTCGCGATTCGCGAGCTGAGGCCTGTGGAGTAATTTTGCGGCTTCTGTTTATGCTTCAGCCATGCGCGTTCAGGTTCATGAAGGAGTCCCAATCTCCAGATGCCGCCTGTTGATATCATACCGAGCGTGACATCCGGGGCTTTCATCTGTGCAATTCCTGTAATTTGGCGGCCTACCACCCGCTCATACCCGCGTGATTGTTCATAACTGAACCGATCTCCCGCCTTGAGACAGACGACTTTGAAGCTTGCGTGGTTAAGATGAATGCGGTCTGCTTGCTCGGCCATTTCTTCGATGGATTCTCCAGTCATCCTGACGTCGATACAGGCTGATAAGAACGGGCTCCGATCCGGATCAACCCATTGCTCGCTTACCAGCCAATCCTCACCGTCAGGCTCATGACCGAACAGCTCCGTCAGCTCCATCAAGCACAGCTCACGCTCCGTTTCATGACAGGCATACGTGTACAGATAAGTGGACTTATCGCTTATGAAGGATGGACCAAAAGTAATGTCATTATCGTTTGAATGCATCATTTAATTTCGTCTCTCTTCTATTATATATGTGCAGCAGTTGACTGCTGCTCCATTAACAGCCGATAGGATTCCAGCCGTGCATTGTAATCACTTACCGGCGTGACGATCAGGAACTCGTCACACCGATACTGCTCTGCCATATGCTGCAGTCTGTTTCGCACACTTGCAGGCGTGCCGATGATCAGCCGCTGGGATGGGCCTGACGAATCGGAACCGGACGGGGCCGGATCTCCGGATTCTGACGCTGAATTCCCTTGAGGATCCCCTTCATGGATCGTGGCTGCTGTTCTGCCACTGGAATGTGTATCGCCGCCGCTCCCACCAATTTCTGCTTGTCCGATCGCAGCCAAGACTGGGCTTTGTTCATGATCGGCCGTTTCCTTACGGCCCGTCGATACGCTGCCCTGCCCTGGTCGGGGTATTTCCGCGGCAAGCTTCTGCGCCTGTTCCTCCGTCGCCGCGCATACCACGCTTACCGCCACCATTGCGCGCGGTTCATGCTGATGAGCGCTTGGCCGATAAGCTTCCCTGTAAGATTGGAGAACTTCCGCCCCGTCTGTATCGCTCATAAACTGGCCGAATACATAGCCCGTACCGAATTCAGCCGCATAACCCGCACTCTTCGTATTCGTGCCGAGCATCCACATTACGGGCGGGGTTACGGGCACCGGCTTCGCAGCAACCGGCACGTCTTCGTAGCGATAACGATCCTCCAGCAGTTCGGTTAATGCCCGAATCCGCTGTGGCAAATCCGCCACATGACCCAGAAAATTTCCGCTGAGCGCCATACTCGTATGCGCCGAACCTCCCGGCGCCCGCCCAATCCCGAGATCGATGCGTCCGGGATACAGCGCTGCCAGCATGCGGAAATTCTCCGCCACCTTCAGCGGGCTGTAGTGGGGCAGCAGCACGGCCCCGGAGCCGAGCCGAATGCGCGCGGTCCTGGCGCCGATATGGGATAGCAAAATCTCGGGCGATGCACAGGACAAATGCTCCAGATCATGGTGCTCTGCCGCCCAGTAGCGCCCGTAGCCCCATGCTTCCGCATTCTGAGCCAATATCACCGCTTGCTGCAAGGCTTCTTCGAACGTACTCTCTCCAAAACGCGGAACCAGATCAAGCACGCTCAGTTTCAATTGGTTATTCATGCAATCCCCCTTTCCGTCAGCATTTCAACTTCCTATAGAATAAGATGCAGGTTCATTAGCAGGTGGTAGCTGAACCATTATCAACGCAACCACACACCTGCTCGCCGCTGCTAATCCAAATCGTAGATCGAGCCTACCTTGAGGCCATACAGCTCGTTGTAGATTTTCTCGGCAAAAGCGTCCGTCATGCCCGCGATATAATCAATCACCATATGCTCCCACGTCCAGATCGGCTGCGCCCGCTTCTGGTCCGCTTCATAGCGCTGAAGCCAATCGGAAGGAATGATCGCCGTGGAGGCAACTGGATCGAGAAAAGCGTCCCACAGGCGCTTGATGATCCATTCGCTGCGTTTTTGCAGTCGCTGCACCCGCAGGTCGCGAATCATGGTCACCCAGGCAAAACTCTTCAGGACGCTGACCGTACGCAGCATATCCTCATCTTCCACGCCGTCTTTAACAAACGTCACCTTTTTCCAATCCCCGTTCGTGATCACGCCCAAGCTGCCTACAAAGAGGCTGACCCAGTAAGCCTTGACCTCCCGCCGGGTACGGGAATAGTCATTCTCGCAGGTCGGCATTTTCTCGTTCCAGATTTTCAGAAACTCGTCCAGCACCAAATCCACTTTCGGTTGGATCTGCTCCTTGGTCCATCCCTTCCATACCTCGTCTTCCAACGTCATGATCTTCTGCACGATCAGTTTGTTCAAGTGACTGTCCCGCAAAAAGTGTTCATGCACCTCGATCTTCCCGGCTTTGATGCCATCCTCTAGATCATGCGCGGAATAGGCGATGTCATCGCAAAGATCCATCAGCTGCGCTTCGAGCGTTCGATGCGTGCCGGGAATTTGCCACTCCTTCCGGATATGGGAGATGTATTCCCATTCATGCCGGTACATCCCCTTGTGATTATCCAACCCGGAGAACGGATATTTATTGATGCCAAGCAGCACCGCATCGGACAGATTGAGTCCGTTGACGTTCTCTCTTTTCTCCAAAAACATGATCAGCCGAAAATTGTGCGCATTCCCTTCAAAATGCTCATACTTGCGCCGCATCGCCTGCTGTACCTCGGCTGCCTGCTCCGGTGTCGGCGTGCCCGGCTGACGTGTCAGCTCCTTCTCGGTTCTCCGGTCAATATGTTTCTCCAGAATGCCCTGCAGCACCTCTTCGCCCTTGTGACCGAATGGAGGATGCCCAAAATCATGCGCGATCGCCGCGCATTCCACCACCTCGGGGTCAATCATCAGCCCGGCGTTCTCCGCCTGTTCCGGCATCACTTCAGGGTAATTGCGGGTCAGGCTTCGCGCTGCTTCACGCGCAATCTGTGCAACCTCAAGCGAATGCGTTAAGCGCGTCCGGTAATAATCGCCGGTGCCGGCACCGAATACCTGTGATTTTCCTTGCAGCCGGCGGAACGTCGGCGAATGGATCAGGCGCGAATAATCCCGCTCATATACCGCGCGCGAAGCATCCGACTTCGTTTGCTCCGGATATTGGCGATGCTCTCTAAGCTCCTTCAGTGTCATTTATCCCACTCCTGTTTTATCTGTATAGGGTCGATTCGAAATCGTTCGTTCTTTAGATTATATGCCATCCGGCAGCTGAAAGAAAAATATGATTCCCAAGTAAACCCGTTCCTCCTTGTATACCCGAATCGTGTCATACGTTATCCACCAGACACGATATTCCCGTCAGGGTGGTGGAGCAAAACATTAACAAGATGATTTGCAATCTCCAATACGCTATTTCGCACCCACAGGAGGCAGAAGCATCAATAATTCCTCCATTATGCAAAAATGCCAAGCGCTTATAGGATTAACACAAGACCTGTGCGCGCATTCTTGCTACGTTGTTAGGTAAGCGCTGTCATTCCTGTCTTAAAGCGCACCACGGAAAGGAGGGAAATGATAATTCATAAGGGTTTTCACCATTATACGGGAGGGATTGCTGTGAAACGAAGGCATGCTTTTTCGAAAAAACTAACGTTCTGCCTACTCAGTGCAGCCATAGTGTTCGCTCCTCTGTTTGAAGGACGCGGATTGGCCGCCGGAGAGAGCGAATACTCGGTTTCCGCATCGGCAAGCAGCTATGACTCTCGCTGCGCTTGCGATGCATCCAAAGCGGTGGACGGCAGTCTTAGCACACGCTGGTCCGGCGAAGGTGACGGCAGTTGGCTGAGGCTGGATCTAGGATCTGTCAACCCGGTTTCAATGGTTAAAATCGCGTTTTACAACGGAGATTCGCGCAATTTCACCTTCGATATTCAGACCTCAACCGATGGCTCCAACTGGATTCAGGCACGGAACACTGTCACTAGCGCTCAAAACAACCAGCTGCAATCCTTCCCCATCCCCGTCGTGGAAGCCCGGTATGTACGCATTGTGGGCTACGGCAACACCTCCAATGACTGGAACAGTTACACTGAGGTCGAAATTTGGGGAGGTACTGCGGATGGAGGAGGTGGAACCCTTGACCCGGCTAAACCCCCTTCGGGCAACTTTGACCTAACCAAATGGAAAATCACCCTGCCCGACGCGTCCGAGATCCAGGCCGGAACACTCGCCAGCGGGTATGTGCATCCGGATTGGTTCTATACCGATCCCGTCACCGGCGGCATGGTATTCACATCGCCTAATATCGGCGAGACCACCGCGAACAGCACTTACACCCGCTCCGAACTTAGGGAGATGCTGAATCCGTCGACAAACAGCGCCTCCTCATGGGCCAACAACTGGGTAACCTCTACCTCCTCCCCATCCATAAAATCTCAGGCAGGCGGCGTGGACGGAACGATGAATGCTACCTTACGCGTGGATCATGTCTCCGTCAGTGGGAACGAAGCCGATAAAATCGGCCGCGTCGTGGTCGGGCAAATCCATGGCCCCAGCACCGAACCGATACGGCTCTATTACCACAAGCGTCCTTCGGACAGCAAGGGTGCCGTTTATTTTGGAACCGATGACCTGGACAACAACAACACCTGGGTGAACATTCTCGGCGGACCGAACCAGCTAAATCCTGCAAACGGCATTGCCCTTGGCCAGAAATGGAGTTATGAAGTCAAGGTGACCGGGCTTCTTATGACAGTGAAAATAACCCCTGAGGGCGGATCGGCCACCACCGTGACGCATACCCTCCCTAGCGGTTATAACGATAAGTATCTGTACTTCAAAGCCGGCGTCTACAACCAAAACAAATCGGATACCACTCCTGATCAATCCGATCATGTCAAAGCCACCTTCTTCTCCCTTACCCGCATGCACCCCTGACATCCACTAGCCTAATCCCATCCCGGGGCAGTCAAACGACGGCTTCCGGGTTTCTTAAACGAGCTTCATACACCCATATTGAAAAGCGAGGGATGAAATGTTGAAAAAGAAACTTAACCGGATCTCATGCCTGATCCTCTGCCTTCTGATCGTAATGAGCATCATGGTTTCACCAGCGCAGCTTATGGCCGTATCGGCACAACCTGCGGCAGAGGTTGATCTTGCGGATGAATCTTTTGCATCGAATTCCGATCCCCTGCCGGAACCAGAAGGGCCGGATATTCTCTTCTTCTCCGATAATTTTGATTCGGAGCGCTACGGAACCACGGGTGGTGTCGTCATTCCGCTGCCTTGGGTTCAGACCGGGGATGGCGGGAGTAAAGCCAAAACCTCCGTATCCAGCAGCGCGCCGTCCACGCCAAACCTTATGAAGATCGATGTAACCGACTCCGTCTATCTGCCTGTCAATACGACGGGGTATGGCAACATTAAGCTGAGCTATTATACGCGAGCCTCATCCTATGTCAGCGGAAGCATTGTGGCCGAGTGGTCCGGTGACGGCGGAGCGACCTGGAGCACGCTGGAGGAGTTTAAACTGGCCCCGGGAACGCCCGAAGCGCCGCGCAGCGAATCCAACACGCTGAAGACTTGGACGCTGCCGCCGGAAGCAAGCAGCAACCCAAATGTACGAATCCAGTTCCGGGTAGGTGATCCGATGAACGCGAATATGTACATCGACAGCGTCTCGCTGTCAGGCCAGGCCATCCCCGGCATTCCGCCTGCGGTCGATCCCGTGCCTGAACCCCCGCCGACCGAAACCGGCCCATACCCTGCTCCGGAAGGCGTAACCCTTTATGAGGATGTTCTGATCGGCAAAGCCGGCGACCGGGACCTCTATACGTCCATCGCTGTTCCGAGCACGCCGCCAGCCGAGCCTATGCCGGTCATGATCTACATTCACGGCGGAGGCTGGAATAAAGGCGACCGCAAAAACGCCCTGGGCAGCATTTGCAACTATGTCCTTAAACGCGGGTACATCGGCGTATCCTTAAGCTACCGCCTAACCCCCGAAGCGCCTTACCCGGCCCAAATTCAAGACGTGAAACTGGCCATCCGCTATTTGCGCGCCCATGCCGAGCAGTACCACATCGATCCGAGTCGTATCGGCGTTTGGGGAACTTCGGCGGGAGGGCATCTCGCTTCCCTGCTGGGAACGACCGGAGACCTGACCATGGAGGATACGGTTACGCTGGATACCGGAGATACGGTTCATCTGCCCGATATCGAAGGCACGGGAGGCTGGCCGGAATACTCCACCAAGGTGCAGGCTGTGGTGGAATGGTACGGACCGGCCGATTTCACGACTGATTTTGCTGACCGCTACAGCTCGGTCACGAAACTGCTCGGCGGGCATAACGCCCTGTCCGTTCCGATTGAAGCACGGCTTGCCATGCCGGGAACGTATGCCACTCCTGATGATCCGCCGTTCTGGATCCGCCATGGAGACGCGGATGCCACCATCCCATATACCGACAGCGTGACCTTCGCCGATCAGTTGACCGATGCCGGAGTGCCGGTCGTGGATTTTGAGATCGTGCCCGGCCAGGGCCACGGTTTTACCGGAGAAGCCAAGGCAATCGCGGATGCCGAAGCTTGGGCCTTCATGGATCAGCACGTGAAGAATCTGGAGGTAACGACACCGATCCTCTACAAGGACGGCTACACGCCGCCTGATCCGACGGATCCTACAGATCCAACCAATCCAACGGACCCGACCGATCCTACAGATCCCTCTCCGGGCGTTCCCGTTGAGGTTGGCCGTTTGGGCCCTACAGACGATGCCCTAATCGACAGCTCTAAACCTGATACCAATATCAACTCGGCTACCGGCACAAGTATCGGACTTCTCAGCGTATCATCCGGTACAACCAACAAAAAGGTTGTCTATTTCAAATTCGATGCTTCCACCCTGAGCGACCCTGACTACCGCTACGAATTCCAAATCGCCGCGAAAAAAGGCACCAGCAACACGGATCTCGAGCTCTCCCTTTATGGAATAGAGGACACGGCTTGGAGCGAAAACGATCTAACCTGGAACAATGCGCCCGTGAACAGCCTCGATCCGGCCGCTTATGTGGGATCGTTTACGGTAAAGGCCGAGAATAGCGGGCGTCCGGAGGTGTACAGCGTCGATGTGACGGATTATGTCCGCAGTCGTCTTGCGAATGGCGTATCTTTTCTCCTTGCGGATGCGGCCCATACCGGTGTCAGCGTCAATATCTATACCAAGGAAGCCAACGGCTCCAGCAATCCAAGGCCTGTGTTGGTCGTAAGCGAGTTGGTGGATTCCAGTCAGGATACGACGCCGCCGTCCTGGCCGCACGGAAGCCGTCTGTCCGTCAGCAGTATCGGCGAAGATTATGTGCACCTGGCATGGCCTTCGGCGGAAGACAACAAGTTGGTTGCGAAGTATAACGTTTATCAAAATGACGTCAAAGTAACGGAGCTGAGCTCCGACATCACCCGCTATGAAATAGAAGGACTGTCTCCGCACACGGAGTACAGCTATAAGGTCGAGGCCGTGGATGCCGCCGGAAACGTCAGTCCGGTTCCGCTTACGTTGGCGGTTACGACGCTTAGCGCTCCC
Organism: Paenibacillus sp. p3-SID867; assembly: GCF_025142895.1. NCBI lineage: Bacteria > Bacillati > Bacillota > Bacilli > Caryophanales > Paenibacillaceae > Paenibacillus > Paenibacillus sp. p3-SID867. The sequence continues at coordinate 135,879 of NZ_JAMBDM010000010.1, forward strand.
TTAGCCCCTTGGCCTGTGACCTCGGTCACGGCAAGCGGCAGCGACGGCAACATCGAGGATAATACCTTGGACCAGAATCTGTACACCCGCTGGTCTGCCGCCGGCGACGGTCCGTGGATCATGTACGATCTCGGCGAGGCCCGGGACATCGGCTACCTGGGCATTGCCTTCTATAAAGGGAACGTTCGCGCTACGGAGATCGATATCGAAACCTCAGATGACGGCGTGTCCTGGTCTCCCCTGTTCAACGGTTCGAGCAGCGGAACCACCACCGCGATGCAGCCTTTTAACGTTCCGGACACGAGTGCACGTTACGTGAAGCTGACCGGGCGCGGAAATTCGGACGGCAGTGCCTATACGAGCCTGACGGAGGTCCATATCTATCCGCCTTTCGCTAACGGGGATACGCCCGTGGCGATCATTCCGGATTTTGTGCCGCAACCACCGGAAGGAACCGTCCCTTTTACCGCTCCCGGCATGAAAAATGCGGACGGGAGCAACCATCCGGTGCATCAGGCTTTTGTTGCTACCGGAAGGACGTTGAACGTGGTCGATTACGGAGCAGATCCTGCAGACAATGCTTCGGACGATCGACCGGCAATTCAACGAGCGATAGATGAAGCAGTCCAGGGAGACGAGGTGTTTTTCCCGAATGGCGTATACAACTTAAACAGTACTCCAGATGGCCTGACCAATCTGATACTGAAATCGGAGGTCAATTTACGGGGGGAAAGCCAGAACGGCGCGATCCTGAAGACCTCGCTGAACAAGGTCCGGAACAGCACGATGCTGAGATCCGCCAAGCAGCATGATCTGACCATCTCCAATCTGACGCTGACCTCCGCTTGGGAAGGTCAATATACGACCGATCACAGAATCAACAACCCGGATGCCGGCGGTCCGGACATGATGATCATTGCCGCTAATTATGGCGAGACGCCATCGTACAACATCACGATCGACAACGTGACGATCGAGAAATTCAGCCGCATGGGTGTCCGCATCGAGAACAGCTATGACATCGTTGTCCGCAACACCACGTTCCGAAATGCCACGGACCTTGGACCGGGCGGTGCCGGGTACGGTGTATCCATTCAGGGCGTGCCGAAGGTCGACCGCAACGGGTTTGCCAATGATACCAGGTGGAATCTGGTCGAGAACTCTTCCTTCCAGGGACCTTACCTTCGTCACGGATCACTCATTCAATATGTGGCCCATAACAATGTGATCCGGCACAATGAATTCCACCAAGTGCGGCTGGATGCAATTGATCTGCATGGGGAGCTGGAGTATTTTAACGAGATTCACGATAACCTGATCACCGACATGCCTTATGGCGGTGGCATCGGCATCGGCAATACCGGAGGAACCGCCCCGACCAACCACAGCAAATCCGGTCCGCAAAACTATATCCACGACAACACGATCCGCAATACGCGGGAAGGCATCGTCGTATCAATGGGATCGCCGGATACCATCATCGAGAACAACCGGATCGAGAATACCGCCGATATTCCTAACGCGGCAGGCATCAACATTTTGAACGGGCCGGGCACGATCATCAAAGGGAACACGATCCGCCAGAACACCGCCGAGCATTATTGGGGCATCCTGCTTGAGCACGACAACGGGGACACCAACGCGGGCGGCATTGGATCCGGAGATCCGGAGAATGTACAGATTCTGAACAACACCATCACCGGGAACAGCAACGGGATTCAGCTCAAGGCAGGTAAGAATATCAAGCTAAGCGGCAATACACTGGATAACATAGGCGAGAACTTTACGGCGGCTACTGGCGTCACGTATAGCGATCTCACCGTGGGCTTGGAGTACAGCACGACGGCCCCTACGAATGGAGACGTTGTTGCAGCCTTAGTCTCGGAGAGTCCAATTACCGTCATTAATAACGGCGGATCTCCAACTTACAAATTTACCGAGAACGGTTCATTTACCTTCGAATATGAGAATGCAGACGGCAATGAAGGCACCGTTACGGCAACCGTATCGAACATCGATAAAATCGCCCCGGTGCTTACGATTACACTCTCGCCTTCCGTACTAAAGGCGCCGAACCATAAAATGGTCGATGTTCGCGCTAGCCTCGAATCCAGCGATGAAGGCTCCGGCGTTGCGTCAGTCGTGCTGACCTCTATTACCGTGGAGAGTGCGGGCGGCAAGGGGCATAGCGGAGATACATCGGAGATTGTGAACGGTAAAGATAAGGATACGGGTAACAGGGAAAGCAAAGACAATCGAAGCGCCGGGGGACGGGATATACAAGATGCCGAGTTCGGCACCTATGATACCCATTTTCGGCTGCGCGCAGAGAAGTCGGAGCGTGGCCAAAGCCGAATCTACACCGTTACTTATACTGTGACGGACCATGCGGGGAATCAAGCGCAAGGGGTGGGGACGGTGAGGGTGAAGTGAGCTGGGTTGTATTGTTAAGTAACAAACGATGAGGAGCATGTTATTTTGAGTTTACGTAGTGAATTATTATTAAGGTGAATGCACGGACAGGAATTCATCGAACAATCAAGCATGACATTCGTCGGAAGGGTAAGGAATGTTCGAATTCACTAATAACGAACGACTCCGGGAAATGAATAACCGAATCTGCTAGTAAAACACTAACTGATATAAATTTACCCATACAACAAAAGCTGCCCATACCGCTCTAACGATTGGGCAGCTTTATTGTTCAAAATAACGCTTCATTATATAGATGTGACCTGAGAGAGCAGTTTGCACGTTATATTCTCGGTTCACTTACTCGGTCTATCGAAAAACCCCAAACGGTGCAGCACGGTCATGATTCGATAAAAATCAAAACTGCCCTCAGGATCATGCAATACTTCTGCCTGCTGTGCAGCTTGTACTGCCGGTTCTGCCCAAGCAGGAACTTTAGCCGGTTTCTCTGTCTCTACGGCCTTGAGCCTTGTGTTCAACTGCTTCATGGTATTGCTCTGCTCCTCTAACAATTTCATAGCAGAAGCATATTGCTTGCTAAGCTGCTGCATCTGCTCTTGTGTTTTTTGCAGCTCGGCCGTCAATTGTTCAATTTTCATGCGTTCCTCCTCCTCTGGATTAAGCAAATCATATTGATGGAGCAAATTCTGTTCCATTAAGGCGATGAGTTTTTTCGGATAATTAGGGTCTGTAGCGTAACCCCCCCTCCAAATCTCGGTCGCCGCCGTTTTATAATTCGCCCATAACACGCCATGGTAACGCTGTGGCTTGTCACGTGTGCCGTTCAGGATCAGTCGAGTATGATCGGCAACCGATTCACTCCAGCTGTTATACTTACGGAACTGGGCTTGGGTCGTATAGGGTGTCTGCCCCCGGTATTCGGTTGTCTGCATGGTGACGCTTCCCGCCGGACCGGTTCCTTTGATGCCAAACAGATTGTTCGCTTTTTGCGTTAGACCGCTCATTCCCCAATTGGATTCCAAAATTGCCTGAGCGAGCGTAAGCGAAGCAGGCACCCCGTACTGGCGCATATCCTGAGTGGCTATAGGTGCCAGCTTGGCAATAAATTCAGAGGGTTTCATCCTTTTTCTCCTCCTTTCGTGCCGTTTGCTTATCCCCTTCTTCGGATTTGATCTGGAATACCTGTACCACATTACGCAGGGACTGGGGGATCGGTACCCCCATTCTTCCCACGTTCTCAATAATAGACAGCAGCTCATTCGCGAGATAGAAGAAGATCACCGTATTCTGAAAATAATTCATCTCTCCCAGCACCCGGTCCACCAGATGCATCAGAGCGATGATGAGAAAAATGGTCATTTTGCGTGCAATACCAGTATAACCAATACGGCTGCGCAGCTCGCCGTTCATCCAGGCCGCGCCCCAACCGGTCAACCAATCGATCACCACGAACCACAACAACAGATGCAGCGGCAACGACCATCCGCCCCAGACGTACCCTGTCACGGCCCCCGTCCCCGCCACCAGCATCTTAAACAGTTGACCGATGTGCTCATACATAATTGTTCCTCCTTTTATAATGGTTTGGAAGGTGTGAAAAAGCCCTCGGAGGAGCCGAGGGCTTTTGTTGTTGATTTACTTGGTCGTTCTGTGCATGCTATCTCCTAGCTAAACATCACTCCGCATGCGGATCATTCTTCCGATCGCTGTTGCCCCCAGATTTTCTTATAACTTGATAGATAAGGTTAAAATCCGGGAACAAAGGCGAACGCTCCGCTTCTCCAGGATGATTCCGCCTTCTCCGTTGAAGCCTCTTTTAATGTATAGTAATTCAAAGCAGCGTTTAGTATGCCTCGCCAGTGATGATTTCATATTCTTCGGAAGTGATCACCCCTTGCTCCGACTGGGAATAAAAAAGGGACGACACTTGAAAAGGTTGATTCAGGGATATAGAGGGCCCCCCTACACCTCTACTCCGTTGGGATCCATCCAGTCAGCCTTACCCTTATAGTATATTCTGTGGACAACGCGACATCTGCACTCTCAACATTGCATAAAATATACATTGTATTACATCGATTTATCCTAAAATAAATTTCCCATCCATGAATATTTTCCATTTACTGTCTGTCGGAGGTGTTGTCCCCGGCTCTAATTCAATAACTAGGGATACTGGACCGGAAGTATCAAAATTATCAGGAATAGTTGTTGTTATAACTCCGCCTGATGTCTCCGTGCTAGCGTACGAGAAATAACATCTTTTATATTCTAGATCGAATTGTAGAGACAATAAATATAGAGTGGGACCTCTAGACCAATAGCCCGGTCCGGATGAGGCTATTATATGCAAAAGACCGTTTTTATCTCTTAAATGCCATTTACAGCCGAGCATCAATGTGCCGCCAGTCACTATCGTAATGTAGGATGCCCCGGCTTGGTCTTTTTGCGTCTTTTTAGGTATAAAAAAGATATTGGATAAACCCGCATCGAATGTATAGATATTTTCTACTTTTGTCGATCCAGCAGGAACATATGAGTATGGGTACTCAAAAGCAGTAGTAAAACCCTCTACTTCCATCCCTTTGTTAGATCTTACTTTCTCCGCAAGTGTAGCCCAGCTATCGTTGATGGAAGCACCGCCCAAACTGGCGTTAATGGCTTCCACCATAACATTTTTAGCATTAACGCCAGATTGAAAAGCTTTATTCGCTGCCTCTAAAGAGACGGATATAGCGGTCGCATTCTGCTGGACGGCGTCGGTCAGCTCTTGGAGCATGGCCTTTTCGTTAGCTGCGTAGGTTCCGGTGAATGGAACGATAGACGATTTGTCGAGCATTAGGTAGTTGACGGAATAGGCTGCTGATGGATCGTAATTAGAAACTGTTGTATACGCATATCCCATTCCATTGACTAATGATGAATTCGGAGAAGTTCGCAAGATCCATCTGTCGTCTCTCTTCCCATTCATGAAGATAGCCGCTATACGAGCAACCTTATTTGATAGGAATGATAATGTCTGCCCAGTCCCCGAACTGTCATTTATCCGCACGTACCCGTCCGCATAAACAGAAGGATTCGCTCTCTCCCGAGTTACAAACCCCGTTCCAACTTCGATCAGGTTATCGCCTTCGTTAAACGTAAACATGCCCTCGGAAATGATAGGCTCAATCGTTGGCGTTACGAGTTGGTATATGAGTTGGTATGGTTGCCATGCGGTATTTATCGTACGGGTAGTGGGCAATGTTGTTGTCCAAGCCCCGGATTGAACGCCCGTCGAGGAGGTTGGATCTAATTGTACCCATGCTTTTGTTCCAGTTCCATTGTACGGAGGGATTGGAACGGTGTCCCCTTGCTCATATGGAAACATCCTCCAGCCCATAAAATACGCCTTAATCTCGTCAGGCGTCGGCGTGTAGTTGTCGCCCCATCCGCTGTCTGTGTTAGGGATACTTAGCCCAAGGGCAGCACTACCCGTTGTTGTCCAATTAATTGTACTGAATTGGTCAAAATTACCGGGAAGAGTCGGCCCTCCAGCTATTAACGATTTCCCATCGTATTTAATTAGGTATGGAAGGACCCCTATATTTCGGTCTAGAGGCGCTATATAAGAAGTTATACTTTTTGCTCCAGCATAGGATGTGTAGTGTACATACGATATGTTGCCATCAAAAACAACTTTCTTCCACTTTGCCAGCTTGAAATACTGCCCGTCCTTTTCGAACACTTCGTCAGCATTCACACCTGTTAACGGATCGGCGTATAAGTCCGTTTGTAGTACGAGCATGGCGTCTTCGCGTGGTTTGAACGGTTTTGGAGTGGAACCGATATTAAGCATAATATCTTCAACAACATAATCACCAATTTCGGCATTTTCTGGTATTACAATACGAACCTGCATTGTTCTAATATTTGCTGGAGTAGAAAATGTGTCTGTTCCAATACCTGATCCATTGATGGCGGTTCCGGCTATGTCCAGTACCGACCGCCCATTTTCGTCGTACCCCATTACATCAACATACACACCATCATATCTTTCTACACCATTTCGAGATATTTTCGCCTTGAGTGTATAGATAGTATTTGGTATAGCAGAGACGAGATTAGAACTATACTGCACTACCGTTGATCCCGTTGCTTTAATTAAAGCAGAATAGGCTGACATTATGTTTGTAGAACTACCGACAGTACCCTCAAATAGTGAAGGAGTTAAATTCTCCCCGTACCGGATAGCATACGGATTTCGGACAGGCTGAACGCTATCAACGTATGGGTATTTGTCGGCGACCTGTTCCGGTGTCATGCTTGCGAGGTCAGCATATTCCTCGGCCGATACCTCGTATATCCGAGCTGCATCAAAGTAGGCAATGATCGCCGATGATCCCGATCCTTTTAATGCTAAGTCAGCGTTAGACGTGGTATCAGCTGTAGGGCTGTAAAATGCAACAGAAGGTTTAAAGGTTGTCGAAGTTACATTATTACCGATAGCCCCGACTCCGGAAAGATGGATTCTAGCATACTCGGCATTCTCTATCCGTGCATCAACAATAAGAACATATTTTTTGTTAGCGTAGAATTTCACATTAGGAATGAATGCAGCTCCGCTCGAAAATCCTTGCGCAACTGTTACTTTCAGTGCTGTTCCTTGGCTATATTGGCTATTATCAAGTGCAAGTGTTACCTGGTAAGGGGAAATGCCGTTTAAAGAATCACAAGACCCATCCCGCCCCAACAAATTCACCAACGTCCGCCCCTTAATCCCGCTCAACTTAAAAGGCGCGCTCCGCTCCGCGTTCACGATCTGAAGCCCCGGCTGCAGCACGACTTCCCTGCGTTCTTCCGTATCCAGGCGCTTTTCCAGAGCATGGATGGCCTCACTGCTTTCACCCGCAAACCGATCTACGGCATCCGCGTTCTGATCGATATACTTCTCCAGATCGAAATACGTCGTGGACGGCGAGGTTCGATCGATTTTGTTCAACCCGATATTCGGTGTAACCGGATTCGTCATTTAGGCTCCTCCTCCCAACAATCTGTCTTGTGTTGTTGCTGATATTTCCTCAAAGGTCATGCCCTCTACCTCGGCAATGGTGAGATAACGCAAAGCGTAATCGACCGCCATATGCGCGGGTTTGATTTCCTCAATGGCTGATTTTAGATCACTTAAATTTGGCGGAATACCCAGCGTATCTCGAAAATGAATCGTCACTTTATACTCCGCTGGCTGGACGGATACCTCGATGCTGCCTCGCTCATAAGCTTGCGCCACATTTTTGAGCATGCTGGCGGACACCTTGCCGCTTCCCCGCATCTTCGAGATGATAACCGAGCGCCGCTGCTCGATCGGCTTGGAGAGATTCACCGGAATGTTCAAGTCCTGCTCGAACCGGGATAACGCCCACGTAGCAGTTTCGGGATAATACTGGTCCACTTGATCCTCCAGTTCCTGCGCTAACTTGTCCAATTCAGCCCCTTCTGCCCCGGCAATGGCTTTCATTTCTCGAACATCATGATAATAGGACGGCAGGTAACCCAGCCAGGCTTCGGCTTTACTCATCGGACCGTCACCGTCCCCAAGACAGCCACTGCTTCCGGTTCGATCGGAATGCTGTCCGTTCCTCCGTTCACGGTCAATACCTCGTAGTCGATGACCGCCGGAATATCCAAAATCACGTTGGCGATCCGGTTATACCGGACCAACGGGTCGGACATAGCCAGATCTTTCAGATACTGGTGAACACCCTGCTCAATGGCTTCCTGCACACCATCCATTCCGGCCCCATCGAGCAGCGTAACCTGCACTTCGATATTCACAGGCACTTCGGCCGCCCCAACGACGGTGACAGCCGAACCGACAGGCGCTGCCCCTTCCCCCATGCCATCCATGGTCGGATCGATGTACTGCTGCACCGATTCCACAACGGAAGGCGTCGGCGAACGCATCTCGTTATCCAGCAGCACCACCTTGACGGTGCCCGGACCATCCCATAAAGGAAAAGCCTTAGCCTTTCCAACCCCGGCTTTCTCCCTCGCCCACAGTTCATACTGATTCCGGTTTGCACTGGTCACGGGTCGGGAGATTTTTTCGCGGTATCGGTCATACAACGCTTCGTCCGACTCGGTATCTACGCCAGGTACCCAGAGCTCCATCAGCTCCGCCTTCACCAAGCCTTCTACGTATTCCAGCGGAAGCAGCGAACCGAATCGGCGGTTGCCTTCCTTCCCGCTTGTCTCGCACTCCAGAACAAATTGCCCTGCATCCAATCGGGTGATGACTTTGTAATTCAGCGGATCCAATGAAAAACGGCTCCCTAGAGGCACATCCACCGCGGCACCGTTATTGCCTGAGAAGTGCCCCAAAAGCTGTGCTTTTGTAGACTGCTTCCGGGTCAGCCCTGACCAGGCAATGCTCCGATCCAAAAATTCGCCCGATGCCGTCGCGGCAAATTTCAGGTTCATGGAGTACCCCAATTCCACGTACATCTGGGCAAGCTCAGCCGCAGAGGGGGCCAACGCATCGTAGATGATGCTGCCTTCCCTTTTATCCATACCATCCGGGATTCGATCCATCATCCGCTCCAGAATGGCTTCATACGTCTGTTCCTCAACCATCCTCCCTCACCACCTTAGTCATACTGTAAATGCCATACACACTTCGGACCGTAAACTCTGCCATGGCCAACTCGCCCGTAAAAGTAATATTCATATCATCGACCGACAATACGCGATCATCCTGCATCAGCGCTTCCTTGATATGCCGCTCGATTTCAGCATAGGCCCAAAGCGGGTCGCGGCCAATGACGGAGTCCAGCTCCTGCCCATAGTTGCCGCTATAGATCAGATGCTCAAATCGGCGAGTCTGAAGGATTTTGACGACAGCCTGTTTAGCAGCCTCAAGACCGTCAATGTGACCGGAGATCGTCCCTTCCTCCAGATTCAAGTCATATGTCAAACTAGGCCGCTCTATGGTTTCCACGATCTCGCTACTCGGTTGCAGCGTTCCTCCTTGCGGGATCATGACGGCTTCACCAACCGATCCAGCACGAGATACGTTTGCCCGCCCTGGTAACGTATGAGCAGCACCGTGTCTCCCGTTTCCAGCCCTTTTCGAATTACATATTCCGCGCCGCCAATGTTCAGCTTGTACTCGGTCATCGACTCTCCGATAACTAAAAAATCCTCCGTCAGGCTGAAACGCTGATCCACGTTCACCTCCAGAGGATGGATTGATGTGACTGTACCGTACAGCACCGCCATCGGGTTTGTGCTTCCCACGGCGCTGAGACTGGCTTTTTTGATAATATCCAGCATCCCTGCTTACACCACCTTCATATTCAGCGACATCGTGTGCGTACCGTCCGAGAATTTATGCGTACACTCATCGATGAGATACGGCTTCAAGCCTTCTTCCGGCAGATTCACATAGATCGTGTTTCCGGCACGGACCCTCAAATCCCCGATAGCCTCAATCGACAACGTCTGCTGCTCCCTGTTCTTCAGCTCCAGCAAATTTTGCGCTAACTGCTTCAATTGTGCGGGGTTCATGTTCTCGTCAGCAACCTCATACAACTGGAGCAGGCCCCACTGGGCAATGTTTTGTCCGTGCTGGTAAAGGTAAACGTCCCGTTTGCCCGTCTGCTTGTTATCCCGCACGACTTTGATGCGGTTGTACGTCTCGTTGTCGATGCTTTTTTTATATGAAAAATCCGTCATGAGGCTATCTTCTCCCACCGCTAGCATGAGCAGCATGTCGTTGATGTTGGTCAACCTCAGCTCACCGTACTGGTCGTAAAACATATAGTACTGCTTGGTCGCGATCAGCGTAGAATCCAAGGCCTTGCAGATGATATCAATCAGTTTCTTGTCCGCTTCCAGCATGGCAGGGATGGTATGGCCGGTATCGGCCAACGTCCCTGTTTTCAGATTAAAATCCTTGGCAATCTTGCGAATGATATCCTCCACCTTGGCATTCGTAAACCGGTAGGTGTCGTTGCTGGACAGGTAACGCAGCTGGTCGTAAGCCATCACTTTAACCTGGGCGTCCATGCCCCACTCCTTGGAAAAAACATATCCATAAAACAGATCCTTGTTATCCTTGCGGAAGCGCACAATGTCGCCGTTTTCCACTTCGAATTCCTTGCTCTGCGCAAGACCATTATTCACAAAGTTGATATCCAGACTCGCCGGCTTCGCCTGACGGCTTGTTTTCCACGTGATGTCGGTTACGATCTGCCCCAGATCCCACACGCTTCCGTTCTTGCGGTCAATCATCAGTTCAATCATGGCGCCACCTCTTTAGGGAATCTTGAGAACCCGGCCGACGGCCAGCTTCCGGACCTCATGGTCCTTGATTCCGTTCAGTTTTTGGATATCCGCATGACGGGAACCGCTGCCGAGTAGCTTTTGGGCAATGCTCCACAGGGAATCGCCTTTGGCAACCGTATAGGAAGTCGGCTTTTTCCGGTCATCCGGCCTGTCTTTGGTTTTCACCGCAGCGGCTTTTTTGTCCTTAACCGGCACGACTTTACGCGCCCCGTAGAACACATAGCGCTTGAGCGTAATTGAGAACTCGATATCTTCCGGTGAACCGGCCATCGTATTCCAGTTGAAGCTTTCGATGGATGCCGCCATGTTGATGCCAAAAGACTTCATCGCTCTCACCACATTCTTGCCATCCGTACCGCTCAGCGGATCGGGAACAAGCCCCGTCATGACAAAGCGAACAGGTCGACGGGACTCCATCCAGCCCTTAATGGTATTAACGTATTCAATCGGAAGCTTCAGCTTTTTGTCAGAACCTAGATGTACAAAGGGATACACTCTCCCCGGGAAAAAGCTCTCAAACGAGATCTCCGTCAGCTTCGGATGCAGAATCGCATTTACTTCGCCAAGCCCAGCTACCGTATAGGATTTGCCTTCACCGCTATCCTTGACGTCAAACCGCTCAGGATTCACCGGAAATCGGAAAACTTCCTCCTGGTTATTGAAGCTCAGAAAAAAACCATAATCGCTCATGCTACAGATACACCCCCTCGGCACTGGACACAAACTGCTCCTCCAGCGTTCGGTTAATTCTCGACATGATCGTATCCAGATCAGCTCCGGAATTAATATCTCCCGTCGTCATCTGTACGGTTGGCGTCAGGGTGATCATATTGCTGATCGCATTCACTTCTGCCAAATCGCGCATCACTTTCAGATCCTCGCTCGCCACGTCCACCGAGTTATCCACTTTACCAATGGAATCGATGCTGCCACCCGCAGGGGCTACCGGGATTGGAGCCGTTGGCATGGCGGGCATAGCAGGCATGGACGGGGTCGGGGTTGTTTTTGGAAGAGCAACATCGTACCCGGTTTTTCCTGTGTTGTACTGTTTTAAAAGATCCTCGTTGTTCTTGCCCAGGTTCTTATCCGGCATGAATTTATCCTTAAATGTATCCATGGAGAAATCTTCTATGCCTTTCTGTCCGGTTTCTTTGAAATTTGTAAAGTCTGCCTTGTACTCAATCTCTGCAATCTGCTTGGTATCCACACCAAGGACCTTTCCAAAAAAGCCCGCTACCGCGTTAACACCTTTAATGATGCCGTTAATGACGGAAATGACAGTGTTCACCGTGTTTTGAGCCAGGTCGACAATGAAGCCGAATACGTTACTGAATATTTGCTTAAGGCCAAGCGTCACCACTTTCCAAGCCCCGAATGCGGCCATTGCAGCGATAATTAATGAAATTAATAACATAAGAGGATTAGCTTTGATAACCATATTAAATATTCTCATCGCTCCTGCAGCGATGTTCGTAATCGTGGCCATCACGGATTGAGCTGCCGCAAACGCGTAAGCCGATATTCTCCCCATGATCATCCCTGCATTTAACATCGCAAAAAAAACACCCGCTAAAGCGATAACAGGAAGCAACCCCATAAATATAGTGACCAGATTCCATATGGTGTTACCGACACCAGCAATCGTAGCTTTAATGAATTCCCAGGCTGGAGGGATCATTTGCGCTACCCACAAAAACCCCTCAGCAATTACGGTTAATCCTATGGATATAGCATCAATAAAAGGCTGGAAAGTCCCGTTTTCAAAAGCTGCATTCAACATATCCAGAATTGGCATGATTGCAGCTAATGCGCCACCCCCCATCTGAACAAAAGAATTGTTGACGGATCCCATTAGTTGCTGCCACTTATTAACAGGCGAATCCAGCATGGCATCCATAGCTTCCTGTGTCATCCCTGATTTTTGCAGCAGTTTGTCCATGGATGAAAGAAATGCAGTAAAATTCCCTTTAGATGATATGATTTCTGCATTAAAGCTTTTAATCTGGGAATCAGGAATATTAAAATCTTTAGCTAGAGAGCTGGTATCGCCACGCAACGCACTCATAATCGCCCCTGTTGCATCTTTTGAACTCTTGCCGTCTGTTGATAGTGTGCTCATTCGATCAGCGAAGCCATTTAATTGCGCAATTTGATCTGAGTTTTTAGTCATTGACATGAACGTTAAAGCATTATTTAACGAATCATTAACATCTAACCCGGTTTTCAATGCATTCTGTTTGACGTTCTCGAATATAGCTGAACCTACCTCGGCATCACCAGTCTTAACTTTAAAGAAGTCTTCCGTTACTTGTTCTTTTGCTGCTGGAATAATCGTCATTTTCGCAACAAAATCGGCCGCTTTATATGCGGATTTTAACAATTTAAAAGTATTCCCAAGCTTACTGGCTTTCTTTTCCCCTTGCTCAATCCGTTCATTAAGCTGCTCTTGTTCTGCTGCTGCCTCAGCAATTTGATCAACAGTTTGTTGAAAGCTGTTTTCAAGCTGTAACAGCTGATTCACGATCATTTCATTAGCCAAATTATTTAAGCGCAGGAGTGCATCCTTTACACTCGCCATTCCTTCACCCCCTTTTCTACAACCTATCTCCGCTTCCGGACTCGCTCGCGCTTCTCCTTCTCCACCCGCATCGAGATCATGGCATAGATGGCGGCCCGTTCCCGGACCGTCATCGCCATGAGCTGGTGAGGAAGGATGTGCAGTTCATGGAGGGCATAGTACGCATAATTAGCGTCACCATCGCCCTCTTTGATTAGTTTTTTACGTCATCTACCAGTTCGTTCATATCCCGGTCAAAACCGTTCAGGGCTTGCACCCGCTCACCAAGCGCGGCGAACTCGCCGGGCAGCAGCATTTTGCGGAGCAGGGATTCTGCACCGAGCACGCCGTACGATTTTTGCAGCTCGCTGTTTTTCAGATCCGGGTAGATGACGCTCGATACCATCAGTTTCGCCATATAGTCGTTCGGGTCGATTTCCGGCGTGAATACACCGTTCTTGCCCTTAACCTTACGCGTAGCCGCTTTGCGGCACTCCTGGTTCTCTTCCTCCGTGATGCTGCGCAGCTTCCAAGGCACGGGGCTCCCTTCCGCGTTCTTAAAACGAACAGAGACCACGAATTCCTCCGTGATCTCCGCAGACGACTGGCCAGCAAAAAACATACTAAAATCGCTCATATTCCTTCCTCCTCAATTATGTTAAGTATTAGTTCAATGGGTTAAACGGCGTCTCAATCCGCACATTCTCAAACGTGAAGGCCACTTCTTCCTCCAGCGCCTCCGCTTCGGTATCGAGAGATGCCATAATCACGCTGTCCAGGTTGACCCCTTCCAAAATCACCGTCTGACGTCCCGTCGACGAACCCGGATCCTCATTACGTACTTCAATCATGAAGTACGCATCTTTGCCTGTTTGAATGTATTCCATCATCAACTCGCGGAACAGTGAGGTCACATAATAAATGGTCATCGTGCCGCTGCCCTTCCAGCCAATGGCTTTATGCTGTACTGCGCGTTGGCCCATCGTTTTCAGCTCGGCTTTTTCCTTCTCCACCGTAGCTTCCAGTGTTTTAATGTAGAACATTTCCTCCATACGCTCGCCAATTTTGACGAATGCCTTGCCCTCTTGCCCCGAAATCGTATCGCTTGCCCGTAAAAATGCCATCTTAGACCACCTTCACTTTCATATATACTTTTTCAATTGCATCCACTGGCTGTACCTTAATATCCACAAACAGCACATCGCCTTCTGTGCCCGGCGTCACCGCAATATCCTCGTTCGCATCGAAATTCTGGATAGCCCCGATATTCTGCAAAGATGCAAAGTACGCCGCACACTCCGCCCAAAACAGCGTCCGGCCATCCACATTGTTGTCTACCTTCCCGATATAAGACTTCTCGAAAATCAGCTTCAAATCATTTGCAATGCCATCCAGAACGCGGACCACCCGGTTTTTGGAAAAATGGCGCGCTTTGGCCGGCTCAATCGATGTAAAGCTGTTAATATCCTGCTCTACCACGGCCTTGCCGCCGCTGTAGCTGAACAGGAACTCGCCCTTCGTCAGCGCTTCTTCAATCTCCGTATGGCTAAGACGAACATCGGTATCCACCGCTTCATCGTAAGCCGCGTACGTTAGGGATTCGTTAACAGCTGCCGCAACCGTGGCGCCAGTGACCCAGGCAACTGCCTTGACCTTGTCCACGACGGAGCCGTCAGTGAGAACAACGCCATTTTTCACGGAGATGACGCCTTCATAATCCGCAGCCGGATAGTCGGACAATACAGCTTGGACCTTCTTGCCTTCCTGCTCGCGAAGCCGCTTGACGAATGCGGTATACAAGGACTTAAGCGTTGGGTCACTCGACAACAGACCTACAGTCTGGAAGTCTTGGACCTCAAGCGCGGCAAGGAAGTCCACATGCTCTTGGTTCGTCACGGTGCCGTTCGCGCCACCTGTCAGAGCGAATCCTGCCGTGGCCGCCAAATCGCCTGTATCCGGTGCGAAGGTCACGTACAAGTTAGGTTCTAGTTCGGCTGCACTGGCTACAAGCTGCTTGTCCACAGCTTTGCCGCTCAGCAGCGTGCTGACCACAAACTTTCCGGGATCATCCACCGCGTTCTCAACAACGATCTGGAGATCATTACCGCGTTCGCCACCATAAAGTGCGGTTGCTTTGAGACCGGCAACAGAAGCTGCAGCCTGGGCCCCGCTGTTCAAGCGATACAACAGAAGCGTGCCAGCGCGCTTAAGTACTTCTTTTACAGAGAGCAACTG
This sequence comes from Paenibacillus sp. p3-SID867, assembly GCF_025142895.1. Lineage (NCBI taxonomy): Bacteria > Bacillati > Bacillota > Bacilli > Caryophanales > Paenibacillaceae > Paenibacillus > Paenibacillus sp. p3-SID867. The sequence goes on from NZ_JAMBDM010000010.1 coordinate 151,426, forward strand.
TGGTGCGGTGACATCATAACCCAGCACCTCCACCAGATTGGTGCCTGGTTTGATCGTCAGAATTTTATGAGGCTCTCCCCACGGAAGGGACAAGCCCAGTGCCGCAATCCCCCTTTCACCTACGCGCCCGATCGGCTGCTCCTGCGATGAGATTTGGGTGTATACGCCTGGTCTTACTTTGTTGGGTGTTGTCCATGTTCCTCCGGCCATTTAGATGACCTCCTTTTTCAAAAATGTGGTTAATTGTTCTTTCGCTTGCTGAATAGTGTACGTCTTGCCCTCTTCGAGAATGGCGCTCAGCACATCCTTCTCGCGATTACTGAATTGATTGGATTGTGCCAACTGTTGCTTGTTGAACGCCGGTGCTGTTTCTTTTTTACTCATTTCAATCCGCCTCCCTGTTTCAATGTTTGCATCTTCATGTCGGTCTCTTCCTGATCCGTTGTCATCTGAATGACATACTCTGCACGAAAATATCCTTCTCCCGCTGCACCATCATTCCCCGTTGGTCGCTCCCACGCCACTGATGAAGCCCGGCAAGGCCGGCCTTCAACTTCAAGGGTGGTTAAGCTCTCCAACATCTCGTCCATGATCGTTGCCACCGGCTTTCCTTCCACTGGCACGTAAGAGATGCGGAAACGAAAACGAGCCGCATATCGACTTGTCGATATCGGCTCGAACTCGGCTAGGGTTAGCTCAGTTTGGAAGTATGGGGCTGGGGGCAGTGGGTCGGCATCCTCTTTGGAGATGAAGGGGATGTCTTTAAATTTCGTTTGTAAGACGCTTTTCAGAGAAGTTTGCATTTCATGAACAATCATATCTATTGTTCCTTTCTTTAACTGGATGTCTGGTGTGTCCTTCTATTATATTTGATACAGAAAAAAACCGAGACAACTCCGAAGCATGAAATTGATACTATTTTGGCGGTACAAGATCCGGACGGATAACATACACATGAGCCAGAACCTTTTCGCGATCATGCGGTTGCATTGGGTAATTAGATACGACTTGATCAATAGTGCCCTCGCCCTCATTTACCTGAGTAATGCAGGCATTAGCTACGACTCGCACCTGAAAATCTTTAAGCATCAGCAATCACCTTCCCTCATGAAAATAGGATATCGGTAATCGTCATTTCGACGTCCGAAACCCTACTTTTCAATGATTCATTTTCGGTTTTCAGAGAAGTAACTTGCTCCGAAAGGGCCGATTGCGGTTCTTGAGGCGTCTCTGGGTCAGTCGGGTCAGGATAATTAAACAGAGGCTTAAGTGTTCCCAGGTCAATCCGTGTTATTACTCCCCCTTGTGCATAATCTTCAGCATACGCACCATACTCTAACTGGATCATTCCCACCGTCTCCGGTACCCGTTCACGCAAGGAGCGGTATGTCTCAAAGTCCTGCTCTACCGTGGTTTTCACCACCCACCCGCTACGCTCCCCTGTATCTTGAATCACTTCACCTGTCGCTTTCAGATAATACAGGCGTCTACCTATTGAGTTATTCAATGTCCCCAAGCCTCCCAGTAAATCTGATTATTCCACCAATTATAATTATAAACACTAAACCCGCTATTACTGATGGGATTATCTCCAAGGGCTCTCCCAAACCCGGACATCCCCGATCCGTCACTAGTCGTATCCGGGGTAATAAAACCATAGACGCGATGGATGGGTTCGTCGAAGAGAAAACAAGCCGTAAATCTGCCCTCGACGTTAGCATATTGACCGTATAGTTTGACCATTTTGGGTCGAAAGGCCACCCCACTGACGTATACTCGCCCCTCCGAAGCATTAAGACTCCCCCACGCATACTTTGACGTCTTAATCATTCCGATTTTTTGGGCAAGGACGGCATTCGAATCATTCGTCGAAGCCCATACACCTTTAGCCGTGATCTCATTGGCTATAGCTTGCTTTTCGGCTGTGGTCATACGTTCCAAAGTGCCTTGAATGCCAAGGATCGCTGCATCTTTGGGTATGTTTTCAGGCTTTAGGGTTGGAGCCGGGGTTGTTATCCACGTTGACCCGTTATAAAATCCGTGTGGAGGGCGGATAAAGACCCGATCCCCAGCCCATACCGTCGATTCAAGACCAGGCATGTGGTTGTTCTCGGCGCTTCGGTTCGGCATCTGACCAGCTTTTTTAACTCCATCGTCGTACCCTGAGTATCCCGCGACAAGCATATTCGGATCGAGCACAGCGTCGGCCGTATCAACAACAGTGGGCTTGCCTGGTACCCCAAAAATATTTACACCAGATCGAATATTGCCTGATAAAAGATCAGGATCATGTGCTTGGATTGTAACCTGCGAGCCTGGTGGGTAAAATCCGCTATCGATATTGACGTACGTATCAACATACGCATCCCCATCTGGGTTCGACCATAATCCAGACTTAAACTGATTCCCTTGTGTCGGTATGGTTCCGGTTACTATTCCGTTGTCGGTTCCAATCGTTTTAGGTGCTAACACATCGGCCGCTGTCGCTGTTCCTACCTCCCCCCCTTCACCCTGTAAGATAAAAACCTCGCCATCATATACCAAGGTGTAGACACCATCCTGCTTAAAACTGGCGGAACTACCGTTTGTTTTAAGAACTGGTTTGACTCCCAAACCATTAACGTTGAGCATTGGGGCTCCAGTGCTTGCAACGTTGATTTTTACGGTAACCCGAATCCCAGCTGTAAGGCTCGCCGGGGCAGGCTTTAGGTTAACTTCATATTCGTTCGCTTTAGGCTGAGTCGTTACTCCGTATCCTCCTGTTCTGCCCACAGCCTCATCAATCTTATCCCAGTTCTCATTCAGCATCGTCTCGATGTTAAAGGTCTCATTGCCATCCACCATCGGGTCTTTCTTCAATAGTCCTAAATTCGGTGTGTTACTGGACAACTCAAACACCTCCTGCAAATTTGTTTAACGGCGTCTGCCCCAGCTCGCCCAAAGTCATCACGTCATGAATATCGCGTATGAGCAAGTAGTTGAACGCATACGACACTACCAGATGCGCTGGCTTGATCTCCTCGATCGCGGACTTCAAGTCCTCCAGATTCGGCGGGATGCCGAGCGTATCGACGAATTTAACCGTAAAGCCCCATTCCTCGGGCTGAAAAGAAACCTCGACCGTACCGCCATCGTAAGCTTCAGCCACATTCTTCACGAGAGCCCCGGAGAAAGTTCCCGCTCCGCGCAGCTTGGACTCCAATACCGCCCGCCGCTGCTCGATCGGCTTGTTCCGGTCGGTTGGAATGCCAAGCTCCATCTCCCAGCGTTCCAGGCCCCAGGTTGCTGTACGGACGAAAAACTGGTCTGCGGCCGAATTCAGCGCTTGGTAAAGCGCGTCCAGCTCGCTGCCCTTGGCATCCATATCGGATTGCATGACGCGAGAGGTCTCGTAATAGGCCGGAAGATAAGAAAACAGCTCGCGACCCCGCAAGCTGTTCATTCGGGTATTATTCACTTACGCTCACCGTCCCCAGCACCGCTACCTGACCAGAACCAATTTCGATATTTTGCTGCTCGGTATGGCCGTTAATCGTCAAATCCGAGTAGTCGACGATAATCGGAATATCCAGCAGTACGGCGGCTATCCGCGTATATCTCACCAAAGGATCCTTCCGGTTAAAAGCGATCTGCTGTAAATACGTGCGAACGCCATCCTCGATCAGCTTCCGGATTTCGTCCATCGTCGAGGGCTGCTCCTGCGTACGCTGCACTTTGACGGAGATATCAATCGGAACTTCCGCCGCGGGCATCACCGTGATAACCGGACCGGCCGGGGCAACGCCTTCACCCTGTCCATCCTGGGACGGGTCAATGTGCTGCTGAACGGCATCCACGATATCCTGGCTTGCCGCACGCTTGTCCGTATCTATGAGATACAGTCCGACGGTACCGGGTCCTTTCCACAACGGCGCCACTTCCACGCCGCCAACACCCGCAATCTCATTGGCCCACTGCATGTACTGCGCTTTGTTGCCGCTCGTTCCCTGACTCCGGACTTTGGCGTAAAAACGCTCCAGGAGCGACTGATCACTTTCGGTATCCGTCCCGCTCCGCGTGGGTTCCGGATTCGTAACCGATGTTACACCGCTGACCGACGTCATCATAAGCTGAATGACGCCTGCAGGAACATTGCCGCTACTGCCCGGCATGACTGCTCGGATCGACGCCGTGCCGGTACCCAAATCACTCAGCATAACGCCTGATGTAGTCACATACTCCACGGAGGATTCCCCGGAGCCCTCATCGGCTGGCGTAGCGACATAGGTTCCGGCGGGCACCGTTGTCCCCGGCTTCCCCGTAAAAAGAACGCTGCCGGACGAAGCGACCGCTTCCCTCCGGGTAATCCCATGCTCTGCCGTCCTCAGATCGAGTTCAGCTGACCGAATATCCGGATGATCGCTTGCCACGGTGCTTGCAAAGCCTCGACGCAGCAGTTCCTGTGCCCACAAGGCAGCCTCGGAGAGCATAAACGCGACCGGCGCCTGCGCATCCCAAATAAAAGAGCCCTCCGACTTGTCGATGTCTGAAGGCACTTTGTTCAGCATGCGGTTCATAATGTTCTCTTCCGTCTGATCCAACAAATACAACGGCAAATCTGCCATCAGATCACCACGCTTTCTATAATTTCCGTCTCATCCCGAACGCTCGTAATGCGGCAGCTGAAACGGCAAGCTTCCCCTTCCCAGGCAAAAAGGAATTGATCCACACTCTCTGTCCGCGCGTCCGCCAGCAGCGTCTCGGTGACCATGCGCTGAATCTCGCTCTCTTGCAGAGATCGGTCATAGCCTTTGCCGACCAGCTCCTCCAGCTCGCTGCCGTAATCGCGCGTATAGATCAAATGACGGTAACGCGGCGTGCGAATTGCTTTTTCGCACCAGATGACCCAAGCCTCCTTCTCGTCCACAACCGGAATCTTCCGGGTCGGGGACATCACGAACTCGCCAGCTTCAAAATCATACCGCCAGCTCCGTCCAAAAACAGCCCCGTCTCCTTCCAGTACCTCCAGATCGGTCGCATCCGTCCAGATCATGTCATCGCCTTCCGGAAATAAATTAGCCACCACTGCTCACCACCTTGCATACAACCACCACGTCATTGCCGCTATTGACCCGAACGGCGAGCACGCGGTCTCCCGGTTTCAGACCTTTTCCCAATTCAAAAAGGGTATCTTCAACTTCGTTCTCTTCGGCATCAAACATCATATTCTGCTGCTGCCCCCCCAAAGTCACAGTGCCCTTTGCCGTATAACGGGGCAAGGACAGCATTCCCGGCAGCTCCGCTACCATATAGTCCTGCAGCTCATGCTTGAAATCATCCAGCTTGAGTCCCGTCGAGGTTATCGTGCCGAGCACGGCCCCTACGCCGCCCATGGCTTGACGGGTTTGCTTGTTCATTGAGGCGTATAAGGAGGACGCCAATTGTCCATAGGGGTCTTTATTCAAGGTAAAACCTCCTTTTTACATCGTCATAACTCCCCAGCTCCAGCATCATGCTCCCTGGACTTCCGAGCTCACGGCTGACGGAAATCACGAGCAGCTTCATCGAGCCCAGCATGATCGCATCTCCGGCGCGGATCGTATTGATATCGGGTGCATTGAGGGAGATCGTCTCCCGAATCCCCCTTAGTTTGCTCCGGGCCAGCTGGCGGGCAGCCGCAGGCGACTTCACCTCATCATCCTGAATAATAGCCTGGAGCTGACCGTATTTGGCGATATCCTTCTCCTCGATGGCCATCACCTTGGAAGGAACCTCTTTTCCTGTCTCGCTTGCCGCTGTCGCCAGCACCTTGACCTTGGTTGCCGCACCCTCCAACGTCCGCGATTGCGTAGTATCCGTGATAGCCTCGAGGATGTAGACCTCTTTGTTCGTTCCCAACTCATACAGCTCAAGCCCTGAAGAGATCATCCGCGGATGATACAGCTTGCCGCCGGCTTTGGCTGTCTCCCGCAGATCAGCGAACATGCTCGCGTATATCGACTGCGTCCGGTAAACGGAACGCCCCAGCTGCTTCTCGGTATCGGGCAAAACCGCAATTTTCAAATTCCAATCCGCCGCATACTTTTTAAACCGCTGGGTGGCGGTCTGCTTGGCCGGGAACAGATATTCATCCTCCGACTTGTCGAGATATACCGTCCGATCGTACAGCGTGAGGGTCATCCGCTTCACCCCATTGTTGGAGGTTTCCACTTCCCACACGACAGCCGGGTGCAGCAGAGGGACGTAATCTTTTTTACCGTATGGAATTCCGCTGATCCGGATCGCCATTCCCGGCGAGATCGGCGGCATATCCGGCGTTACGACCAGATTGACGGTGCCCTGATAAGCGACTTGTTCAAGCGAATCCCGTAGACTGATCGCTTCCACCAAGGGAGATAAATCGTATTGATCCTGCAAAATCACCTTGTAACTCATGACAGCACCAGCTTTTGGCCAGGCTTAATGGCGTTCGGATCTTTACCGATCATCTTCTGATTCAGCTTGTAGATCTGGTTCCATTTCGAGCTGTCCCCGAGCTCAAGCTTGGCGATTTTGGAGAGTGAGTCCCCTGACTTCACGGTGTACGTCTTGTTCTTTTCCTTCATGTCGGCCCGGGGCTTTTTATTCGTTCCAGATGCCCCGCTGCTGCCAGCCGTTTTGGCCACCTTCATTTCACTCCATGTCCGAAGCGTGATGTCAAAATACACATCCCCGATCTCCCCCCCACGAAACGTGGACTGATGGGAAGCGACATACACCGGCACGTTCACCGTCGTCTTGGTAATGACGAATTGCAGCGGCGTTTTATACGCCAAAAACTCGTTAAGTTTATTCATCGCGGTTTGCGGTTTAATATGATCTTCCTCATCGCCTTTGCAATAAGCTGCATCATACTCTTGTGGAAAAAATGAAGAGAACGATATCTCCTTGATCCGATTACCTTGCGGAAAATCAAATTCCCCAAAGTTGAGAATCGTAGCCGTTTCCAGTCCCTTTTGGCGTGAAATGGTCACCTCTTCGGGGTTGACCGGGAACAGGAATGTCATGCCTTTTCCGTTCTTCAAAAGAAACTCCACCTTGGCCCCCTCCTTTCTGTATGGATGCCTTCGGACCGACTTCATGCCTGCTGTTAACCATCATCTTCAATAGGCCATCGGAGTCGGCTTCCGGTTCTGCGCCGCTTTGCTGAATTCGGCTCTCAGCCGCTGACCGATCAGAAGGATCAATCCTTCTACATCGATTGGGTGTTCCTCATGCACCGTTACCTGCACCGCGCCTGGAGGAAGATTGTAATTCACGGTTGTCTCCGTTTTGAAATCCATCAGCAAGCCGGATATCGTGCTCATCTGCTCCGGGCTGATCTGAACAGATTGCGGGGAGGTTGGCTTCCCTGCAAAAGCTTGGTTTTGTGCTGCACTCGCTGGTGGACCAAAAGATCCACTGCTTGAAGAATGGCTAGGCGGCACATACGGGCCGTATGTCGGGTTCAATGCTGGATTCGGCAGCAGCGGCTTGCTGAAATCAGCCGGCCCTGGTTTCGGAATGATGGGAGCCGGAAGGGCAGCCGCACTAGGGGGTGGTGCCTTCGGAACATCCTTCGGTTGAGCAGCTTCCTTGTCCTTTTTCCCGAAGGAAAACGTATTGGAGAACCACTTCGATACCTTCTCCTTACCTTCTTTGAACTTGTCACCAATACCGGAAATTGCGCCGCCAACCTTCTCGCCAATAAAGCTTCCTACGGTGCCGCCGAGCGTTGAGCCGATCATCGTACCTGCAACTGGGATCACGGAGCCAACGATGCCGCCGATCGTGCTTCCGATACCTCCGCCGACGGTGGAGCCTATGGCTTGGTTTCGTTCTTTTCCCGGTTTAGCGGTAGCGATTGCGGTCGCATCGGCTATATATCCTAGCGGGCCGAGGGCCCGTTTGCCAAGCCCCTTCAGCAAGCCGGAGCCTAGGCCGCTTTTGCCGGCATTTTTTGCTGCACTAGCTCCAGCGCTACCGTCAGCTGCCTGTTTTACTGCATCTGACCCTGCACCGGACTTGGCAGCGCTCGCCGAGCCTCCGGATACGATGCCGCTGGCACCGCCACCACCAAACATCCCCTTGGTCATATCCATGGCACCCTTGAGTATTTGTACAGCTCCCTTCCCCGTGTTGCCTAAAGTTTCTATAAAATCTCCCGCTGTTTCTGCTTTGTTAAACGCCTTGCCCCACTTCGTTAAAGGCTTATTGTCTGGTTCCGACTTGGGAGCAGCCGCCGTGCTTTGACTGGAATTGGATCCACGGCCGCCCCCCCTTCTGACCCCATTGGGCCTAGGCGCCGCCCTAGGTGAAGGTTCAGGGGCAGGTTGATCTTTACCCCATGCTTCGCGCATCTTTGTTCCTTTACCATATAGTTGGCCTCCATTTTTCATGGTGGCACCCACGGTGATAACACCGCCTAAAATGCCTAGAGCCGTATCCCAACCAGACTTTTTACTACTCCCGCCGCCTCCAAGCTGAAGCGACCCAAGCGCAGCCGTAAGCTTATCCACCGCCGTCGTATTCGCCGTCAACGCATCGGTCAACGGAGAAAAATCAAGCCCTGCCGCCCGCAAATCCACCTGAACGCTCGCCTCAATCTGCTTCTGCACATTCAGCTTCACATTCGCTGAAGCTTGGATGACTTGCGACTTCACCCGCTGCATTTTGGCAAGCAAGTTGTCCAGCCCCTTCGAGGCGCTGTCCTTCAGCACGATTTCTGGCGCCATGCGGGTACGCCCGATGCGCATGACGCGTCCCTGGATCCGCTCAAAATAACGCTCCATCGCCCGCAGCTCGCGGTTGGCCTTGATCACGTTTTTCGGATCGATGACCAGATTCATGCGATAGTTCATGGCTTCGGCCATTTCGTTTCACCTCCTGTTCACTTCAAACTCTGACCGGCCATGCCCTCGATCTCCTCCTGGGAGAAAGCGAGCAGCAGCAGGCGCTCACCTCGCGGGAGCCTCCAAAAATCTCCGGGACGAAGGTGATGCCGGACCCACAGATGATACAGCATCGTCGTCATTCCCCCGGAGCCGATCAGTTTTTTAGGTCAGCAATCTCAACTCCGAAGCCGGACAGCTCCAGCACTTTATCGCCTACGGCATCCAGCTCTCCGGCCAGCAGCATGCGGCGAACCGCCTGCTCTCCGCCCGACAGCTTCAAGCGGCTTGTAATCCGCGGATCGCCCCAGCCGCTAAGCGTCAAACCCTTCACCGACAGACTGCTCGTGGCCTCGGAAATTAGCAATGCATTAAACGTCTCCGTATCCACCTTCTCATCCACCGCACCCTTTATCGTACGGCGAACGGTACAGCGCTCGCGGATGCTGTCGACCTTGCTCGAAGTCAAACCCTGCAGCACCATCTTCATATCCAAGCGCTTAATGCGTACCGTTTCCTCCGGCAGCTTCTCGGCTGCCTCAAACAGACTGTCCAAAATTTGCTCTTCGCTCATGTTCTCATGCAAGCTCATGCGTATATCTCCTTTACTCATAAAATAGTAACCCACAGCTCAGCGGGCGACGTTCGCCCGAATCAGGCACACCATGCCGGGCGAAGCCCCGCTTATTGACCGCTTTCAAGACGTGCTTAAGGCAAACAGCCTTAATCCCCCTGAATCGGATCCAACAGCTCGTATCCCTCAAAGGTAAATGAAGTTTCCTCCTGCACTTCTTCACCGGCTGTCCAGTTGGCCAGCTGGATTTTGTCCGGCATGCAGCGGATCAGACGAACGCGCTCATGGCCGTAGGATTCGGGATCATCCAGCTTGGAGATGATATCGAATTTGGTGAAGCCGCGGGAGATCATATCGGAAGTAACCTTGTAACCAGTCATCGTGCCGGTTCCTTTTTTGCTGCCGTTTTTGTGTACCGTCCAGTCGTTGCCGACCAGCTTCAGCTCGCGTTTCTCCAATTCCACGCTGGCTTCCAGCTTGTTAATGTGTGTCTGCCAAACCCCGTCAATGTACGCCTGGCCGTATGTCCCCATAATGACTCTTGAAGCATCCAACATGTTAAATTCCTCCTCGATTTCTTTTCAGTTTTTTCTTAAAAAAAGCCCTCTTCGGGCAGTCCGTCTCATCTTAAATGCGCTGATTGCCGTACTCGTTATTGCACGTAAAATGTACCGAACAACTGCTCCATCACATCGGTCAGCTTCACGTTCCACTGCAGGAAGACCTGATCCGGCTCCGGCGTGTTCACGGCAGAATCGCCATAGTACGCTGGATCGAGAATGACGTCATAACCGTCCGGCTCGATGACATTGCTCAGCGACAACGAAGCGAGATATTCCTTTACGGCACCGATCAGCGCCAGACGGCCTTCCTCCGTATTGTTCACTTTGCCGATGTAAGTCTGCTCTGCAGCCAGCTGCAAATCCGCATGGATCGCGTCCATCACGCGGATGGAACGGATTTTTTTCCAGGCATTGTTTTGGCCTTCAGCCGGATTCACCAACGTGTTGATGCCGCGCAGCGCCTTCACCTGGCGTCCGTCGTAGAAAAGCACGAATACGCCATTGCGTACGGCCTGCTCCTGCTCGGAACGCGTCCAGCGGCGGGTCACATCCTCGAATGGCGTTACCGCATATGTAGCGGATTGATTCAAGCGTTGACCCGCAATAAGCCCGGCAACATAAGCAGCCGTCAGGGCAGAACTGTAGTTCACGCCGGACAGACGCACGCCCGTACCTACATTGATAATCCCTTCATGGTTCAATGCAAGCGAACGGGCCGCCGCCAGTTTGGCTGCATCCTTGGAGGTATCGTCCGCAGCGCTTCCGCCGAATACGGCCATCACGCCGCGTCCTTCTTGTCGAAGACGCTTCACCCAGGCCGCAAAGCTCTGCAGCAAAGCCATATCTGCAGCATAATCCAGGGCAAGTACGTTGAATTCCTGGCCTTCGACCGCATCCTGCATTTCGATATAATCTGCATTCGTCAGGTCGCCGTTGCCGCTCTTGCCTCCGGACAGCACAGCTCCGTTCACATCGGCAGGTACGCCGGTCGCCTCCAGTGCGGTAGCCGTTACCCAGAGATTCTCATCGTCTTCATTGATCTGCGCCGCAATCGAGGCTGCTGTGCCATCCAGGCTTGTATAGGTTCCAAGCAGCTTGGCGCCTTCATAGAGGCGAAGCTCGCGTGCAGTCGGGTCGATCAGCGATGGCTGCACGGTTACGGAGAAGCCGTTGCCACGACTGCCCGGATATTTCGCCTGCAGCTTCAGCACGTCCGAAGGCGTAGCTTCCGCATTTTGCAGCGTTACGCTAGCCGCTGCCGCGGTGTTATCTGCCAGGCGATAAGCCAGCAGTTTCTTCGGCCCGCCAAGCAAGGCCAAATAGAGCGTTTCGTAAGCCGTAGCTCCATCCTGGCTATCCGCGGAATACAGCTCGGAAATCGCGAACTCGCTGCCGATTTCCACGAACTCGCGCACCGGCCCCCAGTTGGCTTTAACCGGCACGACAACCGTACCGCGGGATCCGCCTTGGATAGCCGACGCGGCGGCCGCCTTGAAATTCATATACAAACCCGGAAGTACCGGTTTATTTGTGCTTTCCCATGTTCCACCTGCCATGATTAGTCCACCTTCGCTTTCATAAATTGTTGGATTCTTTCTTTGACTTCGGTTACCGTGAACAGCTCTCCGTCTGCCCCATACATGGCACCCGCGAGCACTTCCGCCCGAACCTCGAACAGTTCCTTGGCGTGTGTTACGAGTTCATCTAGCGCATATCGCGGAGCGCTGATACTGCGGGCTTCTGTCTTGAGTGTTTTTTTTACAGCCATTGTGACCACCTCACTTTAAAATTGGATGTACGTTAATGCGCCTGATCAATGCAGCTTCCTCAGGTGAACGCATCTTCCGGTGCACCAGAGTCAGCTTCAGCTGCCCGTCCAGAATGGGATCGGCCTGCATATCGGAGGAAATCTCCGCAACGGATAAATAGCGGCGATTCTGTAAATCCAGCATCAGCTGGACCTGGGTACCAAGCTCCTCCACCAGCCTTGCAGCCGTGAGCTGCTCGTCCGCGGAATCAAGGGCGGCAATATGCCCGGTAAAGATTTTGCGAACCTCGAACATCGAAGCTCCCGCCATCTTGGTCTCGCAGCCCGTCATCCGCCATAATACGGCGTGATCTTCCCGTCCTGCCGGCCATGCCGAATGATAGATTCTCCAAGGATCACCCAGTACTTCTCCTGTCCAAGCTGTCAAGGTATGCAGCCACTCGTCGGGTTGTCCGGTCGAACCGGCCCCGGATGCCTGAGGCACATAGACGCCGAATCGCATGATCCGGATCATTTTGCCTGAAACAGAATCGAACTTGTCGGCTTCCGGCACACCCAAATAATGAAGCTTGAATGCTTTCCCATCTGCTCCGATCACCCGCTTGCGATGTAGTCCCGGGATTAGACGCTCCACCCAGCGATCCAACTGATGCAATTCGGAACGATCCGCATACAGCTTCAATCGCACCACCTGCCGGTATCCTGCCCATGAGGATTTCCAAACGTCCTCTCCGAGCGTCATGACGCCATAAAAAGGCTCGCTAACCCCATCCGGCGGATGTACGTCATATATTCGGCCTTCAAGCTCAGGTACGATATCTAGAGCGGCCTGCTTGATCGCCCCTCTCATTCCGCAGATGGCCGGGTGGCTTCCGGTCGGTTATGGGATAGCCAGCTTCTTGCGGCGCTCACATGCTTGCGCAACACGGCCCCCTCCTTTCCTTTATATATAGAGAATCGAAAATGAAGCAATCGAAGCCTAAGGCCGCAGCAAAAAACCGGTCCTTCATAAGGCCGGCTCACATCTACACTGTGTGTGTTCGGTATGCTCGTTTAACTTCATTTCCGATAATACAATCTTACACCCCTAAATCGGATGCGCTGACGTCTTATGGGACGGATAATGCGGAACTAAAAGTGGAATGTTGGCGGAAAATAGTACGAACCTATGTTCTCATTTATTGCTGTTTCCTCGTTTCACTTTAGGTTCTGCCTCATGGTGCGGTATCTTCAACTTGAAATAGAAAAAACCGGAGGGCCTCATTGAGGTCCTCCGGTTTAGGCTCGGTTTAATTATCCATCTCGGCATTATCAGTTCATTTTACTCTTTGCGGACTTGTCCAACTCTTGCAGCTTCAGCAGCCCCCTGTCTGCTAAAGCCAGCGCCAGTTTATAGAAGGCCCGGGTGCGGATCTTGGTATACGTATCCTTGCTGACCGGCGGTTCGAGGATATGGTTGTACACCTTGTAATCGAATACGTCGTCCTGCTTCATATAACGTTCCCGAATCAAAGTCTGTTCCCTCTCGCCAAGCCGTTCCACGATTGACTCGATGATCTCGCAATACTGCTTCCTGGCCGCAGGCATATCTACATTATATATGGCAACCGATGCCGTTTGGTCCGAGGTGACGTTGGTCGGTCCATGAAATCGTTCCGTGTAGGATGCCGTGACGCTCGCCTCCCTGACTTCGAATGTAATGGTTTTATAGATACGATATTTCTCGAATATCGCTTCAACAGCACTTTGGGTCTTTCTGCGATCCAATTCCGGTAAAAATGGATTCATTCGAAAAACACTCCCTTTTGATTGTCATTGTCGAGGTTTGCTTTGCCATTTGGCAGAAGTTAGTCTCACCTTAAGTGTTCGCATTTTGTTCGTATTTTTCATTAATATACCACTATTTGGAGACCCACGTAAACCTTCAAAAGGGTGAACTATTCAAAAGATTTTGGAGCGTACCTTTCATATTCTTGCCTTTTGGCAATAATACTCTCTTTTGTTTTACCTGTTGGCAAAGGTAGGGGATGTGTTTATACTATAAGTAGATGTTTCAGATGGACTATGGTGAGGAGTGGCCGGAACGTGGATCACATATTTGGATCATACTTGAAAGAGATGAGGGAGAACAAAGGCTGGAGCATCAATCAGCTGGCCCAAGCCGCCGATATCAGCGGATCACAAATCTCCCGGATCGAGAATGGGCTGAGGGGCATCCCCAAGCCGCAAACACTTCGCAAAATGGCAGAGGCACTCGAAGTTCCCTATGAAGAGCTGATGAATAAAGCAGGTTATCTGCAGCAGGATGCTGCCAAGCACGAGAACATCTCGGCTCCCGCTTGGGCAACCTCCAGGGATAAACGGGATTTCAAGAAAATGCTTGAGGATGACGGTGAGCTCATGTTTGACGGCGTCCCGCTGAACGAGGAGGACAAGCAGCGCATCAAGGACGTTCTGAGCGGACTGTTCTGGGAAGCCAAGCAAATGAACAAACGCAAGAAATAAATCTACATGGATAAGGAGATACATACCGATTACAACGATTCAACCAATCCCAATATTGCAGGTGAACCGGCATGGATGATCATTTACAACCCTTAATCCGTCAGCTGATCAAAAAACATCATACCAACTGCCCTTTTGAAATCGCGACTTCCTTGGGCATACATATTCGATTCGCAGATTTAGGCCAAACGACCAAAGGGCTGTATTTCCGTAAGCTGAGGCGGAGATTCATCGTCATCCACAATCAGCTGCCGCCGGCATGGCAGCGCTTCGTATGCGCGCATGAGCTCGGGCATGACCGGCTCCATAAGGGTATCAGCCGCTTTTTTCTGGAGGAGCATTCCTATTTCAGTCCGGGCAAACTGGAGCGGCAAGCGAACCGTTTTGCCATTGCCCTTTTGACGGCGGGTTTGGCTCCCGGACCGGGTGAGTCCTTACACGAGTTCTATCTACGAGCTGGCATTCCACAAGAAATGCTATATTTTTTTAGATTTTAAACGAACATATGTTCCTTATTTGAGTGAAGGATTCCAGATGGCCCTCCTACGAACAAAAAAACAACCCGCTCTTGACATGACGTCAAAAGCGGGTTGTTGTGGAAGCGACGCCTCCCTTGGATAAGAGGTTAGCAGCTAAGGACGGCAGCAGGTCTCTTCTATATTCCGTCCGTTTTACTCCGTTCAAATCGGTTCAAAGATGGCTACCTGTCGTTTGCCCACCTTCATATGCTGAATCCTTTGAAACCGGTCATGCTTTAATTTTTGCCCTTTGTCGGATATGACGGCAACCACGGAGCGGCCAGGATCCAGGATGGAATGAATGCCGTTAAAGAAATCCTTCACCGGCTCATCGCTTCCGCCGCCCCAGCTAACCAGGTCACCATAAGGGAGATCGGTCATGACGATATGGGTTCCCTTGCAGGAGGCCAAGCTTTCCTCTGGTTGGGTTATATCAGCTTGAAAACAAACCATCTCTTCCAAACGCGACGACCTTAACAGCTCCCTCAATCGGCCAGCGCTTTGTAGCGCATCCTGGTGCGACGGCTTATGATACAACGCCAACAGCTCTTTCAACTGTTCGGTGCGTTGTTCCAGCCCCTCCTCGCGGAGCAACGACAGGTTTTTCGCGGCTATTCCGAGCACCTCTGCGTTAATGTCAGAGCCGATGACGCGATGAATGCGCTGCCCGTGCAGCAGCCCAACCACCGTTAACAGATACGCCCCGCCGCAGCAGGGATCGAACAAGGTATACGGCCCCTGTACCCCTTTTTTCTCCAATAGTTGAAAGCACCGCTGGGCAATCTCGCTGGCTAGTCTGACAGGAAACGAAGTCGTTCCCTGCGCATTATACAGAACCCGGCCGCTGGCGAAATCCTCGTAGCTGCGCTGGGCTGATTCATAGATATATTCCATTCGAATGATTCCTTTCATCCGGCTAAAGCCTAAGTAGTTTCTAATGATTCCACATACAGATTAACATCCCTTGACCCTATCTCAAAATCCGGTTCCGGCTTGGGAGGTGATGCCATGGAGGTATACCAAACATTGACGCTAATGATTTCGTTCGCGACGCTGGTGGTGTTCATACTTTCGTTCCATAAGAAAAACCGTCTATGACGTACATTCACAGAAGACAGACCGCGTTTAGAGGACGTTTTTCTTGCGATTATCGAATGAGTTCAGCTTCGCTGAAAACTTATAAATTCTATAATTTTAAAAAGAAATAGACCGCCCTTGGTCAGGATCACGGTCTATTTCTGATCGGATTTCCTATAGCCGACCGCTCTTATAGCGGTACGTTGTACGCCGGGATCGTGTTCGCGCACGGTCCCTTTTACATTCTATACACATTATAACGCGAGTTTATTCACAAATGCCAAGCCTGGCTTGAAAAATCGCGCGAATGATCGGCACCTGCCGCCTCACTTATCCAGATGGGACATATAATCAAACGCCGTCGTGCCGTACACATTCTTGAAATGCCGGTTCAAGTGGGCAAGATCCGTGAAGCCGCACTGGGTAACGGCCTGATATACATCCCGGCTGTCCTCGATCAGATGCTTGGCGCGCTCCACTTTGCAGTTCAGATAATACTGATAAGGCGACAGCCCCGTATTTGCTTTAAAGTAACGAATGAATTGATACTTCGACATCCCGAACTCCCCGCTTAATTCATCCAGACGGAGAACATGATCCAGATGATCCTGCATCATTTCTTTGGCCTTCCGCGTAAATATGCTGTCCTTCCGGCTATCCGGGTTCAGAATACTCTCGTTAAAATGCCCTGCCAGACCCAGCAGCAGCTCGCTGCTTCTAGCCTCCGGCTGACCCGTGAAGATCGACCTCGTCACATCCAGAATGCTCTTCCGCAGCCCGGCATGATATACAATCGGGGATTGGAACCGGACGATATCCTTTTTCTGAATCAATTCCAGAAATAGCTCCGGATGAATATAGATCATCACATAATCGATGCCCGTTCGTTCCTGGGACCAGCCATCATGATTCTGCTCCGGATGGAACAGCATAACCCCGCTTTGGTAAGAAGCCTGCTGACTGCCGTCCAGCGAGTACTTCTGAATGCCGCGCAACGTGACGCCGAGGGCATACTCCTCGTGATAATGCTTTTTATATTTGAAATCCGTCAGGCTCGCGGACAGCGCCGTAATGCCCAACGCTTTTTTATAGATAAACTGCTCCATCTTCCATCACCCCTTTATGAGCTCCGGTATGCCGGATACGACGATTGCCGAGTACAGCAGAAACAAAGCCAGGATCGTGTTGGTCGTTCTCCGATATTTTTGCATAATTCCTTGAAAAAGGCTACCGCACACGGCCCAGGTCATATACGCGGACAGCCCGATTAACGATACCGCGACAACAAACGCCGAGATGACAGGACCTGCCGTATAATACGGCATGACGTAGCTTGGAATGACCGTCAGCGTAAACAATACCACCTTCGGATTGAGAAACTGCATCAAAAAGCCGGACGTGAAGGACGCCGTTTGATTCGTGCCGGACTTGGATACGTCCATGGTATACACCTGATACGTGAGATACAGCATGAACAAGCAGCCTACGATCCGCAAGATTGGCAGTACGATTGGCATGCCTGTTGACAGAAGCTGGCCCAATACCACGGAAGCAGCGATTAATAAGAAAAAAGCGATGGAGGCTCCGGCAATGTAGCGCAAGGTCTTCTTCATGCCGGAATTCTGAACCGAAGACAAAATGACGATGTTGGATGGCCCCGGCGAGAAAGCCACGATAAAACAGTAAATAAAAAAAGAAGACAGGTTCATGATGATAGCTCCTAACAAAGGAATTTCCTTTGTCATTATAGAGCTGGAGGCGAAGCAGGGCATAGTACATTATTGCAGCAGAACTAGAGCCGCACAAATACGGCTCTTCACCGCAGATTTCGGTTTCTTCTATCGCCCTTAGTGACCGGACTGGTGCGTCTTCGGTTGTTCCTGCGCATGCGCGCTGCCGGATAGATTCAGCAGAACGACCCCTGCGATGATCAGCAGGATCGAGAATATTTTCAGACCGTTAATCTGCTCCGCAAAGAACATATAACCGATGACGGTAATGATCATGATGCCAAGTCCCGACCAGATCGCGTAAGCCACGGATATTTCAATCTGCTTCAAGCTCAGCGTCAGGAAGCTCAAGCTGCAAATATAGAATACCACCAGCAGCACGCTGGGCAGCGGTTTGCTGAACCCCTCCGACAGCTTCATGTTCAGCGTCCCCGCCACTTCAAACAGAATCGCCAAACTTAAATAGAACCAATGCATAATCTCAAGACTCCTCCCGTTTCTCTGCGGCAATCCCGAACAGCAAGATGTCCATAACGGACTGCAGCAGCTCCCCTAGCGGCAATTGATGCTTCACCGTCGCCCTCGAATCGTAAATCTGATGGAGCGATCCGAGATACAGATCGATGAACAGTGGCATATGAATTCGTTTGATGCTTCCCTCGGCCATGCCTCGCTCCATCAGCTCGGTGACAATGCCCCATTCCTCTCGGAAAAAGGTGTCCAGCTTCTCCCATTGCGCATAATGCGTGCGCTTCAGATCCGGCAGCATCCCCAAATCCATCTGCTCCATCTCCTGGGGCAGACAGATTAGAATCTGGTGTATCTTCTCCAGAACGGTAAGCCCCTCATCCTCCGCAATTTCACGTTCGCGCTGCTGGATGTGCCGGATCATCCCGTCAATGATATGTTCGACAATCTCTTCCTTGGATGAGAAGTGCTCATAGATCGTCCGTTTACTAATGGCAAGGACGCGGGCCAGATCACTGACCGTAAACGTAAATCCTTGCCGCTGAATTAAGCGGATCGTTTCATTCAATATTCGCTCGCGCAACTGACTAACTCCCCTTCTGGTACCATAAATACTGTATCGGTACCACTAGTATTATAACTCCTTGATCAGCATGAAATCCAGACATGATTTTTTAAATATAGCGGGGCAGAAGATAGCTAAACGTACTAGGAACGCCGGATACATATGATAAAAAACGTTCATAGACCGTACTTTCTCAGAAGGCAGACTGCTCATAACAGATGTTTTTCTTGCGATAGAAGGATGGTTAGCATTTGAAGTTTGAATCTCATAACAAAAAGAGCCCGCTTACGTATCGTAAGCAGACTCTTTTCGATTTCACCAATCCTTTAATCAAACCGCACGTCGCCAATGCCGAACCATGGAAAATATCCGGCTGCGGCATAAGCGAAAGCGGCCGCAACTGCAAGTAATCCTATAACCAGAAGATCATAGCGTGAATAACGCGACGGGTAATAATACGTTCGGGACTTCGCCTGATCGCCATCGAATTGCTTGGCCTCCATCGCGGCGGCCACCCGATGGGCCCGGCGGATGCTCTGTGCCAGCAGCGGCACCACATACAGTCCTGCGCGGTTCACCATGCCGCGAATTCCGCGGATCGGGCGGACTCCTCGTACCTTCAAGGCTTGGCGGCGGATCACATATTCCTCCCACACCATGGGCAGCAGCCGGATCGAAGCCATGAAGCTGTAAGCATACTTGGGTGCAAGCCTCAACTTCTGCATCAGGCTGTAGAATAAATCCACCGAGGACGTTGTCGTCACGAGCAGCAGCCCCTCCGAGGCAAAGGCAATTCCCTTAAAGCCCAAATGCAGCCCTCGGTAGAAGCTTTCTTCCGATACCCGGAACAACCCCCACTCCCACCAGATCGTTTCTCCCTTACCGAACAGCATCATGGAAGAGGCGGACGATATGAAGGCAAGCAGAAACGGAATGAAGAACAACAGCATTTTCCACGGCTTCACCCCGCTGAGCACCACGAGACAGACCATAAAGATCAACGCCTGGTACAAAACAAAATCAAGATCATGGGTTAACACCGTCATGAAAAACAGCGCACAGATCAGACCCAGCTTCACCACCGGATTCGCCCGGTGCAGCCAAGTGATCCGTACGGGGTTCCATATGTTCATGCATTCACCCCCGTGAGGCGATGATCGGCCGTGGTTAGATTTTCGCGAGTCTCATCAGTGCCATTCACTCCGCCCGCCTCCCGTCCGGATTCCGTCCCGGTACACCAGCGCGGGGAAGGCATGCTCGAGGTCAGTTGTCCCTCGCGGATTTCCCATATATGCGTGGCGACCCGCTGGGCGACCTCCATTTCATGCGTCACCATGAGAATGGCGGTTCCCGCACGGCGCAGCTTCTCGCACATCTCCAGAATCGCGAATGTATTCCGCGCATCCTGTCCGAAGGTCGGCTCATCCAGAAGCAGGACGGACGGCTGTCTTGCCATGGCCGTAGCCACGCTCAAGCGGCGCTTTTGGCCTGTCGACAGCTGGTACGGATGCCTGGCCTCCAAGCCATTCAATCCGAAACGTTCAAGACAGCGCTCGGCCTGCGCCTTCGCTTCCTCCGGCGGCACATGATCCACCAGCAGCGAGTAAACCACCTCATCGCCGATGCGCTCCGTCAGGAATTGAAGCTCCGGATTCTGAAACACGAATCCGATTTGGCGCAGCTGCTGCTCTCTCTTCTTCCGCACCTTCCTGCGCTTGCCCTGAATGACCTCTTCCCGGCAGAGCATGTAGGTCCCTTCGGCGCGAAGCAGCCCCATCAAACTGAGCAGCAGCGAGCTTTTGCCTGCTCCGTTCGGACCTACCACCGCAATGAATTGTCCCGGAAACACCTCGGCCGAAGGGAGGCTAATGACCGGTTTATCCCATCTCATTCCCCTGAAATTCGCCAGGTGAATGACAGGCTCCCCACGTTGAGCATACGGCGGAGCAGCCTCATGCAGGAGATTACGATTACCCTGCTCATCGCCAAGCGCATCGACCGGAGCAAACAGCTCTCTGCCCGCCCGGGTCTGCGCATAATCTTCCCATACGCCGGGATACCAGATTCCATAAGCTTGGAGTTCCCGCTCGTATTCTGCGAATATCGCTGCTGGAGGACCTTCGCCCAGAATCACGCCATCCGGGCTGAACAGCACGACACGATCCACGTATCTGGCCATTTCTTCGATCCGGTGCTCCACGATGATCAGTGTCCGCCCATCCGATACGGCCTTCACCGCGGACCAGATTTGCTCCCTTCCTTCCGGGTCGAGCAAGGCAGATGGCTCGTCTAGGAACAGCACCTCCGGCTCCAGCAGCAGAGCCGAAGCCAGCGCTAACCTTTGCTTCATGCCTTGGGACAGATGCCCGATCGGCATATGAAGCTCCTCAAGATCAAGCCCCACCTCGCGGAGCGCCGCTTGCATCCTCTCCTTCATCTCATCGCGCGGAACACTTAGATTTTCCAGTACGAAAGCCAGCTCTTCATCCACGTACGGCATGCAGAACTGGGTATCCGGATCTTGAAATACATACCCCCAAGAGCGCGGAACCAGCTGCGACTCGCATTTCATCGGCACCTCCGTTGCGCGGGGAATCATCCCGCTAAGCACCTGCAGCAGCGTGGATTTGCCGCAGCCGCTCGGACCGAGCAGCAGCACCTTCTCCCCGCGGACAGCCGAGAAGGAGAGGTCTTTGAACATCAGTCGTTCCTCGCCCGGATACTTCAGACGCAATCCCTCCACATAGACCGCCGGTTCCGGAACCATCTCAGCGGACTGAGCCGGAACCAGGCTAACCGTGGCATTAGACATGGCGCGGATCATCCAGTGCTTCGTAATCCTTCTTCGACGCAGGACGCAGCAGGGATGTGACGCCCGTGCGGTCCAAGGCTTTGGCCAGCAAGAGCATGAGCAGGCCTGCAATGACGGCACCGCTGAGTACCCGCATACCGTATTTGGCCAGGAACATCCACGTCTGCAGGTCATCGGTATAACTGTAATAGAAGTCCATGATCATCGATCCGATGGCTGCGCCTGCTCCGGCAATCGCCAGCGTCCACGCCGAGGTGCTCCGATAACGGAACGCCGCGAATACCAATTCTGCCCCAAGTCCTTGAATGAGGCCATACAGCAGCAGAGTCAATCCCCAGCCGCTGCCAAACAGCACTTCCACGTGGGCAGCCGCCACTTCCGCAATGATGGCCACTCCCGGCTTACGGATTAGCAAGTATGCAAGCGTGGCTGCAGCGAACCACATTCCGTATAACAACTCATCCGCTTCAAAGAACAGCGGTTTTAACAGATTGTAAACCGAACCCCAGAAGTGATAAATGACGCCAAGCACCAGCGATACCAGCACCGTCACCAAAATATCGCTTAACCGCAGCCCTTTTCGGGGCTGAACCCCCAACTTCTCTTGCATAGATGTTCCCATAACCATACATTCCCCTCTCCACCTCTATTTTTGTGTAAGCACAACAAAAAACCGTCTGGAAAAACGCGCAGACGGAAAAATAGGCCCTATGTAGGCAGGGTCGGATATTCTCTACGCTGGCATTACCCAGTTCAGATTAACGGTCAACAGCGGATAACAGCTGCAATCTCAGCCTGATTCACTCAAGCCCCCGTATTCCCTATTCGGTTTCATGTTAATCTTAAAATACACATTCGTTCTCCAATTAGCAAGAACCTTTTTTCAAAAATGGCTATTTATTGATTTCCAGCTCATTCTATGTCAATATCAGAGTGATTGGCTTTTCCACCAACGTTTATTGCTGACACCTATGCACAAAGGAGAATGACATGGCTAAACAATTGCTGCGTCTGATGACTGAGCTGTCCTCCCGCAAGTGGCTGTCCCGAATCATGGGACATTGTTCCCACAGCCGGCTGAGCCGTCATCTAATACCTGCATTCATACGAATTTATCAAATTCCGGCGCATGAAGCGGAGAAAGAAATCCACGAATACCGCTCACTGAACGAATTCTTTTCCCGCCGGTTAAAAATAGGCCTGCGCGCCATAGACGACACCGCCGATGCCATGGTAAGCCCCGTCGATGCCACGATATCGGCGATGTGCGCCGTCAACGCCGGCACCATTCTGAGCGTCAAGGGACAGGATTATACCCTGAGCGAGCTGCTCGCCAAATCACCGAGAATGGAAAACTACATCAACGGTTATGCATTTGTATTGTATTTAAGCCCAACCGACTATCATCGCATTCATTCCCCTGTAACCGGTGTTCAGGCGGAAAGCGAGCATTTAAAGGGACGCGTTTACCCCGTGAACGATTTTGCGATGACCCATATCCGGCATGTGCTCAGCCGTAATGAGCGCCTCATTACCTATATTGCGCATGAGTTCGGCGAAGTTGCCGTCGTGAAGGTCGGAGCCATGAACGTAAGCAGCATCCGTTATGCCGACGAGAACGTGAAGAAATACGAGATCGGCGATGAACTCGCGTACTTTGAATTCGGCTCTACCGTCGTGCTTCTGACAGAGAACGGCACGTTTACTCCGCGCGGTGACCTGGAACCCGGCTCCAAGGTGAAGATGGGAGAGCTGCTTGGTTTGCTTCACCCGTCCCCGACCAGAAAAGGGTAACTCCATTCACCTTACCAAGCTTCACCAAGCATCGCATGACAAGTTAAGGCCATGAATCATTCGCTGCATGAATGATTAACGCCGGTCCAGCATCCGATAAACGATCCGCTGAAACAGCCGATCCGGCAGTACGCCCTTGATCCATGCGGTCAGCCGCGTACCTCTGGGCAGCGTATAGCGGAACCTCGGTTTGGACATGGACGCAATGTTTGCCACAAGCCTGGCTACCTCCTGCGGATCTCCGCTTCCCCTGGCTGTCCGCTCGGAATAGTCCAGCACGCCCTTCAGCAGACCGCTGTAGGGTGATCCTTCCTTTACCGTAAGCTCCCCAAAACTTTTATTCCAGATCGGCGTGCCATAGGCACCAGGCTGGATCAGCACAACATCGATGCCAAAGGGCATCAACTCCATGGACAGGCTCTCGCCGAACCCCTCCAGCGCAAATTTGGATGCCGCATAGGGACCATAACCCGGAAAGCCGACCACGCCGCTAATGCTGCTCATGAGAATGATTTTGGATCGTCCCGTCTTGCGCAGCAGCGGGAGCATATGCTGCGTTACCGATACGGTCCCGAAAAAATTCGTCTCCAACTGCTTGCGCCAGCCGCTGAGCGGTACTTCCTCCACCATGCCGCCTACCGCTTCGCCGGCGTTGTTCACCAGCACGTCCAAGCGGCCGAACTTCTGCTCTAACTCCCAAGCAGCAGCCTTGACATGTTCCTCTGAGCATATATCCAGCTGGAATACGTGAATGCGTTCGACAACATCTGCTTTTTCGGCTCGGGTCAACAGCTCTGCAGCCGCCTCCGGCCTGCGCAGACCCGCTGCCACGTCATAGCCCGCTTTTGCCAGCTCCAAGCTGATGAGCAGTCCGAACCCGCTCGACGCGCCCGTGATCAGCGCAACCTTTCCTGCTCCCGCCGTTACCACCGAAACACCGCTTGGTCCGCCATTGCCACTTTACCCTTCACACCCTTCACCCTTCCGTTATCCGAACTGCCTGTCCGGTCCATTAAAACCCTGCGTTTAGCGCTTTATACATATTCCTAATATAACAAATTTTCGCAATGCCAACAGAGTCCCTATCCGTATATGCATCCTTTTACAACGTAATCAGACATACTCCCTATTCCCATGTGCATCCATTAAATAGAACCGCAAAGTGGAGCCTATGCTTCGATGCGTATTCCAAATACTTTGCGGGGACCCCAATACAAAATGCCCCACAAAGTGGAGCCTGTGCTTCGATGCTTATTCCAAATACTTTGCGGGGACCCCAAAACATATCAAAAAAAGGGAGCCATTTAGCTCCCTTTTGCGTTCATACAGAAAAAAGCGTATATGATAACGGGATTCCACGTCCCCGTATGTAGGCCTAAGTCTCGTTAAAACCACACATTCTGATGATCCTGAGTCGTTGTCTTCATGCGGCGCAAGCGATTTCTGAAAATACCGCAGCCACCGCGACTGAAGAAACGTCCACGCACCCGTCTTCTTGGGCTCATTCCTCTCTCCCCCCCTTCATAAGAAAAACGTCTATCGACGTACTCGCATAGAAGACAGACCGCATTTAGCGGAAGTTTTTCTTGCGATATCAGGAAGGCTCATGCTTCGAATTTATACTTTCTGATATCTTAAAATGAAACTGTATGTCGTTTTTACCCTAAATCGCTTGCTATGAAACCCATTTTGCCCTTCGACTACCCAGGTAAGTTATGGAAGGTCGGGGAATCACCGAATCTCGGATGGGCTCTTGCCCGTATACTGCTTGAATTGCCGGCTGAAAAAGAATATATCCCGGTAACCCAGCGCGTCGGCTACCTCCGTTACGTTCATCCCCTGATGCAGCAGCAGATGCTGCGCCCGCTCGATCCGCATCTGAATGATGTAGGATTGTACCGGCGTGCCGATCAGCTCCTTGAACTTGATCGAGAAGTAACGGGGGGACAATCCCGCTCTGGCCGCCAAATCCTCGACCCGATGGGGAACACCCGGGTGCTGGCGTACGTAATTCGCGATTTCATGGATCGCCTCGGACAGCTGATTGCTTGCTTTTTTGACCACCGGCTCCGCGAGATCTGCACGCAGCAGATGAATCATCAGCTGTTTCAGAATTAGCTGCCCCTCCTCCAATGATCCATAGGGCTTGTCCAGATACAAACGCACATAGCGTGCAAGCAAATATTCGAAATCCATCGTTTCCGTCAGCTTGCGATAAGATGCCGGAATCTCTTGGACCGGGTCGGTCACGTCAAAATGGATATATGTCAATACGAGCGGCTTCTGCGGATTGTGCGTCGCGCTCGTATGATCTCCTGGACGGAACAGGAAGCAGCTTCCTTTTCCCACGGCAAAGGGCTCGTCATTAAGCTCGACCGTGCCTTCGCCGCTCCATACATAGAACAAATCGTAGTTCTGCATGGGCCTTTCGCGTTTTTGCCATTTCCAGCCCGGCTCGCACACGATTTTGGCAAGCGCAGGCATGATTATAAACGAAGACGGCGATGCATTCAGCATCTCGTCATAACCCCCTCATCTCATTCAAAAATTGACCTCTTTTCCATCATACCCGTTTTTTATGTTTTTTGCATGTCCCGCCATGCCTGCGCCATCCGGGCAACCCCTTCTTCGATGCTGGATATGCCGAGATGCGAGAAGCCGAAGCAGGCGGCAGGCGGTCCGGGCGTACGATGATAGGCCGCTGCATCCCGAAACATGACGCCGCGCTTGCGGGCAGCTTCCTGGAACAGGGCATAATCTTCCGCGGAGCGCAGCCAATTCGCGTAAACATGCAGGCCGGCATCGCCGGGATGAAGACGAAACAGTTCGGAGGCATGGGTATCCATCGCCTGGCGAAGCGCCCCATATCGTGCGCCGTACAGCCGGGTCATTCTTCTAAGATGCCGACCGTATCCTCCCCGTACAATAAAGCGCGCCAGCGCGCGCTGCTCCAATACGGATGGTGAGATCGGCTCATACAGAGCCTTGGCCTGCACGACCGCCTCAACCAGGCTTGGGGGCAGCACGGCATACCCGATGCGGAGCCCGGTGAACATCGTTTTGGAGAACGAACCGACGAAGATGACACGTCCCTCGTTATCCAGCATCCGCAGGGGCTCAATCGGCTTGCCGCCCCACCGGAACTCGCTGTCGTAATCATCCTCGATAATAAAGGCCTGTCGGCTTCGTGCCCAATTCAGCAGCGCCCTTCTTCGCTCCAGCGGCAGGACCGCGCCCGTCGGGTATTGACGGCTGGGGCTTACGACAAGCAGGCCGGCGTCCCAGTCACGCGGTATCAATCCCGCATCGTCGACGGGGGACGGCAGCGGAATCCCGCCGCTCAGGCTTATGCCCCGGTGGATTCCCTGATACCCCGGATCCTCCATCACCACGTGATCGCCGGGATCAACCAGCAGCTGAAACATCAGGACAAGCCCCTGCATGGAACCGCTGAAGATCACGATATGCTCGGGATCGGCCTGTATGCCCCGCGTAAAGCGCAGGTGTCCGGCTATCGCCTGACGCAGTTCGGGATCCCCTTCCGGCGGCGCGCCGTTCTGCAGTTCGGTTCCCCCGCTTCCGCCTGCGTAGGATAACGCGCTCCGCCACTCCGAATAGGGGAAATCCTCCATGGGCATCCTCGCATTCGCGAAAGAGATCGTACCCGGGGGAGGCTCCTCAAGCAGCTGCTGTGCCGAGATATATTCCCCGCTCTGGTTCATCAGGCGTTGTCCCCAAGCGGAGAGCACTGGCGCCCGCTCGGCCGATGGCGGCTGGTCTGCCATCGCAGCAATCCCTTCGGCAACATAAGTTCCGCTGCCCTGCCGGGATACGACGTAACCCTCGGCCATCAGCATGTCATAACACTGCGCGGCCGATCCCCTGGACACGCCATACAGCTTTGCAAGCTCCCGTGTCGCGGGAAGTCGGGTTCCTTCCGGCAGCTTGCCGCTATGAATGGCCGCGCGAATTGCGTGGTACAAAGCCAAATATTTATATCGATATTGTTCCACATAGGTCTCAAATGGCAATCCCAGCTCCATAATGACGACTCCTCTATTGTTATTTCAATAAAATTGGACTATATAAATTACTCTAAATTGGCGCTTTTTCCTTGTCAATGTTCATCGTATGCTGTTAATCAAAATGATAGGGGGAGCGTTTAACCATGAGAAGAGACGAATTTACGATGGAGGATCAACAAGAAATCGAGGACTTCCTTAGCGGCATGAGCTTTGGTTTCCTTGGAACAGCCGATGAAGAGGGAATTCCGCGTGTAACGCCATTGAACTACGCCTATGTTAACGGCGCGTTCTATTTTCATGGCAGCCGGATGGGGGAAAAAATGGACCATTTGCGCCGGACGCCCGCCGTGTGCTTTACCATCGCCGATGAGTATGCCCTAATCCCTTCTTATTTCTCCGATCCGGAGATGGCCTGCCCGGCCACGGCCTACTTTAAAAGCGTAACGGCTGTCGGCGAAGTGGTAATCGTGGATGATCTGGAGGAAAAAGCCCTTGCGATGGAGGCCCTAATGACTAAACTGCAGCCTGAAGGCGGATACCGCGCCATCGACGCGAATGACCGGGCTTATATCCCCAGACTGAAAGGGGTAGCCGTCATCAAGCTCGCTCCGCAGCGAATGAGCGCTAAATTCAAGTTCGGCCAGAACCTGAAGGCGGATCGGCTCCAGACCGTAGTCGAAGGGCTTGAATGCCGCGGCAAGGAGCGGGATGAAGAAACCGCCGGACTGATCTGCAAGTATCACCCTGGACCGCGTTAAAGCATTACAATTATCCGTGACGGTTCCTGGGGTAGGTGGTATAATGTTAGGCAATGAAAACGTAAAGGCAACTTGTCACCTGCACTTACCTTAACCAAAAGTATTCGGAAGGAAGGAATCAGTTCATGAACCCATTGGTTGGTCAATTGAATGGAAAAATGCAAGCCGGCAATCCGCATGTGTACGACATGCTCTCCACACTCGGCAAAGAAATCTACTTCCCGAAAGAAGGCATACTGAGCCAATCTGCGGAAGCGACGAGCCATGCGAAAAAATATAACGCTACGATCGGTATTGCAACCGAAGGCGGAGTCCCGATGCATCTGGGCGTCATCCAGGACAAACTTTCGGCTTACCAGCCGAAGGATCTGTACCCGTATGCCCCTCCGGCAGGCAAGCCGGAGCTGCGCTCCGTATGGCGAAACAAGATGATTCAGGAGAACCCTTCGCTTGAAGGCAAGAGCTTCAGCAATCCGATCGTCACGAATGCGCTGACGCATGGTCTTAGCATCGTAGCCGATTTGTTCGTGGATGAAGGGGACGCCGTTATTTATCCCGATAAGAATTGGGAGAATTACGAGCTGACATTCGGCATTCGCCGCCATGGCATTCATGTAACCTATCCTCTCTTCACAGACGATATGAAATTTAACGCCGAAGGACTTCGTCAGGCTCTGCTGAGCCAGAAGGATAAAGGCAAAGCGGTCGTTCTGCTGAACTTCCCGAACAACCCGACGGGTTATACGCCTGGCGCTCAGGAAGGGGCCGCCATCGTGTCCGCAATCCAGGAAGCGGCCGAAGCCGGCATGAATATTGTGGTTGTTACGGATGATGCGTATTTCGGATTGTTCTTTGAAGATTCGCTGAAGGAATCACTCTTCGGACGTCTGGCAGGCCTTCACCCTCGCGTGCTTCCTGTGAAGGTTGACGGAGCGACCAAGGAAGAATTCGTATGGGGATTCCGTGTTGGCTTTATCACGTATGCGGCAGAAGATAAAGGCGTGCTGGACGCATTGGAGCAGAAGACGCTCGGCATTATTCGCGCTACGATATCCAGCGCCTCCCACCCTTCGCAAACCTTTGTGCTGGAGGCGCTGAAGGCGCCGGAATTCCATGAACAGAAGGAAGAGAAGTTTGCCATCATGAAAGGCCGCGCCAACAAAGTGAAGTCCATTCTCGACAGCGGCAAATACGGCGATGTATGGGAATACTATCCGTTCAACTCCGGCTACTTCATGTGCCTGAAGCTGAACACGGTAAATGCCGAGGAGCTCCGTTCCCATCTCATCCATGAGTATGGCGTGGGAACCATCGCCCTTGGCGAGCATGATCTCCGGATCGCCTTCTCTTGTATTGACGAGGAGTATTTGGAGGATCTGTTCGACCTGGTCTTTAAAGGGATTCAAGACCTGCAGAAGGTTTAATGATCCGCTGCATCCAACAACATAACCGTTCAAACATAACAAAGACCGGGGAGAGTCATCCCCGGTCTTCATTTTTTCTTCTGCCACAAATAAACGCTCGCCCATACACATAGACCATTAGCTACATACAATACCGTGTACTACAAATCAACGAACTGAAAGGGGAATGAACATGGGTGCAGTTGAAGAAGTAAGATACGGCGGCGGATACGGCGGTGGATACGGAGTTGGAGCAATCCTGGTTCTCTTTATCCTGCTCGTTATCATCACTCGTTCTTTCTGGGTGTAATGACAACTAGATAACAGCCTAACAGAAATCGCAGGTCGCCACACCACGCACTGCGATTTCTGCAACCGGAATAACCCATACTATAATTACAATAGAAGGCCGGGACGTTAACGTCCCGGCCTCTTCCCGTTTATTCGTCGTCATCATCTTCACGTCGGCTCTTCCGGGCAGCAGCGCTTCGGAACAGAAATACAAGCACGATCCCTGCAGCCAGCGTACCCAATATACGTCTGGGGGCACTCAGGATGTCCGGAATGAGTGGGAGCCACAGGAGGACAGCCCAGAACAGCTGCACCTGGAAGATCAGTTTCCCTTCATTGTCGCGGCGCGTACCTTCCGGAAGCGGGTAGACATGCAGCCAGAACGATTCCGGGTGAAGCTTTCGCAGTGCAGACAGTTGGAGTCCGATAATCATCAGGCTGACCAGATACACAAACGCCGATACCAGACTCTCCCGGGTTGCCCACACCAGAAAGGCTCCCAACAGTCCGACCCGAATCAGTATGCCCAGAATATCACTGCGCGTCAGGCTCTTAATCAGAAGAAAGCGATAGGCGCTTTCCTTCTTCCACGCCAAGCCCTTGCCCCATCCGGACAGCCATTTCCGCGCATGGACACGCTGCCCGCGCTGAGGCACATTCACGAACCAGCTCAACACCATCATCACCCGGCTCGCCTGTCGCTCCTCAACGGCGATGAATCGTTCCCAAGCGACCAGGTGCTTGCCGGGTACCGACAAGGCGGCAATATACGTGAGGCCGAGCAGCGCCATGAACAAGAGGGCGCGGCCCGTTGGATGCCATAACCAGGCGGCTAAGCTCAGCGCCGGAATGATCCAGCGGAGTGCCCGGTAGGCTGCTGCCGCGTTCCTTGACACCATAAGCTGCTCCTTCCAGCTGCCGAAGCTGGAGAGCAGTTTAAACAGCGTCAAAACAACAAACGTAGCC
Source organism: Paenibacillus sp. p3-SID867 (assembly GCF_025142895.1). NCBI lineage: Bacteria > Bacillati > Bacillota > Bacilli > Caryophanales > Paenibacillaceae > Paenibacillus > Paenibacillus sp. p3-SID867. The sequence continues at coordinate 182,131 of NZ_JAMBDM010000010.1, forward strand.
AGCAGCGGTTTTGGTGAAACATCGCTGCGTATGTATAGAGGCCATAGGATTAACATCACCAGTCCCAAACCGATGATTTTATAAATGACGCCGCTGAACCATGCTGTACTGAAGTATTTCTTCATCCGGGATTCCTGCGGAATGAGAAACACCGTATCCGCCGGACGCAGATAGGTACGGATGCTGCTGTTGATCATAAGGGGCACAAGGAAAATCATCATGATCCAGCGAATCGGCAGATCTGGCGGAATCTGCTGCAGTAGTGCAGTATACCAGGCAGCGAATGCAATCAGCAGAAACAGAAATACGACGGCTACCCCGCTCTGTATGACATAACCCAGATAGGGGAGAACTTCACCCCAAAACTGCCCGCGTCGTTTGACATACAGCTCACGCAGGCTCATTCGCCTTTACCGTCCTGAATCAACACATTAAACAGCTCCTCCAGCGACATCCCCGGCCTTCCGGCTTGGTCCTGAATTTCCTTCAGCGTTCCCTGAGCAATGATGCTGCCGCGGTGCAGCACGATGAACCGGTCGCAATAATTCTCAATCGTGGAGAGAATATGGGAGCTGAGCAATACCGAAGCGCCGGACGCCTTCAGCTCCAGCATGAAGTCAAGCAGTGAACGTATCCCGAGCGGATCAAGCCCAAGGAAGGGCTCGTCAATAATGTACAGCGACGGTCTGGCGACAAACGCGCACATGATCATCACTTTTTGGCGCATACCCTTGGATAAATGCGTGGACAGGCTGTCCATCTTCTCTTCCATGCGGAACATCTTGGACAGCTGCTCCGAACGCGACTCATAATCTTCACGGGATACGCCATAGGAGCGCGCCGTAAATTCCAGATGCTCGCGTACCGTCATCTCCTCATACAGCAGCGGGGATTCGGGAACAAACGCCAAAGCGCCGTGATAAGCTTCGGAATGCTCTGCCCGGCTCTTCCCTTGCACCTGAATGCTCCCTTTTTGCGGGTTCATCAGTCCGAGAATATGCTTCATCGTGGTGCTCTTGCCCGCCCCGTTCAGGCCGATCAAACCTACCATCTCACCCGGTTCAACCTGAAAGGTTACATCATGCAGAACCGGTCGATTCATGCTATATCCGCCGCTTAATCCTTGAACAGACAATACCGGCTGTTCACTCATTATCGATCACCTCTTATTCTGAAAAGTCCGGTCCCTATGGATGTCGACCACATCCGTTGAATCGGACCCGAAAAACAACATACCGGTTGCAAGCTCCGCATGGATGGAGCCTGCAGCCATTAGCTCCGTGGAGGCTTATTCTTCAGCCATTTCGGAGCGCCCTTGTTCTTGCGGTCCCGCTCCCTTTCACTCTGACGCTCACCCGAAGCCTTACCGCTTCCCGCCTTACCATTGGCGCTGGTCGAAGCAGGCTTTCGGGCTGGTTTCTCTTTTCGGGCAGGACCTCCGGCTGACCCACGTGGACCATGCCCTCGATCGGCCGGTGTAGCACGAGGAGATCTAACCTTCCCGCCATACAGAGCGCGTTCTTCAATCGATATGCCCAGCTCGCGATTGAACTTGCGCATGATGAACGTCTGACGGTCCGTTACGAGCGTTATCGCCATGCCGCTCCGTCCCATGCGTCCAGTACGTCCTGCGCGGTGTGTATAATGCTCGGCGTCTATAGGCGGATCGTAATTGATGACCATGCCGAGTCCTTCGATATCAAGTCCGCGGGCAGCGACATCGCTAGCCACCAAGAGCTTGGTACGCCCTTCTCTAAACGCATTCAAAACCCGGCTTCTAGTCATCTTGTCGGCATCACCATAGATGGCAGCCGCATTTAAGCCGAGGTAGTTCAGCTTCGCTTCAACCTCTGCCAAATTCTCCGTGGCATTGACGAAGACAATCGCACGGTCGGGATTGTAATGCCGGACTATGCGGCGCAGCATGTCCAACTTGTCACGCTCTTCGGTCACAAAATAATAATGCTCCAGCGCGGACGGTGTCCGCTGCTCGGGATCAATCCCGATTTCGACCGGCTGATCCATCTCCTTCTTAACGAGCTCTGCCGTCTCCGGACTCACCGTGGCGGATAAGAATACCAATTGACGATCGCGTAATGCACTGCGCAGAATGCGATCCACATCGCCGGCGCCGCCCAGATTAAATACCTGATCCACCTCGTCCACTACGATCGTGCTTACTTGGTGCATCTTCAATTTCCGGATTTCGATCAACTCCCGCACGCGTCCCGGCGTCCCTACGATCAGCTGCGGATGCAGCTTCAGCTTCTCAATCTGACGCTTGGCCGCGGCGCCCCCGATGAGACCGAGCACACCGATTCCGCGGGCTTCCCCGTAACGCTCGCTCTCTCTCACAATCTGTACGGCAAGCTCTTGTGTCGGAGCAAGAATCAATTTCTGTGTTCCCTTGATCTCCGGATCGATGCCCTGAAGAACAGGCAGCAAATAGGCAAGCGTCTTGCCTGTGCCTGTCTGGGAAGTCGCAAGCACGTCCTTGCCTTCGAGTATGGGTGGTATAGCCTCAGCCTGAACGGGAGAAGGCGTGACAATGCCAAACTCCGTTAATCTGGAGGACAAATCCTCGGCTATTCCTAATGTATGAAATGTAGTTGCAGTCATATGTTAGTCCATCCTTTTTTTTAGATATCAGAAGTCTATAATTCCAAAGCGCGTCTGCCTGATATCGCTAGAAAAAATCTTCCGATACATGTGGTTTGTTTACTTCATACGGTGGTAGCAGGCGTGTTTCCTACCAAGTTTTGATCACTCTTTTTCATTATATGCCAAAACAGGAGTCCTCACCAAATCAAACATCCTAAACGGCAGTGAACAGCACTTTCAAATATAGCATTCGAATGGCTCGATTACCGACCTGGCTAAGGCAAAAGAGAAAGAAATGACTTGGCGGCAGCAGATAACGGAATACCTCGAAGCGTTGCAATTCCTATGCTGCGCTCGGGAATCGGAGGATGGAGCGGCACCTCGATCAGCTGTCCTCCTTGCAGTTCCTCGTTAGCATAGTCGCGAATGACAAAAGCCAGTCCAAAGCCGCTCCGGGCAAACTGAACCAGCAGCTCAATGCTGCCAAGCTCGAACTCGGGTTTCAGCGTCACTCCCTGCCGCTCGGCATATTGATCGACGTAGTTTCTTGTGCTCCCGCCCCTCTCCAGCATAAGCAGCGGGTAGTTCCCGATATCGCGAAGGGACAAGGGGTGCTGTAACTGTGCCCGCTCCACAAATGACTTGCCGGCAACTAAACAATCATGGATCGGCGAACTCGCGCGAAAATCGATTTGTTTATCGGTGGCCGGTAAATGAACGATGCCAAAATCAATCTTCCCTTCCTTGAGAAGGGACAGCGTTTCCGGGGTTGTGCGGTTGGAGATGCGGATGCGTATATCCGGATAAGTGGCGTGGAAATACTCCAAATGCGGCAGCAAATAATACTTGCACAGCGTATCGCTTGCTCCAATATTGATTTCGCCGCTATGCAAGTTATGCATGTCCGCAATCGCCTTTTCGCCGATCTCGATAAAGCTGAAGGCCTGCTCGATATAGCGAAACAGCACATCACCCTCCGACGTGAGTTTAACCCCCTTGGTTGTCCGAAAGAACAGCGGTCCTCCGATCGTTCCCTCCAAATGCTTAATGGTATGGCTGACGGCCGGCTGGGTGATATGGAGATGCTCCGCTGCCCGCGATAAACTGCCAAGCCGGGCGGTCCAATAAAAGACACGATACCATTCCATATTGATTTCCATTATGATTACCTCGATTTTATCCTATGATAAACGGGTACCCTTATCGAAAGATCAGCTTAGAATTCACCCGTTATCCGTATTCTTCTCTACAGAATCGTATAACATAAATGAAACTAATGTCTACTATTACTAATATCAATTTTATTTATGATAATTCAGCTCATATAATGAGCCCTGTAAAGAAAAAGACCGTAGGAGGCGAATATGCTTTGACAGTTACAGCCATAGTAGGAGCCAATTGGGGAGATGAAGGCAAAGGAAAAATGACGGATGTTCTTGCGGCGCAATCGTCGTATGTCGTCCGATTTCAGGGAGGGAGCAATGCAGGACATACCATTATTAACGATTATGGGAAGTTTTCGCTGCACATGCTGCCGTCAGGTGTATTCTATCCAAACGTAACAAATATCATCGGTCCGGGAACGGCTTTGGATATGGAGGTATTGATCAAGGAGCTGCAGGAGCTGGAAGCAAGGAACGTCCCCGCCCCCAAACTGTTTATATCGGAGCGGGCCCAAGTCGTGCTTCCTATTCATCGGCTGCTGGATGAACTGGAAGAAGAACGGCTCGGTGCCCGGGGATTCGGTTCTACGAAACGCGGGATCGCGCCATTCTATGCTGATAAATATGCAAAGCTGGGCATTCAGGTAGCTGATCTGTTCCATCCCCAGCGGCTTCGTGAACGGCTCGAGCAGATGCTTGCCATCAAGAACGTGCAGCTGCAGCATCTGTACGGGAGAGATCCGCTAAGCGTTGAGGAGATGACCAAGCAACTGCTGGAGTCCTTCCAGTTCCTGTCTTCATATATCAAGGATACCACCACGATGCTGCAGCAAGCCTATATGAAAGGCGACCCTATCCTCGTGGAAGGCCAATTAGGGGCACTGCGGGACCCGGATCACGGGATTTACCCGTTCTCCACCTCCTCCTCCACGCTGGCAGGCTATGCACCGGTCGGAGCTGGACTGCCGCCGTACGCCATCAGCCAAGTCATTGCTGTGGTTAAGGCTTATTCAAGCTGTGTCGGCGCCGGCCCGTTCGTGACCGAACTGCATGGGGATGAAGCGGATGAGCTCCGCCGCCGTGGCGGCGATGCAGGCGAATACGGGGCAACGACTGGTCGGCCAAGACGAATGGGATGGTTTGATACGGTAGCCACCCGTTACGGCTGCATGGTGCAGGGAGCTACCGAAGCCGTTCTCACTAACCTTGACGTCCTGGGGTACCTGGATGACCTCCCCGTATGCGTTGGCTACGAATTAGAGGACGGAAGCATCATTGACCATTTTCCGGTAACGGCCGATCTCCAGTCTGCAAAGCCTGTTCTGAGAACACTGAAGGGCTGGAAATGCGACCTGTCGCATATCCGATCCTTTGACGAGCTCCCGGAAGCCGCACAGCAATACGTGCAGTTCATTGAATCGTCCATTGGCGTTCCTATCAAGACGATATCCGTTGGCCCGAGACGGGATCAGATTATGATAAGATGACAGGGTGACGGCCTTCGTTCACTTGATTTGCGAAGCCATCCAGTATCCGCTGGACTCCACGGGGATCGCTCAGCATTGGCAAATGGCCGGTGCTGAGGCTTTCCACCCTATCTGCAGACAGATTTGCTATCATGCTTTCCTGGATGGATAATCCGAACTCTTTGTCTTGGGTAAGCTTCACATAAAGCTTTGGCACATCGGGAATAGACGCTTGAACGCGATCCGTATAGACTCTGCGGGATTCTGGAACAAACTCCGATACGATTCGGGAGGCCAGCTCCTCCGGCAGATCACTGCACAGACCATTACGGATTGCGAATTCAGGCGGCTTCGTGCCAGCCGCTTTCAGGATGATCGGCATGATGGCCCTCTGAGGAAACGGAAGCACCGAAACAAATGAACCTCTGCGCTTAGGAATCGCCGCACCGATGGCTACAAAACCGGCAACACGGCCTGTGAACCGGGAGGCCAGCTCCATAGCCAATACCCCGCCCAGGGAATGCGCCACAATGACAAACTTGTTCGTCTCCCACGTTCTCACCTGCTCCGCCATATGGTTTACGTAATCCTCCAGCCCCAAATGATGTCCCGAAACCACGTTCCGATCCCGCAATGGGTATTCCACTTTCAAACACGGATGACCCAGCCCTTCCACAACGTAATCCCATACTCCTCCGTTCAATCCTGCTCCGTGTATAAAAACAAATCCCAGCTCTTCTTTAGTCATGTCTTGTTTCATTCTATATTCTCCTCCCTTAATGGACCCTGCTCCAAGGATTCAGCGTGAACCCTTGCTTCTTGAGAACATCATATCTTTTAAATAAGACAAATATTGTCTTATTTAAAGAATAAGATAAAATAAATGATATGAGACGGAGGTATTCCTATGCAGAAATCCCAGCGCCTGATTCAATTAATGATGATGATCAATGCAAAAAAATCGTTTACGGTAAAAGAGCTGGCCGATGAATTCGGGCTCTCCGTCAGGACCCTCTCAAGAGATTTGGATGAGCTGAGCGGGCTCGGCGTTCCCATCTACTCCGTGCAAGGCCGAGGGGGCGGATACAGATTGCTGCAGGAGCGGATGCTGCCGCCGATCAGTTTCACGGAAAGCGAGGCGACCGCCATCTTTTTTGCGTGCCAATCCTTAAGCTATTTCAGCACGCTCCCGTTCGGTGACGGAGCCGCCACGGCCCTCCACAAGTTCTATCATTATTTGCCGGCAGATACCAAGGAGCAGATTGACCGTCTTAAGGATCGCGTTATGATTCACAGTCCATTCCGTGCGATGTCCAGCGAGATTTTACAAACGCTAATGGAAGCCATCATGGTTCGGCAAGCAGTCACCATCTCCTATCGTTCATCCGCAGGAAGCAGCCAGCGGCATATTCAGCCTATCGGCTTGTATGCAAGCTCGGGCTACTGGTATTGTCCGGCTTACTGTTTTACACAAGAGGATATGAGACAGTTCAGAGTCGACCGGATCATTGCTGCCAGCCCCAATGAGTCCATAACGATCCGTGAAGATATCGCCAGCCAAACGCTGCGTGACATACCGGAAACCGGGGATGGGGAAATGAAGCCGTTTGAGGTACAATTAACTTCCAAAGGGGTTTGGCTGCTCGAAACGGATACTCGCCTTGGCCCCCATATTCATAAGAACAAGGATGGCACCGGAATTATTCAGCTTGAATTACCAGCGGCCGACATCTTCTTCTATTCGGACTATGTGTGGCGTCTCGGAGAGGAAGCTACCATCATCTCCCCAGCTGAAGCCGTTCAATGGACCCGCGAGAAAATTGAATCCATGAGGCAAAGGTATACATAAGGGTAGATCAATTCCGTATATAACATTTAAGGAGGAGAACTGCATGAGTGCAGAAGTTGATTCTTTGATCCAGCGGATAACGGAAGAACTTCGGGAGGTGCCCGGCGTTATAGGGATCGTACTCGGGGGATCCAGAGCCAAAGGAACCGCCAAGCCGGATTCCGATATCGATATCGGCATTTATTACGATGAATCACAAGGATTCAAGGTAGAGAGCATCGCTAAGGTGGCGAAGAAATTAGATGACGAGCATCGGGAGGGGATTATTACTTCATTGGGTGAATGGGGTGCCTGGGTTAATGGGGGCGGATGGTTAATGATCGAGGGCTATCATGTGGATTTCTTATTCCGTGATGTACACCGTGTGTCCGGCATCATCGACGACTGTTCCGCAGGCTCAGTATCCGCGCATTACCAAACCGGGCATCCGCATGCTTATCTGAATGTGATGTATATGGGAGAAATCGCGATTTGCCGCATACTGTGGGATTCGGATAACCGAATACAGACGCTGAAAGCCAAAACGGCTCCTTATCCAAAAGCATTAAAGGATGCAATCGTTGGCTTCTTTACCTTCGAAGCATCCTTCTCCTTGATGTTTGCGGATAAAACAGCTGCCAGCGATGATATTAGCTATGTAACCGGCCACTGCTTCCGCTGCATTTCGAGCTTGAATCAAGTGCTGTTTGCCAAAAATGAGTTGTACTGCATCAATGAGAAGCGTGCGGTGGCCATGATCGAAACCTTTCCCATCAAGCCAGCCAATTATAAGCAGCGCGTGGACCGAGTAATCACATTGCTCTCATCAGATGCAGAAAAAACAAAACAAGCCACTGCGCTGCTTCAGGAGCTTGTTGCCGAAACGGAAGCGTTGTAGCGCCGCAGCCGTTATTTCTTATTCATCCATTTGTAAGACACGCGGTCTGCAAACCTCGGAAACAGTTGGTACAGCCTTATGCCCAGTGAGGCCAGCCTCGGAAGATTGAGTTCTTCCTTGCGCTTTCTCACCAGTTTCACGACCTGATCCGCAACATATTCGGCCTTCATCATAAACCAGCTCACATTTTGGACATAACCGCCTGTCGGATCGGCCAAGGAAAAAAAGGGGGTATCGATGGGGCCGGGGTTTACAGTAGACACGGTTATGCCCGTGTTCCTCAGCTCCTGCCGGAGTGAATTACTGAACCCGAGCACGGCATGCTTCGTGGCCGAATAGGCGGTGGATTTGGCTGTTCCGATTTTTCCGGCCATGGATGCAATGTTTACGATATGGCCGTCACCCCGCTCCAGCATCCCCGGCAGCACCGCTTGCGTACAGCGCACGATGCCCATATAATTGACGTCCATCATGTCCTGAAACTCTTCTTGGCGCATGTCCATAACAGCTTCGAACTTGCCGTAGCCGGCATTGTTAATCAGCACGTCGATTCTGCCATGGCGACGAAGAAGGCCCTCCATGACAGATTGCACCTGCTCGGGGCTCTGAACATCCATGGTTGCAAGCTCATGGGGGCCCGGCATTCGCGCACCCACCTCCTGCAGACGTGCTACCGAACGGGCGCACAGCACCACATATGCTCCTTCCGCAGAAAGCTTCTCCGCAATCAAAGCGCCGATTCCGCTGGATGCTCCCGTTACGACGACAACTTTATTTTTTAACATGATTTCATTATCCCTTTCTTCGCCGGCACAGCTCTTGATTCCTCATTATTGACAGAGACTTGCATGCACGGCTATTGGGTTCATTACTCCTATTTTATGAAATCATGACTTGAATATCCAGCTCCCCGATTCCTTCCATTCTCAGCGGAATACAAAGGGCTTTCTTCTGAATAAGACTTGACGTGCTATCCGATTTCATTACCTTGGGAGGCGTAATATCCACGCTGACGCCCTGGTTCGATAAAATGGTGCTGGCATTGCCGCTAATCATGTTTCCGAGCTCTGAAATCGCGCTTTGCCCCATCTCATCCATCTCGGTAATTACATAACCGCCCATCATCACCGATACCATCTGCAGAGCTACTTGCTCCTGAATTCCAAATACAATGTCACCGTTCATTTGGCCTGTCATGCCAATTTGGATCCAGATATGATTCTCCAAATATCCGATCTCTTTGACCCCAAGATTCCCCGTGGAAGGTGAAACCTGTATGACTTGTTCGATCACGTGTCGTGCGGACTCTAAAAAAGGATTGATGACTTCCGCTTTCATTCCTCATTACGCCCCTTTCACTGGGTTGTTGGTCAGGGTCCCAAAGTCCCACCTATATATTTAAACATTATAATGGATACCTTGTAATAAATCATCACAAAATAGCGACAGCCCTCATTCCAACAACTGTACTGCAATGTAAGCTATCGCTTGAAACGCTTTAGTACGAAGATATTCCTTTCGCTTAAACGGGCCTTTGGTCTCACCTTTTTTCTATGTCTACTTTACTATTATCGGAAGGTTTCCCCATCTTTTAATAATAATTAAATGGAAATTAAAATGTTTTTCATTTTTTCGGCCGAAAACGACCAGGTTTGCTCCCTTCGTTGCTCCACCGGAAAGAATAACCTATAATTTAAATAATACAGATTGCACGCGATAGATGAGCGGAAGAATATATCAAGTAAGGAGGAAGGCTATGAACATCAGCCAATTGGAAACGCTTATTACCATCTCCAAAACGATGAGCTTTCGCAAAGCGGGAGAGCTTCTTAATCTGACACAACCGGCGGTATCCGCCCAGATCAAGAGCCTGGAAGAAGAATTTAAAACGGTGCTGGTGGACCGGAGCCAGCCCGTAACGTTAACCGACCGGGGACAGGTCTTCGTGGACCATGCCGAACAAATCCTCGGGATCGTCGATGAGCTGAAGCAGCGGCTATCCGACCTTGATCAAACTCCCCAGGGTCATATTCAGCTGGGTACAACCACTTCCATAGCGATTCAGATCCTGCCACGGGTACTTTCCTACTTTCAGGATCAATTCCCTCATATTAAAACAACCATTCAATCCATGGCCTCTTCGCAAATCTACCACAGCGTGGAGAACGGGCTCATCGACATCGGGATCGGTTATCTGATCGAGCGCAATCCCAACTTAAGCACATCCATTCTGTACTACGATACCTTTGAGCTTGTCGTATCCCCTCAGCATCCGCTAGCCAAACTCTCCACGGCAAGCATGGATGTGCTCGGCGGAACCCCCCTTATTCTGCTAACGCGCGATACCGTTGGCCGCCGCTTCGCAGACGACGTAATGAAGAAGCACGGCATTGAGCCGCAGGTTGTTATGGAACTGTCTAGCAGCGAAGAAATTAAACGGATGGTCGAGATCAATTTGGGCGCAGCGATTATATCGAAGCAGTCCGTCGCGACGGAGCTGCGCAACGGCACCCTGCAGATTGTTCCCCTGAGCGAGCTTGAAGTCAGCCACCCTGTCGGCGTAATCTATAAGAGCGGACGATACGTCAGCTCCGCTATGCGTCAATTCCTCAGTGACCTGAAAGGCATGCCCGAAACACAGTTCATCAGCAGCGAATAACGCCGCATCAAACCTAGATTGATAATCAATCAAGCGTTATAAAGGAGGTCAACATGAAATTTGATCTGCACACCCATCATTTCCGCTGCGGTCACGCAGACGGCAACATTCGAGATTATATCGAGGCTGCGATTGCGGCAGATTTACAGGTAATCGGAATCTCGGACCATACTCCATACTTCGGGAGCCCGGAAGAGCAGCCCTTTCCGGCCATCTCCATGGCAAAAGCGGACTTTGCGGGGTACGTACAAGAAGTTCTGGACTTAAAACGGGAATATGAAGGTAAAATCAAGGTCCTGCTGGGCATTGAATCCGATTATTTTCCTAATCATGCGCAGGTTTATCAGCAGGCATTAACGGCCTACCCTTTTGACTATATCATCGGCTCCATCCATCACGTCAGGGATGTCAGCATCTTTAATAAAAACCGCTGGAAGAAACTGACCCCGCAGCAGCAGGTTGCGGATAAAGAGGAATACTTTAATCTGATCCGCCAATCCGCGCGAAGCGGCATGTTCCAGATCATCGCCCATATGGATGCCATGAAGGGGAATTATCCGCTGTTCTCCGAAATCAAGGCCGACGAAGCAATCGAGGAAACGTTGAAAGTCATCGCGGAATCGGGCCTTGCCATCGAGATCAACACGTCCGGCAAAACCAAGCTGTGCGGCGGCTGGTATCCATCCAATGCCATCTTGGAGGTCGCGCACCATCACGGCGTTGACGTCACCTTCGGCTCCGACGCTCACAAGCCGTCAAGGGTCGGAGATGAATTTGACGAAGTCGCTAAAGTGCTCAAAGAAATCGGATACACGGAATGGGTATATTTCGAACAAAAGCAGAAGGTGACCGTACCTCTTTAATGGGGTACACCTCCTTCTGTTTTTTTGTATTTTTATAGGAAGCACAGTAAAATAGGCAAAAAAAAGTGGACCCGTTACCGGGTCCAAAACATAATATATATTCTCAAAAGGGGGTCATGTGATAAGTTTAACCCGCGGCTGTTAGAGTTTGATAACAGGTATATTTCATTTGTGTAACAAATTCCAAGTGATCCTTTCATCTTGAAATGTTCAGATCACATATTTCAGTCCCATTATGCCATGGAACGCAAGGTAAGCACCGTAAGCTCAGGTTTGCACAAGAAACGAAAAGGAAGCTGCGTCGTGCCGATTCCCCTGTTTACATAGAGCAGCATTCCTTGCGAACCTGTAGTATATAGTCCTTGCACATAACGCTTTGCCCCGGGCGGCGTGATCACCTCGCCAATCCAGGGCAAACGGATCTGGCCCCCATGGCTGTGCCCCGACAGTTGGAGATGGAATGAATAGGCCGCAGTCGTGTCTGCATAATCCGGCTCGTGCATTAAGAGCAGCTTGAACATCCCGTCGGGTAAATCTTGAATGGCCGCAGCCGGATCCGGCTGCCCCCAGAATACATCGTCCAAACCTGCCACGGCGATGACAGCACCCTCCCGCCTCAGCTTCACGGCCGTGTTCCGCAGCACGTGAAATCCGGCCTCTTCCTCCAAAGAGATTAGAGTCTCCACGTCTTCGTAATCATGGTTACCCAATATGGAAAAAAGGCCGAGAGGAGCTTTCAGCTCGGTGAACGGTTGAATGGCAGCCCTCATAGCCTCTGTATTGCCGTCCACCATATCCCCCGTGAAACAGATCATGTCCGGTTTCTCTTGTTGAATGGCTTGTACCAAGCGTGCCACATCTTTTGCCCCGGTGTGAAAGCCCAGATGCAAATCGCTAAACTGAACGACCTTCATCCCGTCAAAAGCCTTGGGCAGTGAAGGAACTGCCAAAGTCAGTCTTGAAATGTCCAATTGATGAGGCTCCCATAACGATGCGTAAGCCCCGCCTGCAACGCCAACGCCGACCACGGCGGAAACACCCATCTTCAGAAATTGGCGGCGCGACATCTTCGTCTGCATGACTTCTCGCTTTCCCCCTTCATGGGCTGTGCCATGCGGGGCTGCCGAGGATGGATTTCTCATAGATGGACATCCTCCTATATAATAATAAAGAGTACAGACTTTATCGTCCTTATGGTTATTCATATACATAGAATAGCAACAGAAAGGGGTTTACATATGACTGTTAACGATTCGATCGCAGCATTAGTTTCAGCTCAGCGGCGTTTTTTTCATAAAGACATTACGAAGGAAGTGGATTTCCGTCTGCAGCAGCTATCCAAGCTGCGCCAAGTTCTGATAGCCAGGGAAAACGATATCATGAAGGCCCTTCGCAAAGACCTGAACAAAAGTGAACAGGAGGCCTTCACGACGGAGATCGGCATTGTCTATAAGGAGCTTTCCTTTATCATAAAGAATCTGAAGCGCTGGGCCAAGCCGCAGCGAGTCAAAACCGCACTGACGCATGTAGGCAGCAAGGGAATGGTTTACCCTGAGCCCTACGGAACCGTACTGATTATTGCTCCCTGGAATTATCCTTGGCAATTGGCCCTCTCTCCGCTGATCGGAGCTTTGGCCGCCGGGAACACCGCGATTATAAAGCCCTCCGAGCTGACGCCTAACGTATCCGGACTCATTACGTCCATCATCACGGAGACGTTTGAGCCGCAATACGTGGCTTCGGTGGAGGGAGGACCCGAGGTAAGCACAAGCTTGCTGGAGCAGCCGATGGATTATATCTTCTTTACCGGCAGCACCCATGTCGGCAAAATCGTCATGCAAGCCGCCGCCAAGCAGTTGATCCCGGTGACGCTGGAGCTTGGAGGCAAAAGCCCCTGTATCGTCCACGAGGATGCCCCTCTGGCCCTGGCGGCAGCACGTATCGCATTTGGCAAATATACGAATGCCGGCCAAACCTGCGTCGCGCCGGATTATGTGCTCGTACACAGCAAGGTCAAGGAGAAGTTCATCGCGCACCTGAAAGACGCCATCACTTCGTTTTACGGCGAGAACCCTCTAACGAATCCCGACTATGGGCGCATGGTTTCGGAGAAGCATTTTGACCGGCTGTCCGGTTTTCTGAACAATGGAACCCTTCGCCATGGCGGGAACATCTCTAAGGAAAACTTGCGCATCGAGCCCACCGTTCTGGACGATATCACTTGGGATATGCCGGTTATGGAAGAAGAGATTTTCGGCCCCCTGTGTCCGATCCTGACTTATGAGGATGTACACGAAGCTGTCCAGGCGATTCATCACCGTCCCAAGCCGCTCGCTCTTTACTTGTTCACGGAGAATGAGGACGTTCAGGATTACGTGCTCTCCTCGGTTTCTTTTGGCGGGGGATGTGTCAACGATACGCTGATGCATCTGGCCACTCCCTTCCTTCCATTCGGGGGTGTCGGCGAGAGCGGGATGGGCGCCTACCACGGGGAACACAGCTTCCATACCTTCTCTCACAAGAAAAGCGTGCTCAAGCAGACCAACCGGTTCGATTTCAAATTACGCTATCCTTCCAAGAACGGACTCGGCATTCTAAAAAAGCTGATGAAGCCGTAGCTTTAACTAAGGTCTTGCACGCTTGACCACTAGCACAAATAAAAAAGGCGCATCGTCAAAGATGCGCTTTTTTACATGGATGAATGCTTTCTTCGATGCGGCTTACTGGCCTTCGCTTTCTCTTCACTGCCAGCCACATCCAAGCCGTCATCGCCCGGTGTGAAAATCCGGCGCAGCGTTCCCAGCATGGACAGCGCATACGCAACGGTAATGAAGCTGAAGGCAATCTCCAGCACTACGACAAGCCGGGACGTATTATCGATAGGGGCTACATCGCCATACCCGACCGTCACAAACGTTGCCATGCTGAAATACAGGAAGGTAATGAACTGGCTCAGCAAATCCTGGCCGATATTCTCGCCTTCGAAGGAAGTGCCTCCGAACAGCTTATAGATCGACATATACACCATCGTGAAAAACAAAATGCACATCCCCGCCGCCATGCTGATCCGAACCAAGGTTGTTTTCATATCAACATGCTGATGGACGGAGTCTGCAATCTTGTCGAATATGTACAGCACATAGAAAATAACGGAGCATAATGAAAACAACAGGATCAGAGCGCGCATGCCGCCATCTCCGGGCACCACGTTCATCAGATCGATCCACCCAAGCAAATCTTCAACCGATACGAGGACATAAATGAGCAGTGGAGCAAGCAGCAAAGGCCTGCTGGACCACTTCTTGTCCATACTGTAGAACAAATAAATCAACAGCAGGAAGCCCGTCAAATTGAGCAGCCACATCCACCATGACATTTTCAAGTCCCTCCTTTGGCTTGAGGTCTGAAGCTGCAGACCGTACCATTACACCTTTATTACCCTTGTAACGGTATTTATGCACCTGGAGGTCGCTGGTAGTTTCGCCCCTGCTCACTTTATACAACGTTCATGTCCGGCCGAGCCCTCATTAAAAAATAGCGCCAAAACACGCATGCGAGACAAACGAAAGCCGTTCAACTGCCTTGCTTTAGCATCTAACGGTTCTTCTCCAACCACTGTGCGGCATGATCCACCATGGCCCGTTGTTCGGCCAATACGCAGTCTGCCTTTCCTACATGGCCGTGCTTATATGCACCGGTGCATTCCGCTTCAAACGAGGCTCCAATCGCTTCAAAATCGTCGGAATGATAGTTGATATCCTGAAATGCCTCCCACTCTGTTATTCCCTGTACCCTGCGTACAGGCGCGTGGGCGGTAACCGCCTTCTTGCCTGCCCAATCCGCACGATATTCGCTTAAGTGGAAGGAAGTATTATTGCCGTAGCCGCTGCCCAGCATAAGCACGTAGGCCCCAGCTTCATATAAACGCGCCAGCGGCGAGACTTCTCCCAAGCCGTAATCCAGCGAATGGGGTTGCATAAGCGCCTTCGCATCCCTGCCGCGTGCAGCAAACGAAACATGCGGGTGTAGGCTTCGGATGACCCCTTCTTGCTTGCGGAACACTTCCGGTATGATCCCCATCCCTGATGTGACGGTCAGAGCCGGATCATAGGGAGGCATGCCTTCGCGGATCAGATCCCACCATTTCGGGTCGGCCGGAGGATTCCCCCATGTCTTCGGATCGGTTAAGTTCGCAGACTGCGTCGGCATCACCAGTGTCCCTTCATCGCCCAGTACGCCCTCCAGTGCCAGTATAACCGCCTCCGGACCGCCGACGATCCATCCGCCAAGGCTCTTAAGCGAGGAATGAACCAGCAGGGTCATTCCCTTCCTTACGCCCAGAGCAACCAGGTCATCGCTAATATCTTTTATCGTAATCGGTCTTTCAATGATCAAGTGACTCACCTCGATTTCAATATCCTAAAAAAACACATGATTTCTATCATACAACAAAAAAGCGCCTGTACCGAAGCCATGCCCCGGTCAGACGCCTTGGTGTTGAAATTAACCGATTAAACGCTAAGCCAGCGCTTAAACAGGTGTTTGGTTGTATCCTTGTTCATTTCCGCAATCGACGTGGTCAGCGGAATGCCCTTCGGACAAGAACGCACGCAGTTCTGCGAGTTGCCGCAGCCCTCGATGCCTCCGTCCTGCATTAGCGCTTCCAGACGCTCTTCCTTGTTCATCTCGCCTGTCGGGTGAGCATTGAACAAACGAACTTGGGAAATGGCGGCAGGTCCGATAAAGTCCGTTTTTTCGTTGACGTTCGGGCAAGCCTCAAGACATACACCGCATGTCATGCATTTGGACAGCTCGTAAGCCCACTGGCGCTTCTTCTCCGCCATTTTAGGTCCAGGGCCAAGGTCGTAGGTGCCATCGATCGGAATCCACGCCTTTACGCGCTTAAGCGCCGTGAACATGCGGCTGCGGTCGATTACCAAGTCTCTCACAACCGGGAAAGTCTTCATCGGCTGAATTCGGATCGGCTGTTCCAGCTTATCGATCAGAGCCGCACACGCTTGGCGCGGCTTGCCGTTAATGACCATGGAGCAAGCTCCACACACTTCTTCAAGGCAGTTGGAGTCCCAGCATACAGGTGCGGTCGTTTGGCCCTGCGCATTTTTGGGATTGCGCTGAATTTCCATCAGCGCACTTATAACGTTCATGCCGGGACGGTACGGAATTTCGAATTCCTCAGTATAGGATTTCGTCTCCGGATTGTCCTGACGTGTAATGATAAACTTAACGCTCTTTGAGGCGGCTGTCGTTTGAGACATCGTAAATCCCCCTTCCTTCTTACTTGTCTTTCGAATAGTCGCGAATACGCGGCGGGATTAAGGAAACATCCACTTCTTCGTATGAAATTTGCGGTCCATCAGGCGTCCAGGTCGCTTTGGTTGTCTTGAGGAATTCTTCATCATTACGATCAGGGAATTCCGGCTTGTAGTGAGCCCCGCGGCTTTCGTTCCGGAGAAGCGCACCCAGCGTCATGGCCTCGGACAGCTCCAGCATGTTCCACAGCTGGCGCGTGAACGCCACGCCCTGGTTATTCCAGCGGGAGGTATCCGTCATATTGATATTGCGGTAACGCTGCTTCAATTCCTTGATTTTGCCGATGGTAGCTTCAAGCTTGTCATTGTAGCGAACCACCGTCATGTTGTTGGTCATCCATTCGCCGAGCTCTTTATGGATTACATAAGCATTCTCGGTTCCTTCCATTTTGAGCAGGCCTTCGTATTTGGTCGTTTGCTCTTTCGCAGCGCGATCAAATACTGTGGAGGAAACATCCTCAGCGGACTTCTTCAGGCCTTTGACATATTCAATCGCCTTCGGTCCGGCCACCATACCGCCGTAGATGGCGGAAACCAGGGAGTTCGCTCCCAGACGGTTCGCACCGTGGTATTGATACTCGCATTCTCCGGCTGCGAACAGCCCCGGAATGTTCGTCATTTGGTTGTAATCAACCCACATGCCGCCCATGGAATAATGGACTGCCGGGAAGATCTTCATCGGGATTTTACGCGGATCATCGCCCATGAATTTCTCATAGATTTCAATGATGCCACCAAGCTTCACGTCCAGCTCTTTCGGATCTTTATGGGAGAGGTCGAGGTAGACCATGTTCTCGCCATTGATGCCAAGTCCCATATCGACGCAGACGGAGAAGATTTCACGCGTAGCGATGTCGCGCGGAACCAAGTTTCCGTAAGCTGGGTATTTCTCTTCGAGGAAGTACCATGGCTTCCCGTCTTTATAGGTCCAGATCCGTCCGCCTTCGCCGCGTGCCGATTCCGACATCAAGCGGAGCTTGTCATCGCCTGGAATGGCTGTCGGGTGAATCTGGATGAACTCGCCGTTGGCATAATGAACGCCTTGCTGATAAACGGCACTGGCCGCTGTTCCCGTGTTGATCACCGAGTTGGTCGTTTTTCCGAAAATAATACCAGGACCACCGCTTGCGAGAATGACTGCTTCAGCTTTGAACGACTTGATCTCCATCGAGCGCAGATCCTGAGCAGCGATACCGCGGCATACGCCTTCGTCGTCGATGATCGCATTCAGGAACTCCCAGTTCTCGTACTTGGTCACAAGACCCGCGGTTTCCCAGCGGCGAACCTGCTCATCAAGCGCATAGAGCAGCTGTTGTCCGGTCGTTGCGCCGGCAAACGCAGTCCGGTGACGCTTCGTTCCGCCGAAACGGCGGAAATCGAGCAGGCCTTCCGGCGTACGGTTAAACATAACGCCCATGCGGTCCATCAAGTGAATAATGCCCGGAGCCGCTTCACACATCGCTTTGACCGGAGGCTGATTCGCAAGGAAGTCGCCGCCGTACACCGTATCGTCAAAATGCTCCCAAGGAGAGTCACCCTCACCTTTCGTATTCACGGCGCCATTGATGCCGCCTTGCGCACACACGGAGTGAGAGCGTTTAACAGGTACAAGTGAGAATAGATGAACGTGAGCTCCTGCTTCTGCCGCTTTGATGGTTGCCATCAGCCCGGCGAGGCCTCCGCCCACTACAATAATATTAGATGCCATTTTTCGTTCACTCCCCTTAACTTAAGACTGTCTTAACTACATCGATCGCTGCCGTCGCCGCCTGGAATTCGGAGCCGCGGAATGCTGTCATAGCGAGAACAAACAGCACGCTCATCAATACGAACAAGCCCATGCAGATGTAAGTGGATACCTTCTGCGCGCGCGGACCGACGGTAATGCCCCAGCTGACGAGGAACGCCCACAGACCGTTAGCGAAGTGGAAGGTTGCGGAAACAACGCCGATGACGTACAGAGCAAACAGAACCGGATTGTTCATGATGCCGTGCATCGTGGCGCCCAAATCGTCATGCGTGATTTTGCCGATCATGATTTGGAAACGCGTATCGTACATATGCCAGATAACAAAAACGAACGTAATAACGCCGGTGATCCGTTGGATAGTAAAGCGGATGTTCCGTTCATAGTTGTAATTGCCCACGTTGTTATTCGCCTGGTAAGCAATGTATAACCCGTAGACGCCGTGATATAGCAGTGGCAGCCAGATCAGGAACAGCTCGAGGAAAAATACCAGCGGCATGCTGTTCAAAAAATGGACCGCGCTTGCGAAGCCTTCCTTTCCACCCTCGAAAGCCTTAAAGTTGGAAATCATATGGCTGAGCAAAAATGCCCCAAGCGGTATGACACCGAGTAAAGAATGCAGCTTTCTGGAATAATACCCTTTCATCAGTTGACGTTCCCCTTTCCAATGTGCAGCGTTTTCATTTTCAATCTTTCCTATTTTCAGAACAATTACACTTACCCTGTCCTAAAGAGGTTGTTCACAAGGCCCGCTTTGGATTACGAAGTGAATCAGGAAGCCACTCGGCATCTAAACCGACCTTTATGAACTAACATTAAACCGTTGCAACGACAAAAAGCTGCCGATTTCGGCAATCGTGTGAACAACTTGTGTCATGTTTCATGTTACTCCTTTTTTTCTTATAATGGAATTGCAATATAATTATTAATCGTTATAATCTATACGCATAAGCAATGTTTTGCACGCATGTCTATTTTATATAGGAGGAATTTTATGTTCGAAGAACTGGACATGTTCGCCGTCGTTGTAGAGCAATCCAGCATAAACCAGGCCTCCAAGCTGCTTAACTTGTCCCAGCCGGCCCTGTCCCGGAAAATAGCCAAGCTGGAGGACCAGCTCGGGCTGCAGCTGTTCAACCGCCGGGGCAAACGGCTGGAGCTTACCTCCATCGGACAGATTGTCTACACCTTTGCCCTGGAGCAGCGGCAGCAGCAGATCAAATTCATGCAAACGTTGGCCCATTACCGGGAGGGGGATCAGATCTCGATCAACTTGGGGGCCAGCCTGACCACCCTTCAGACGACCTTGCCCCCGCTCGTTAACGCATTCATGGAGCGACATCCCGCGGCCGAAATCAAGCTGATTACCGGCAAGACCCATGAAATCGTTTCTTATGTAAGAGATAAACGCGTCGATGTCGGCATTGTCGCCTCCTCCATCAACCAGCCCGGATTAAACTGCATCCCGTTGTTTGATGACCATCTGGAGCTTGTCATCCCATCTTCACACCCGCTGGCGGAGCTCGACGATGTTGGAATCGAGCAGCTCCAAGGCTTGCCGATGATCATTTTCTCGACTGGAACCTGGTACCGCAAGCTGACAGATGACCTGTTCCACCGCTGGGGCATTATGCCGGATATCCGGATGGAGATCGACTCCTTCGAAGCGATCGTCAGGCTCATCCCGACCTGCAAGGCGGCCGCACTTCTGCCCAAATCCTATCTCAGGCCGCAGCTGCTATCCGATAACGGGCTTGTCGACATTCATATTCCGGCACTCATCGAAACCCGGCGGACGACTTCGCTGATCTACGGCCAAGCCTCGGATTTAAGCAAGGCAGCCAGCCGCTGGATTGACGAAACGGAAATTCTGTTCCGTAAGCTGGAGGAGGATAAAACCAAGAAAACCTGACGATATGCATGACCGTCAGGTTTTTTTCTTCTATATTTATTTTTCGAGCATATTCACGACCTCAGACTCAAAGCGATCCACATTATCATTCGAACCGATAACGACCATAATGTCGCCGGAGTTCACCACGTCCATGGCTGTCGGCGCTACGATGATGCCGGATTGTTTATTCAGGGCCACCACGCTGACACCGTAACGAACTCTCGTATTGAGCTCGCTAAGCGTTTTTCCGTCCATGCAGTCCGTGACCGTCATCTCCACAATCAGATAGTCCTTGGATAATTCAATATAGTCAAGCAGATTGGGCGTGACCAGCTGGTGAGCTACCCGGATCCCCATATCCCGTTCCGGAAAGATCACCCGGTCCACGCCCAGTTTCTCCAGCGCCCGGCCGTGCAGCACCGAAATCGCCTTGGCAACGACCATGGTGACACCAAGCTCTTTCAACAAGATGGCGGATAAGATGCTCATCTGAATATCGTTTCCGATCGCAACAATGCCGCAATCGAAGTTACGGATACCGAGCGATTTAAGCACCTCTTCATCGGTAGCATCCGCTACCACCGTGTGTGTCAGCAGCTCGCTCATATCCTCGACAACCTCTTCATTTCGGTCGATGCCGAGCACCTCATATCCCTGTTCCATCAGCTCAAGCGCCAGGCTGGCGCCAAATCGTCCCAAACCGATGATTGCAAATTGCTTTGGTTTCATGTCTCTCCAGTACTCCTTATCCAATAATCATTTTGCCTTCCGGATGACGATATAATTCTTTACCCTTTTTCGGCCCCAGTGCATAAGCAAGCGTCAAAGGCCCCAACCGCCCTGCAAACATCGTAATGCTGATCAAAACCTTCCCGAACACTGTCAGATCAGGCGTTAAGCCCATGGATAGACCCACCGTACCGAAGGCGGACGTCGTTTCGAATAGAATCTCCAGGAAGTCCCCTTCCTCTGTCGTCGACAGAATCATCGATACGGTTAGAACGAGCAGCAGTGCCAGTAATGCAATGGTCAGTGCCTTCAGCACCCGCTCCTGGGCCAGGCGATAACGGAACATGACGATGTCCTCACGCCCGCGCATCATGGCGATGACCGCCCCCACCATAATGGTGAAGGTTGTTGTTTTGATACCACCCCCGGTTGACCCTGGGGATGCTCCGATAAACATCAGAATAACGATAAAAAATTGCGTGGCCTGTCTAAGCCCCGTAATATCTATAGTATTCGCGCCAGCTGTACGCGGCGTTACGGATTGGAATAATGCGCCGAAGAATTTTCCGCCCCAATTCAGGGAGCCGAGCGTCCTCGGATTGGTGAATTCAAAAATAAGAATGACGATAAATCCAACCAGCAGCAAGGTAGCCGTCATGGTGAGCACTACTTTGGAGTGCAAGGAAAGTCTCCGCTGTTTCCGGAAATCAATCAGATCGGATAATACGATAAAACCGATGCCGCCCGAGACGATCAAAAACATCACGACAACGTTGACTACAGGATCATAGACATACCCGGTCAAACTCCGAAAATCGCCAAACAAATCGAAACCGGCGTTGTTAAACATCGTGACCGCATGAAAAACACCATAATAAATCGCTTGGCCGATCGGCATGTCAAACGCCCAGCGGATCGATAGAATCAAGGCACCGCAGGCCTCGATGATCAGGGAATACAGGAGCACTCTGCGAATCAGCCTTACGATTCCTTCCATCGAGGACTGATTCATCGCTTCCTGCAGAATGAGGCGATCCTTGAGCGATATGCGCCTTTTGAGAGCCAAGGCAAACAAAGTGGCCATCGTCATGAATCCGAGCCCGCCGATCTGAATCAGCAGCATGATCACGATCTGTCCGAAGGAGCTGAATGTCGTTCCTGTATCCACCACAACCAGCCCCGTTACGCAAGTTGCCGATGTCGAAGTGAACAAGGCATCGATAAATTCCAGCGGTTCACCTGTACTTGTGGATATCGGCAGCATTAACAGCGCCGTCCCGATGAAAATAATAGCCGCGAAACCAAGCACGAGAATCTGCGGCGGAGACAACCTGAGCCAGTTCAATTTAGAGTTCAATCGGTCACCTTCTTAAAAAAAATCAAGAAAAAAAGACACTGGAAAACGCAGTGCCCTTTACGGTCTGGTTCCTGTGCTGCAGCCTACGAGGTTAGCTGACGGATTCGGGCATTTTCACAGGTCGCCCTATTCATTATTCTGGGAATAATGAAATTCACCCCAATTACATGGTTCCCCCATTTTCAGTACGAAATTCGGCTGGAATATTCAGTTCCTTGAAGCATGATGTGATTATAACGCAATCCGGTACGTAACCCAATGCCGTTTTTCACCCAAAAAATCTTTAAAAGAGCGCGAATTGGGCATATTCAAGAATACAAGCATAGGGTTCTCTAACGTTTTCGAAACCTTTCATTCATTTTCATCGATTTGTTTCATTATTCCGGGATATTGGGATAAGCTGCTTATGACTTTCATAACTATGTTATATTGACTCTATGCGTTCTTAATCAGGCATATCGAATACCAGTGGGAGTATCAACTTTCTTAGAGGAGGAATTTCATGAATCGTGCAAGAGAGCCCTTGAAGCTGAAACCCAATCTGAAGCAGCTCATCGCGCCTGCCGCAGTCGGCCTGATTCTGTTCCTATTATTTCAGGTGTTTCCGTCGACGAATTCGGATTCTACCGAGATGGCATCTCCGAATATCATATCCAAGGAGCAGGCTCGGCAAGCGGCTTCAAGCTTTGCTCAGGAGTTTTTGCAGTTTACGGCTGCAAAAACGGATGACACGCTGGTTACATATCAATCCAAATCGGAACTTTACGGATATCTGGCGAAGGAAAAAAGACTTTCGGAATACAACAAAACCTATGAAGCCAAATATCCCTATGACGTATACCGCGTTCGCTTCAGCGAGCCGGGCGGCGATGCCCTCAACGTGGACGTGCACATGCAAAATTCAGGCATCGTCGGCTTCTCATACGATTACACCCGCTCCAGCTATGACCGGATTGAGCTGAACAAGGGCGATGTACAAAGGCAGATGCTGCTTGTCGTCGAGGACGGCATGTCATTAGCCGAGAAGCAGGCTCTCGCTGAGCCTTGGCTCCAGCGAGCGGGCTATGATCCTTCGCAACTGGAGCTGGTTACCCGGGAAGGGGAACCCCGGCTCCGGTATGTGGATCCGGAATCCAAGATCGGCGATTCCAGATTGGAGCACCGTTTCACCTTCGAGCAGGGGAAATTACGCTCCTATGAGCCATCTTTTTCGGTCCCGGCCGCCCATTCCGCCTATGTCAACAAGCAGACCCAAGATGCCACGCTGCTGACGCTCGCAGGGTATGGCCTGTTCACCCTCATCCTTGGCATACTTGCGATTGTGTACAGCGTGAAGACCAGAGCCTACACGTCGTTTAAGCGCGGCCTGTTCCTATCGGCGCTACTGTTTGTCATTCAGATGCTGAATACGTACAATCTGATTCCCGTTTTCAAATCCGAGGGGATGTCGCAAACCGGCATACTCGGGATGATGATTTTCTATGCGGTCTATTCGCTCATCTTCTCAGCTCTGCTCTACTTCTCCCTTGTCGGGGGCAGCGGGCTATGGCTCAAAGAAGACGGGCTCAATCCTTGGCCGCGCGCCAAAGAACCCGGATACGGTCATTATGTGCTGGACAGCATGAAGCTGGGGTATATGTGGGCTTTCATCCTGCTTGGGGTCCAATCCATTATCTTTGTCGTTCTGGGCCTGACCTTGAATACATGGTCCACTACGGATGCCACACAGTCGCCTTACAACATGCTCTATCCTTGGCTCTTTCCGCTGATGGCCTGGCTGGCCGGCATATCCGAGGAGGCCGTCTATCGGCTGTTCGGCATCAAAATGCTGAAAAAGATCGTCCGCAATACGTTCGTGGCCAGTTTGATCACTTCGATCATTTGGGCGCTCGGGCATACACTCTATCCGATATACCCTGTTATTTCCCGGCCCATTGAACTGGTTATCATCGGCTTGCTGTTCAGCTACATCTTTTTGAAATACGGGTATTTGGCGGCCATGTTCTCCCACGTCATCTTTAATAGCATCTTGATGGGCATTAGCCTGATCCTGCTCAAGGATACCAGCAACTTGCTGATGGGTGCGTTCTACATGGTGCTTCCGGCGATGGTCGCCTTTGCGATTTACCGTTTCAATCCAACAAAAAAAGAGAAGCCGTATGTCACGACTCCTCCTCACGAAGTGCATTAAGAATTTCCGTTGCTAATTTCTCACCGATTGAAAGGGGCTTGAAGTCTTCGACTGAAGCCTCTTTTATTTTTTTGACTGAGCCAAAATGCTTTAACAGCAGCTTGCGGCGCTTCTCTCCAATGCCCGGAATGGAATCCAGCTTGGAGGATACCATCGATTTGCCGCGCTGTTCGCGGTGGAAGGAAATCGCAAACCGGTGAACCTCATCCTGAATGCGCTGCAGCAAATAGAACTCCTGGCTGTCCCGGGGAAGCGTAACCGGCTCCGGCGGGTCTCCGACCATGAGCTGCGCTGTTTTATGCTTGGCATCCTTCACAAGCCCACAGACCGGGATAAACAGCCCCAGCTCATTCTCAAGCACATCGATGGCGGCGGAAATCTGCCCCTTCCCTCCATCGACCACAATCAGATCGGGAAGCGGCAAATTCTCCTTCAAGACGCGCTCGTACCGCCGCCGGATGACTTCACGCATCGTATCATAATCGTCCGGTCCCAGCACGGTACGGATCTTGTACTTCCGGTATTCCTTCTTGTCCGGTTTCCCATTGGTGAATACAACCATGGCCGATACCGGATTGGTCCCCTGAATGTTCGAGTTATCAAATGCCTCGATCCGGTTCAGCGACTGGAGGCCGATCACTTCGCCCAGATTCGCCGCGGCAACCGAGGTGCGTTCTTCATCGCGTTCAATCAAGCGGAATTTCTCGTCCAAGGACACCTTCGCATTATCCGATGCCATGCCCACCATCTGCTTCTTCAAGCCTCGCTGCGGCACATGCACCTTCACGCCGAGCCATTCCTGCAGGGCGGCAGCCCCTCCGGCTGCATCCACGATGCCCGCAGCTTCCGCCTGCTCCTCCTGTGCCTGGGCAAGGGCAGCCTGCTGCGCATCCAATGTCCCTGCGGAAAGCGGATTCGCCGAATCCACGGCTTCCTCTGCGCTTCGCACACCTGCATCCGCAGCCGTTCCCGTAATCGACTCCGAACCAGCCTCGTCTATCAACAGAGGCTCAGGCAGCAGAATTTCCTGCGGCAATGCAGGATTATCGCTGTAATACTGGGCAATAAAAGACATAAAGTCGCTGTGCGCATCGCCGTAGAACGGAAAAACGGATTTGTTGCGCTGCACCATTTTCCCTTGGCGCATGTACAGAATCTGCACGCACATCCAGCCTTTATCCACAGCATAACCGAATACGTCGCGGTCCCGCGTATCCGTCGTCGTAATCTTCTGCTTCTCCATCAGCGTATCAATATGGATGATCTGATCCCGCAGCTCTTTGGCTCGCTCGAAATACAAATCCTCCGCGGCCTCCTGCATCTTGCGCTGCAGCTCCTTCTTGATCTCCTCATGCCCACCGCTAAGAAATGATGTAATCTCCCCGGTGATCTGCTCATATGCAGACTTTGGAATTTCCTTCACACATGGAGCCAAGCATTGCCCCATATGATAGTACAAACACACTTCTTTCGGCATGACGCCGCATTTGCGCAAAGGATACATCCGGTCCAGCAGCTTCTTGGTCTGCTGTGCCGCGTAAGCATTCGGGTAGGGACCAAAATATTTGGCTTTATCTTTAAGCACCCTTCTGGTTACTTCCAGACGGGGATGCTCTTCATTCGTTATTTTAAGATATGGATAGGTTTTATCATCCTTCAGCAGCACGTTGAATCTCGGCTGATGGGTTTTGATCAGGTTGCACTCCAGAATCAATGCTTCCATGTTGCTGCCGGTTACAATGTATTCGAAATCGCGGATTTCCGAAACCAGCATCTGGGTCTTCCCGTTATGGCTTCCGGTAAAATAAGAGCGTACCCGGTTCTTCAGCACTTTGGCCTTGCCCACATAAATAATCGTGCCTTCATGATTCTTCATCAAGTAACAGCCGGGCTGGTCCGGCAGCAATGCCAGCTTGTGGCGAATATTTTCCAGCGCCTTCTCCTGGTCCTGAAGCTGTTTGGCAAAATCGTCCATGCTGTCCCTCCTCTCCAAGGAGATTATATAGTATTAACCATAAATATAAAACACGATGAATAACCACACAAAGCGCCTCCGGGTTTCACCGAAGGCGCTGTATGAAAGCAGATGGCGGTCTAGGACCAAGCCTGCTTATTGATGTTTTGCAATGATGCCTTTCAAGGCTTCTTTGGAGTTCAGACCTACCACTTTATCGACAGGCTGGCCATCTTTAAAGAAAATCATGGTCGGAATGCTCATCACGCCGAAACGTGCTGCGGATTCCGGATTCTCATCCACGTTCACCTTAGCAATTTTTACATCATCGCCGAGTTCTGAAGACAATTCGTCCAGAATCGGAGCAAGCATTTTACAAGGGCCGCACCATGGCGCCCAGAAATCAACTACAACCGTTCCTTGACCTTCAACTTCATTCACGAAGGTTTGGTCGGTAACATTGACGATAGCCATTGTATTCTCCTCCTCACAGGATAAGATCAGGTATAGTGCGAATCATAATTGTCGAATGGGTCGACGAATTTAGTATACCACAATCGGCCGGAAAAAGTGAAATATACTCACCTAAAGAAAGAGGATTTCACGGGATTTTTATGCAATCTTTACAAATGATTTGCGCATTGGGTATACTACTAGTAACAAGTCGGGTGACTGTCAAGTTTTTCGAGTTGGCACGGCATGTTCACCTTTTGAGGAGGCAAGCACCATGGATGTAAACGTACGCGTTAACGATCCACGGGAGCACATCAATGAAGAACCACGCAATGACTTTGGCGATTTGATGATGGGCTTCGTGGGGATGTTTGGTTTCATGACCATCATCTTTTTCGGATTCGTCATTATCAAGTTCTTGGTCGGCTAATACTTGATGACTCCTTGTGCGTAAATAAAAAGTCTGATCCCTGCCGCGTTCCATACGCTAACGGGATCAGACTTTTTACAATTTCATGGGGGGGTTGTCCATAGGAAGCTTGTTTGCAATACTAAAATTTACCTCGCTGGTTCTCCCCGAATAAATGAACGACATCCACAAAAGGCGCAATCCGATTCATCAAGCGCTGACCTTTGTGAAGCTCCTCGCCATCCTTGCTCGTGAAGCTCAGATGCTGTTCAAGCCCGTCGAGCGGATAGTTCGACGTATAGAAGGTCGGCAGCCGGTTCATCCGGAAATTCAGGATGGAACCGAGGACATGATCCCGAACCCACGGATTCAAATTCTCCGCTCCGATATCGTCAAAGATCAGCAAATCGCAATGCTTCATCGTCTCGACCATGTCCTTCAGCTTTTGACCGTCCTGCATCATGGTTTTCAGATCTTCCACGAAATCGGGCATATACACGATAACGCCCGAATGGCCTGCTTTCGCGAGCTCATGCATTAGGTAGCCCATCAGGTAGGTCTTGCCCGTACCAAACGAACCGGTGAGATACAAGCCGTGCGGAGATAATCCATTCTCCTTCGTATCCCGGATGTACTTAAACACCTGGTGCACCGCAGGTGCCCGCAGGCGGTCCTTCGCCATAATCTCCATGTTGTCGTAACCTTCGTTCAAGGCATGCTCATCGACATAAAAGCTGCGAATCCGTTTTTTGATCTGATCCTCATTGGTCTTCGCAATCTGCAGGGAACACGGCGCCTTCCGCTCATAGATCTCCACGGTTCCGTTCATCCGCTGGATATCCAGCTTGCTGAAATGTCCCTGGAAATCATTCGGACACCGGTCGAGACCCGGACATGCCTTGCAGTGGGCCTGATCTCCCGCATATTGGTACAGTTTGCTTAAATTCAAACGAATGACCCGGTCATCGATCTCCGGGTATTCGCTCCGCAATGCTTGAATCAGAGGATTCCTGAGCAAATCTTCCATAATCTGCTCGGTTCTGCGCCGGAGCGCAGGACTTTTCATGCTTTCCAGCAGTTCACCAAGGGACTCCATCTCTAGTTCCCTCCTCTCTTAAGCAGGATTCTTTATCCGCCCTTCTTGCTGCCAGCCTGCATTTCTGCCGCAAATCGCATCATTTCTTCGAATTCCTCATCCGATACGGCCTCCGCCTGATCGGATTCCAGAGCCACTGGAATTTCCGGCTTCACCTTTCCGCCTTTAGCGTATGTACGCGTACGTTGTGTGGTCGCCTTCTGCTTGCCTTTCATCTTGGCTTGATCGCGTATATACTGAACAGCTTTCTCATAGCTGTTTACCTGCTTCAGCAGCATATTGGAAGCAATGGCCTCCACGAAATTGCGATTGATGCGCTGCTCGCCGCCTGCGGCCATGAGTGACATTAAATAATGAATGAGTACGTTGATGACTTCACCCGGCAGCTTGTAACTCAGATCGATCTTTTCGAAAATGTCCAGGAACTGCGCTGGAACCGAGCCCGGGAAGAAGGTCTGCAGGAGCCGGGTATAAGGCTCGTTGCGAAGCATCATATTATATTGGTGAATGTCGCACTTCGATTGGAACTGAGTCGGAACCTCCACATAGTATTCCATCTCTACCGCATGCTCCTGTGCCGGCTCTTCCGGATCGGCCGTCATCTCCTGCCGCAAAGCAACGACCTTGCCTGCCGTAATCTGCCGCTTCTCCTGCATCTTCATTCCCTGTCTAAAGTGAAGACTGGCTTTGTGCTGAAGATCATCCAGCACGACCTCGCCATGCTCGGTAAATATGCCGTCCTCGTCCAACAGGCGGCACAAATCCTGCGTGCTGAGATCGTATTTCCGCACCACGTAATTCACGATGCCCATCTGCTCATGGTCGTAGCGAAGACGCTCCACAAAGACTCGATTGCGGGATTCCCGCGGGAAACGGAGAATAATGTCCGCATAGTTCAGACCTTCTCCTTGCGGATTTGGCGGCGCCGTGGACTTCCGTGACACCGCGACCTCTTCCAGCGCTTGCTCCAGTTCATAATCAATGACATGCGTGTTCAGCTCAAAAATATCATAAAAGGGAACCGAAATGTTCTCCTTGTTGAAGGAAATACCGGACCATTCAAGAGGTTCCTTGCTCCAAAGCTCTTCTCTTAACGACAGCACGGCGAATTTCCCCACCTTGTCGCGAAGCAGCAGTGTCAGATGCTGAGTGTTAAAGAACTCCGCTGGACTGAGCGGTGCTTGCAGCTCATATTCATAGATATGGTCATCCGTTTCCGGGACAAACATCCGGCTTGTCTGCAGTAAACCTACCGCTTCCAGCTTCGAGGTTTGCTCAATGAGAAATCGGCGTCCTTTTTCACTAGGCTCAAGCCCTAATGTCAAGAATAATCTTCGCTGCTGTTCAATAGCCGAGTAACCCACCTTCTCCACCGGCACATGCGATACGAGAAGACGGTACAGACTGACAGCAAACGCGCCAACCATCGGTTGATAAATCGAACCAAGCATTTTGTCATCCAGGCCGCTTAAGCAGAAGTCACGGTATACGCAGTAACGGTGGTTCTCGGTAAAATGTAAAAAATTAGTCATGCGCATCGTTTATGCTCCCCCTGTCGCCCAAAAATAGACTTCCTCTATTCTATCATAAATCCGTCGTCTCGAAGTCGGTTCTTTCGCATCAAAAATTCTGGAATTCTTGCACCCGCCATTTGCATGCTTCCACAAATAATAAATGACGGCCCCCAGGTATTGCAGAGCCGCCATCAACACTACATTCAATTTGCGCCGAGCGCGTTAAAACATTCTAAAGCCTTTAATACGCAATGTCTTAATGGTCCATCCGCTCATGTAGGCACCAATCAGACCTGCAACTCCCGTTAAGTAATCCACCAGTTGGAAGGATCCCACGTGAGTCCAGAACGACATTTGGCCCCGATCCCACAAGCTGTATACAACGACCGGCAAAATGACGATCACGAACAGAAAGCAAGGAAACCAGGTCGTCTTCATCAACATATTTAGGATAAAACCGATACCGAACATCATGACAAAAAACAAAATCATCAGCACGAGCACAGGAATAAATTGAAGCATGATCGCTGTTTTCACCTCTTCTTTATCACCTACGCGTAGCAGCTATTCTACTCTATTGCAGCAAGAAACAGCACACCAAGCTTTAGCTAATAGCTAGTTTACTAAAAATAATGTCACAGATCAACGAACAATCGTGAATACATTGTGTCGGCGTTTGCCCTTCCGACTGCGCTTACAGTACAATATAGGAAGTTAATGCAAGCGGCCATCCGCTTCAATTATAACGAACATAACGTTTAGGAGTGATCACATGAACGAAGCTGCAATGACGCTTGAGGGCTGGTATGCGCTGCACGATTTCCGCACCATCAATTGGCCGGCCTGGAAAGCTGCAGATGAAGAAGTACGTGCTTTTGCGCTGGACGAGCTGAACGCGTTCCGCGAGGAATGGGATGCCGTCGAAGCTGCCCAAAAAGGCAGTACCGCTGTATATACCATCGTCGGTCAGAAAGCCGATTTTGTATTCATGCTTTTGCGCGAGACGCTGGAAGAGCTGAACGCGATCGAGAACGCCTTTAACAAAACAACGTTCGCCCAGTTCACCACCAAGGCTTATTCTTATGTAAGCATTGTCGAGCTGAGCAACTACCTGGCCGGCTCCTCCGATGAGGATCCGATGCAGAATCCGCATGTCATTGCCCGTCTGAAGCCAGCCCTGCCAAAATCGAAGCATATCTGCTTCTATCCGATGAACAAAAAGCGGGATTTGTCGGACAACTGGTACATGCTCAGCATGGACGAGCGCAAATCCATGATGAAGAGCCACGGGATGATTGGCCGCGGTTATGCCGGCAAGGTCAAACAGATCATCACCGGTTCCGTTGGATTCGACGATTGGGAATGGGGCGTAACCTTGTTCAGCGACGACGCGCTTCAGTTCAAGAAGCTCGTGTACGAAATGAGATTTGACGAAGTAAGTGCGCGTTTCGGCGAGTTTGGTCCGTTCTATGTCGGCAACCTGCTCGATCAGGCTTCATTTACAGATTTAATGAAGGTATAATTCCTTCTGCACATAAACAGCATGTACAAAATATCCCCACAAAGTGGAGCCTATGCTACGATGTTTTATTCCACATACTTTGCGGGGACCCCAAAAAACTTATAATGTCAAAAAAGGGATGCTCTCAACACGAGGGCATCCCTTCTTCTATTCCTCACCGTCGTCTTCATCTTGCTCTTGCTTGCGCAAGGTTTCAAGATATTCAGCCGTCGCCCGGTCCCGGGCACGCCCCTTATCCTTGAGCCGCTCAATAGCAGGAAGTATGAGAATGTCGACCTCCTGCTGAATGGTGTAAGCCAGATCGTACCGCTCCTGCGACTCCAGATAGGAGCCTACCTCCATGAGAGCGTTATAACGATCCAGCTCATCTCTGGTGAGCAGCCCCCGTACTTGAACGCTGCAGTGTCTCATTATAGAAACCTGCCTTTTTTCAGGACGAGCGGAATCCCTCCAATAATGAAGAGGTAGCGCAGATCAACCAACTTTTTCAGCTGGGCCGCTTTCCATCCCTGATATTTCTTATCCCCGACAACCGCAATGCCTTCGCCCCGTCCAAGAGAAGCTACCGTGCCTTTGTTATGGAACTCGAATTTGCGCATCGACTTGTCCCGAATGGCCGCAACAATATTTTGGGCACAGCACACGCCTTGCTGCATCGCCATTTGGGCGGTCGGCGGATAAGGTCTGCCTTCCTCATTAAAAATCAGGGAGTTATCGCCGATAATATAAATGTTCTCGTATCCGGGAGCACGCAAGTATTCATCAACCTTGACGCGGCCTCGCATCGTTTCGAAACCGGCTGCTTCCACCAGACGGTTCCCGCGGATGCCGCCGGTCCATACCACCGTTGCCGCCCGGATCTCTTCGCCATTGTTCAGAACGACTCCGCCTGGCAGGCATTCCTTGATCGCAATGCCCATCTTGAAGGTAACGCCTTTCTTCTCAAGAACGCTCATGGCGTACTCCACCAGTTCCGGTGCAAACCCCGGTAACGCGGCAGGAGCGGCTTCGACATTATAGATGTTCACCAGCGTCGGATCCACGTCGTATTCCTTGCACAGTCTCGGAATGCGGTCCGCCAGCTCGGCTACAAACTCGATGCCGCTGAATCCGGCTCCGCCAACCACAAAGTTAATGCGCTCCTGCGGTCTGCGCTCATTTTTATATAAAGCAAACTGATACTCAATATGCTCACGTATCAATCGTACCGAGTTGATGCTTCGGATCGTCATCGCATGCTCTGCGAGTCCTGGAATCCCAAAGGTTTCCGGCTCTCCGCCGAGTCCAATGACAAGATAGTCATAGGATAATGTTCCATCTTCAAGAATAACCTTCTTATCGTGAAGGCGGATTTCCTGAACCGAGGATTTGACCAGGTCGATTTTGAATTCGTCGATCAACTTGGAAATGGATACCCGGGTATTCTCAATGCTGTCTGTTCCTGCTGCCGGCATATGCAAATGCGTTGTAATATAATGATAATCATGGCGATTCACCAATGTAACATCGGCCTCATTATAATTCAGCTCTTTTTGCAGCCGCTGCGCTGTCAATATGCCTCCGTAACCCGCGCCAAGGATTACGATCTTCGGTATGCTGCTCATTCTATTGCTCCTTCCAGCTTACTCTTTATATATACAGTATGGTACACATGTTAACATTCTGTGAAATTGCATCCAAAAAAAGAGAAGAGCCCTAATCAGAGCCCGTTTCAACATTTGACCTGATGGTTCATTAAGGTTCAAAAACAGCTGTAACACTAAGGTTTCCTTACTTCGGCTACAGTTGACAATATATAGAACTACCCTGTAATGAACACAAGTTATCACGTTAATCATATGCATAAACTATGCAAATATCAAGAAATTTTTTGCCATATAATGTGCAAATCATTCCGCCATTTATCCCCTTACTTACTAAGTAAGCGTATCCATTCCAATGTTAGGTATTTTAACTCATTTCTCGTCTTTTCATGCCGCTTCGGGACGATTATAATAGGTAAGGAATTCGTGAATCAGCTTTATCCGGACAAGAACGTCTGTCTGATTCGAATATAAACTCATTTTATGGAGGTGCTTACCGCATGACAACGATGCCACAAGACAGCAATATGACGGATCTTTTGATTATCGGTGGCGGACCTGCAGGTATGTTTGCTGCTTTTTACGGCGGAATGCGCCAAGCTTCGGTAAAACTTATCGAGAGCATGCCCCAGCTTGGAGGCCAATTGGCTGCGCTGTATCCTGAGAAATATATTTATGACGTAGCAGGCTTCCCGAAAGTAACCGCTCAAGAGCTTGTGAACAATCTGTCCGCCCAAATGGAGCTCTTTAAAACGGACATTCGTCTTGAAGAGAAAGTACAAGCTGTGGAAAAACTCGAAGAACGTCATTTTGTCGTAAAAACGAATTTGGGTGAACACCACGCCAAAGCTGTTATCATTACAGCCGGTGTAGGAGCGTTCCAACCCCGTCGACTGGAGATTGAAGGGGCAGAAGCATACGAAAAGACCAACCTTCATTATTTCGTCAACGACCTCAGCCGCTTCAAAGGCAAGAAGGTTCTCATCAGCGGCGGCGGCGACTCCGCGGTAGACTGGGCGCTCATGATCGAGCCCATCGCCGAGCAGGTTACACTGGTTCACCGCCGTGACAAATTCCGTGCCCATGAGCATAGTGTGGAGCAGCTCATGGCATCGAAGGTGAACATCATTACACCAACCGAGATCACCGAATTGCATGGTGAAGATACGATTACGAAGGTTACGCTTTCACATATTAAGACCAAAGAGACGCAGGAGATTGAAGTGGACGATGTCATTGTCAATTTCGGATTTGTGTCCTCTCTCGGTCCGATCTCCGAATGGGGCATCGCCATTGAAAGCAACTCCATTGTGGTGGATTCCCGTATGGAAACAAGTATCCCGGGCATTTTTGCAGCCGGCGATATTACCACCTATCCGGGCAAGGTCAAACTGATCGCTGTTGGATTTGGTGAAGCACCTACCGCCGTGAACAATGCCAAGGTTTACTTCGATCCTGAGGCCAGATTGGCACCGGGCCACAGCAGTAACATGAAATTGTAAGGGCAGCTAGAATTTTTAACTCCATCTACATCCATATTCATAGAAAAAAAGGTATCTTCGTTCCGAAAGGGGTTACACCCGCCCTGGAACCGAAGATACCTTTTCTATTCTTCAAACCATATGTAGAACTTGGTTGAAAGCTCCCACATTATATACGTATCATGTCGTAAGTTATCTATTCTATATACGAAAAATCTGATTAATGCAGGATGCTGCCGGAATCGGTGTCCAAGTTCCGTTTATGAATTTCGGCTAGCAGTAGAGTGATGAACTCTCGTTCCAACTTCAACTCAACAGCCATATGATAGGAATCGAGAAGCATCTCATCCGTCAACATAGCCATCCCTCTCACACCCCTTCCTCAAATTTCCTGAATCTATCATATCAGACATGCTAAAACGGAACAACTGTTCGCTTATCCACAACCTCTTGTGGAAATCCTGTGTATAATTTGTTGGTAAGTGTAAAAAACAGGGTCATATCAAAGTGGATTATGGGGATAAATGTTATACACAGGATTTGGGGAAATTCTACTATAAAAAAAATTGATCAATTATAATATCGGTAGATTGTGGTTATTTTTTTATTACCCTATTAAAAAATCATATAAACGTCTCAAATTGGGAAAATTAAACAAAAAATTCAGCTTGGTCTTGTATTTACCTCCAAAATCCAAATCTTACCCTCGTTGTCTAGTCCGTAATCAAACCCCAGCTCCCCGATTCCTGGAAAGCGGGATTCCAGTATCGTTATGCACTGCCTGGTTAATTGGCGCATTTCATTGCGCTTTTCCCTCGCATTAATGTGGGGCAGTGACAGCCGGAGTGCAGGACCACAACGAAGCAGCGTCCCCCCTTTACAAATATTCGTCACAAAAAGTCCTGGGCTCGCGAGCCGCCCAAGCATGGCCCGGAATTCCCATCTCCCTCGATCCTTGACTACCTTTACACGGTAATCCAGCGGACGTCCCTGAATTCTAGCCAAATGAATGCCCTGCTGTATCATGTAGCGCCGTCTCAGCCTCATCCTGCTCAGTACGTATAACAGGGAATTCAATGTATCTACATGAACAGTACGCCTCTTATGGGTTACCAAGTATCCCGTTCCGTCTTTTTGTATTCGGATGACTCCGTTACCACCGGTTCCTATAATCGGCTTAATCACGACCATTTCGTGTTCGGCCAGCATTGAGACCAGGGTATCCCCTCCATACGACTGGGTAGCCGGAATGTAGGGAGCAACCTGCGGATCGGTCAGCAGCGCTTCCGTCTTCAGCCACTTGCTGGCCAGTTGTCTTCCCGCCATGCTGCTTTCGCCTCCTTTTATTCATGACATACGTTATCCTATTCCCCTATCCGCGCTTTGTCTTGGATGATTGTCCGTGATGGTATGCCTAATAATCGAGGTTCTTGCTGCCTCACGGCAGCCTCCCTTTGCAAATGCTGTGATCTATCGTATAGTAAGAACAGAGCTTTGTCCGTATTAAATCCATCACCATGGATACCTATAAAGGAGGCTTTGTCACCTTGGCAGCGTTGTTTGAAATATTGTACTGGATTGCCATTGTCGGCATGTCGGTTGCCCTGGCAGCCATCACCGTTCTTATCTTTGTCATGGGCTTCAAGTTCATCAAGGATAAGCGCAGAGGGCTTGGAGCGGGCTGCATCGTATTTTCGCTTGTGGCCGCCGGCATGATCGTGCTGATGCTGAACGATACCTTCTTCTTCCCGGTCTGAATAGGAAGAACCCCCCCAAAAAAGCAGCCTCTCCTTACCGCGGAGTTGGCTGCTTTTTTATGTTCTTAGGATAAGGAAGCCTAACCATCGTGTTTATCTATTGGATGGTTCTCTAATTTCTATTTTATTGACCGTGATTTTCTCGGGGTCATATTGGTCTCCTTCTGCTTTACTCTCAACTTCTGCGAAGACCACATCACCAACATGATAAGTTTCCGCATTTTTTACCGGTAACCAAAAGCCGTCTACATAAATACATGCGTCCTTTAGATTTATCTCTTCAACGGTCCCTTCAATATGGAAGAGATTCTGCTCCCCCGCGCATCCTACTAAAACCAAGAATAGGAGTAACCGTGCGATCACCTTATTTCTCATGAGCAGGATTCCCCTTCATTTAGTTATATAACTTTATTATAAAAAACGACCTCCATAACGGTTATACACCGTCATAAAGGCCGTGATCCACAATCCCAAAACGCTAATTTTAGGGTTGTGTTTTATTCCATATCGCGATTGAGGTCTGCGTATTTATCGGTGCATTCCGCAATCATGGCGCCTAGCTTCCGCAAGTCTTCCGATCGTCACATCCGAAACCGTTAACGCTAAAAACCCGCTGATCAGCAAGGCTCCTCGTTTGGTTTGCCCGCATCCGTTGCCGTACGGAATGACGAACCACAGCCGCAAGTGACGGTGGCGTTCGGGTTGTGGATGGTGAAGCCGCCGGTCATGCCGGATTCCTCAAAGTCGATTTCAAGACCGTTCAGGTACTTCAGATCGTCCTTCTCGACAACGACTTTCATGTCCTGCAGGTCCATGTACACGTCAGCTTCCGTTTCTTGATCGTCAAAGCCCATTGCATATGAAAAACCACTGCAGCCGCCGGCAGTGACACCCAGTCGAAGGAACATATTGGGCGTTTCCTGTTCAGCAAGCATTTCTTTCAAACGTTCTGCAGCTGAGTCGCTGATTGTAATCATAGGTCACCCTCCTTTTCGTTCACTCTTTCAGTATACTCCTCTTCGCGAATTCGCTCAAGGTTGTTATGATGGCGTTTGATATGTAATGAATAACCTATTTTCAATTCCTCTATTTGTGTTGCTACCCCGAGGGGTCAGGTTTATAATAGGGAAGGAACATGGGCGGCAACTGTTGGATATTTGTCACATCCCCCAGCTAAAAAAGCGGCAAAGGTTATGGCTGGTCCACAGTTGTATATTTTTTCACAAACTCACTTATTTATTCAGCCCATTATTGATGTTTGTTGTTATACCACTATAAACGGACCGTTCCCTTAGGGGAGTGATTCACTTTATGATCGCTTTTTCTGCTGGATCTTCTATGCAGTTCAAGTGTGAACAGGAGGATTGAACATGTCCACAATTGTGACACCATTTACCGATCAGAGAATGGCGGAGATCGTTGCGAAAGTCCAAAACGGCGAACGCCTGAATCTTGAAGACGGTGTGTATTTGTACCAAACCGATGACCTGCTGACCCTCGGGCAGCTGGCTAATGAAGCAAATTTGCGCAAGAACGGGAAAAAAGTTTACTTCATTGAGAACATGAGTCTCTATTTTACGAATGTATGCGAATCCCACTGCGCTTTTTGCAATTTCCGGAAAGATCAAGGCGAGGAAGGCTCCTACACCCTCTCCGGCGCTGAGATGATCGAGTATGTCGAGCAGCATATTCATCCCGGGATTCGTGAATTTCACATCGTTGGCGGACATAATAACCATGTGCCGTTCCAGTACTATGTAGATTCCCTGAAGGCATTGAGCGCGCGTTTCCCGGAAGTAACCCTGAAAGCCTATACCGCGGCGGAGATTGAATTCTTCACTCGCATTAGCGGACTTAGCACGAAGGAAGTACTTCAAGAACTGCAAAAAGCGGGTCTTCAGTCTTTAACGGGCGGCGGCGCCGAAATTCTGTCTGACCAATACCGTCAGAAGATGAAGGTGGATAAAGCCAACGTAGATCAATACCTCGACGTTCACCGTACCGCACATAAGCTTGGCATGAAGACGCACACGACCATGCTGTACGGATCGATCGAGAGCCATGAGGACCGGATCCGCCATATGCTGCAAATTCGGGATCTTCAAGATGAAACCGGTGGATTCATGGTATTCATTCCGCTGTCCATGCAGCCGAAGAATAAGAATGCAGGCATCATGCGCCGCAATTCGGCCTATGAGGATTTGAAGACCATTGCCATCAGCCGTCTGATGCTCGATAATATCGACCACATCAAAGCGTACTTCATTAATATCGGGCCGCAATTGACTCAAGTTGCTCTCAGCTTCGGTGCTTCCGATGTCCATGGTACGATCCTGAAAGAACGCATCAGCCATGCTGCAGGAGCCTTGACCCCGGAAGGGCTGACACGCAAAGAGCTCGTCTGGCTCATCCAAGGCGCTGGCCGGATTCCGGTTGAACGCGATACCTTCTATAACGAGATCAAGGTTTACGAATAAGTCTTACCAGCAGGGATTTAAGCAAACGAGAGACGTTCCAAAAAACGGAAAACAGGTTAAAGAGATAATATAGCGTGGGTAACCTAAGCCGCTTCCAGCGGCGTTTTTCTTGCGAATCGGCGCTCACCTTCTTATCTCTTGAGAAAGGAAGAAATTTATGAAAAAGCTCGTCATTCTCGGCGGAGGCTATGGTGGTCTTGCCTTAATTCAAGAATTATTCAGCAGCTATCTTCCTCCGGACGTGGAGGTCGTGCTCATCGACCGCATGCCATACCAAGGACTCAAAACCGAATACTACGCGCTGGCAGCAGGCACCGTGGCCGATACCGCCGTTCGTGTTAAATTCCCGGTGTATGACCGCCTCCAAATTGTATATGGTGAAGTCACATCCATCGATCTGGAGAAGAGGCTTGTTAACCTGACGAACAACGATCCCGTGGAATACGACCAACTCGCCATTGCTCTGGGATGTACGGACCGATATCATGGCGTTCCGGGCGCTGAAGAATTCACGTTTAGCCTGCAATCTTTCTCTGCATCCCGGGAAACCTATTTGCACCTGAACAACCTCAGACCTTATGGTCAAGTTCATATCATTGGCGGAGGCTTAAGCGGCATCGAACTCGCTGCCGATCTTCGTGAAAGCCGGCCTGACCTTAATATCGCCATTTTGGACCGGGGACAACGGGTACTTTCTTCTTTTCCTAACCGTTTGTCTGCTTATATTCATCGCTGGTTTGAGGAACACCATGTGGATATCCACAGCGGGGTTTCCGTATCCCGAGTTGAGAAGGATGCCGTGTACAATCTGGATGTGCCTATCGCAACCGACCTAGCCGTATGGACGGCGGGCATTCAGCCCGTAAAAGTCGTACAGGACCTCGATCTGCCAAAAGACCGCAGCGGACGCATACTGCTGAACGAGTGGTATCAGGTTCCGTCCCATCCGGAAGTGTACGTGATCGGCGACTGCGCCAGCCTTCCGTTCGTCCCAAGCGCGCAGGCAGCCGGGGCTCAAGCCGAGCAAGTGGGACATGTCATGAAAGCTTTATGGCGTGATGATACGCCAAAGGTATCTCCGCTGAAGCTCAAGGGAACCCTCGGCTCCCTCGGCAAACATGCGGGCTTTGGACTCATGGGCAGCACGTCGGTGCTGGGCCGGGTACCAAGAATATTGAAGAGCGGCGTTCTTTGGAAATCCAAGCGTCATTACTAGCACCGAACAGGCTGCAGACGCTATGTTCTTCCTTACGGAAATGCCAGGTATCCGGCGTCAGTTCTCCTCTTCGCTGTCCTGAAAGCTCTCCAGCTTGGCTATGACAACGTCAAGCAGCTCTTCAGCCGTGGGGGCCTCGACCCCTTCGCCATCCACATAAGCGAAGGGCATCAAGTAGCACTGGCCGCAGCTGGTCAGGCAGCCGTATTCGATGACTTTACAATCGTACTTGGCTTCCAGCGTCTGCAGAACTTTATCCGTTCCAAAATAGGAATTGCTTGTGCAAAACTCAATGATAATGGACATTGTTATTAGACCTGCCTTAAGATTGGCATTTTATTTTGCCGGTTTATGTACTATAATATAGGGAGGAAAGGAGTTGAACAAGATGAGTGAAAACACGCAAACCACTGTATATGATGAAGTGGCTGAAGTGCTTGATAAACTTCGTCCGTTCCTGCAGCGCGACGGCGGTGACGTGGAACTGGTTGACGTTGAAGACGGCATCGTTAAGCTGAAATTGATGGGTGCATGCGGTAGCTGCCCTAGCTCCACCATTACTCTGAAAGCAGGGATTGAACGCGCCCTGGTTGAAGAAGTAGAAGGCATTCAAGAAGTAGTTCAAGTATTCTAAATCTTCTTTAACTATAAAGAGTCTTGGTTTCCCTCGTGGAACCAAGACTCTTTTTTTTGAGATTAAAAAATATATAAGTTTTCAGCGGAGCATAAGCAATTCTTTAACGCATTTATATGTTTAAGGGGGCCCCGCAAAGTACAAAAGAAGTTGGAATAACCATCGAAGCATGGACTCCACTTTGTGGGGTGATTTTAGGTTATTCCGGTTTAATCAACGGACGGATCGGATCCAGCCCGCCGGATATATCCATGATATTACCGGTAATGAAATCCGACTTATCCAGGCATAAATATTCGATCACCCTGGCGACGTCCTCCCCGCTTCCCGATCGTCCGCGCGGGGTCAGCCCGTCTTGGATGCCCGATACCTCATCGATGGTCTTCTCCTTGTTGGCTCCGCGAATATCCCCCGGACAGATCATGTTCACGGTGATCCCATACGGGGCTTCTTCCACCGCAAGCGTCTTCGTAAAGGATACCAGGCCCACTTTAGCGGCAGCGTAGGCTGAACGCTGAGGCCACGCGCGGGCTTCTCCCGCATGTCCGAATCCAAAGTGGATGATGCGTCCCCACTTTTTCTCCCGCATGGCAGGCAGAACACGGTGGTCCAGCAGCATGACGCCGGTTAAATTGCCATTCACCATATGTACGATTTCGTCGCGGCTGTACTCCGAGAATAGACGACGTTCCCGAATGAACGGACCTGCGTTGTTCACCAGGATATCGATGCTTCCCAGCTGCTCCTCCGTCTGATCCACCAATGAATACAGCTCACGCTCGCTGGCGATATCGGCTTTAATCGCAATGGTTTTGACACCAAACCCCTCGATTTCGCGGGAGAGCGCCTCCGCTTCATCCTTGCTGTTTACATAATTTATAGCCAAATGACATCCCTGCCGGGCTAACGACAGCGCCGTCATTTTCCCCAATCCTGTCGCACTGCCTGTAATCAGCGCCACTTTTCCCTTCAAGGCTTTCCCTCCTCAGATGGATATCCTTCCTTCAGTATAAAAGATTTGATAAGGCCTAACAACTTGCAAACCCGCAGAGAGGGCCCATTATACAAAAAAAGAAAGGGATTATCCATAAAGACCCACGGTCTTTTGGATAATCCCTCTCTTCTCGGATACGATGAAACTTATGTTCAGCATCATCGAGCCTTGGTGCTCGAATTAAAATGCCGGAATGACAGCACCTTTGTACTCTTCTTTAATAAAGGTCTTCACGTCCTCGGAAGTCAGCGCCTTCGCCAATTTTTGAATGGCATCGGAGTCTTTGTTGTCCGGACGAGCTACCAGCAGATTGGCATAAGGGTTCTCTTTGTCTTCGATAAAGAGCGCATCCTTTGTTGGATCCAGTCCCGCTTCAAGCGCGTAGTTCGTGTTGATGACAGCCAGATCCAGCTCATCGAGCATACGCGGCAGCATCGCGGCTTCAACTTCTTTGAACTCCAGGTTCTTCGGATTTTCCACGATATCCTTAGCGGTAGCTTCAAGCTTGGTTTCATCCTCCAGCTTAATGACGCCATTCTTGGACAGCAGGGTCAATGCACGGCCCGCATTCGAAGGATCGTTCGGGATTGCTACAACAGCTCCATCCTTCAGCTCATCCGCTGATTTAATGGATTTGGAGTAAGCACCCAGCGGCTCCACATGCACGGCAATCACGGACTCCAGGTCCAGTTTGCGCTCTTTGATTTCATTATCCAGGTAAGGCTTGTGCTGGAAGAAATTCGCGTCGATTTCCTTGGAATCCACTTGCGTATTAGGCAGAACATAATCCGTGAACTCCACGATTTCCAGGTTTACACCTTCCTTTTCAAGCGCCGGTTTGATATGCTCCAAAATTTTGGCGTGTGGTGAAGGCGAAGCACCTACTTTCAAGGTTACGGTCTCTTGAGCGCCGCCTCCTGTTGTTCCCCCTGGCTCAGCCGCGTTATCCGCAGGCTTGCTGCCGCACGCTGCCAACACCGTAACCAAGGTCAAGCTGATCAATGCCAATGTCCATTTTTTCATTTCTAAAACTCTCCCTCCGAAAAATATATTATTTATATGTTGTCTTCCTTGAAGCCTCATCAATCCCGTTATTTTCTTGTAAAATGCCGCACCAGACGATCCCCTGCCATTTGCAGCAGCTGTACCAGCACGATCATCAACACGACGGCCAGGATCATAATCTCGGTCTCATAACGGTAATATCCATACTTGATGGCCAAATCGCCCAAACCGCCGCCGCCGACTTGACCGGACATCGCGGTATACGATACCAGGGTTACAATCGTGATGGTCATCCCAGCCAGCAAGCCCGGACGAGCCTCCGGAAGGAGAACCCTCCATATGATTTGGCTTGTCGAGGAGCCCATGGCATGAGCCGCTTCAATGACCCCTTTGTCCACCTCATTCAAGGCGGTTTCTACGAGTCTGGCGAAGAAGGGCGCCGCGCCGATCACGAGCGGTGGAATGGTTCCCAGCACGCCATACGAAACACCCACAAGCGATTTGGTAATCGGGATCATCGCAACGATCAGGATAATGAACGGAACCGAACGCAGGATGTTCACAATGAACGACAGGATCGAGTAACCGAAGCGTACCACACCGGATGTGGATCTAGCGGCCATGTAGAGCAGCACGCCAATCGGCAGTCCGATAATGAAGCTGAACAATGCCGATGCCCCTAGCATCCGCAGGGTATCCAAGGTTGCCGTCCATATTTCTTTCCAGTCGATCTGGGTAAAATCGAGTCCGAACATTAATGAATCACCTCCACGTCTAATCCTTGTTCCAGCAGCTTCCGGATCGTATCTTCGATGGCGCCCTCTTCCCCTTCAAAACGGACAATGAGTTGGCCGTACGGCGTTTCTTTGATCGTGGAAATGGTGCCCTGCAGAATTGCAAAATTCACGCCCGTCTCATGTACAGTATGGGACAGAATTGATTCGTACGTTTTCGATCCAAGGAACGTAATCTGCACCGCCCTTGAAGGTCCGTTTGCCTGTCCCTGAATGGCCAGCCGGAGCGCTTCGCCGCTGTCCATCTCCTGACGGATAAATTCCTGGGTTACCTCATGCTTCGGCTTCAGAAACACTTCCGTTACCGGGCCTTGCTCCACGATGCCGCCTTGATGAATGACAGCGACCCGGTCGCATATGCTCTGAATCACATGCATTTCATGGGTAATCAGCACGATCGTCAGATGAAACTTTTTGTTAATGTCCAGCAGCAGGCGCAGGATCGAATCCGTAGTCTGCGGGTCAAGCGCAGAGGTCGCTTCGTCGCACAGCAGCACTTCCGGGTCGCTCGCGAGCGCTCTGGCGATGCCCACCCGCTGCTTCTGGCCCCCTGATAGCTGGGACGGGTATTTATCCCGATGCGCCTCCAGGCCAACCAAAGCCAATAACTCGGATACTTTGCGTTCCAGTTCGGCCTTCGGCGTCTTGATCAGACGCAGCGGAAACGCAATGTTATCGTACACCGTCGCCGATGACAACAGGTTAAAGTGCTGAAAAATCATGCCGATTTTGCGGCGTTCCGCCTGAAGCTGCTTCTTGCCAAGCGACGTTAAGTTCTTACCGTTCACCCACACCTCGCCCGAGGTGGGACGTTCCAACAAATTGATACAACGGATCAATGTACTTTTACCTGCACCGGAGTGTCCGATCACTCCGAAAATTTCTCCTTTTTCAATCGACAAATCCAATTCGGACAACGCAGTTGTTAAAGTTCCGGCTTTTCCGTACTGCTTCGTCAATTGCTTGAGCTCAATCAATCCGATAATCCTCCTTTTTCCGTAGCTTCATATCTATTTACCCAAAAGAAAAGAGCCT
The DNA here is from genome assembly GCF_025142895.1 of Paenibacillus sp. p3-SID867. Taxonomy (NCBI): domain Bacteria; kingdom Bacillati; phylum Bacillota; class Bacilli; order Caryophanales; family Paenibacillaceae; genus Paenibacillus; species Paenibacillus sp. p3-SID867. Next base: position 226,781 of record NZ_JAMBDM010000010.1, read on the forward strand.
CTTTTTGTAGAATCAAAAAGGGCCCTCTTTACGTAAAAGTCAACGCCTTTTCTCATCTGTCAAAGCCAAGGATATCCTATAGCTTTGAAGGAATTAGCACCATGTCACTCCAAGCGTCATCGCGTTAAGCAATTACACGCTTAGAGTCGGTTGCCGGGCTTCATCGGGCCTGTCCCTCCGCCTCTCTCGATAAGAAAACATCGATATGAAATTTTTCCGATTAATTTGATCTGATTTGATAACAATAGTTAGTATAGAATCTTTTCAGGTTTTTGTCAAAAGGAATTTCATGGCGATTTTGTGCCTAAGTCCTGACTCCATTTTTCGCCCAAAGCTTGTTCGTATATTTATAAGAGGCCGCCAGACTCCGGCATACCATATCAACACCCTGTTTGAGATCGTCCAGGTGCTGGCCGATATCCTCCAGCTCGATCTTGTCCGACAGTCCTTGATGACGCTGCCACAAATCATCCTGCATCTCGGAATTCATGTAATGGATTTCGGCATTGCGCCGTTTCCGGAGGGTGTTCAGCGGTGTTTTGTAACGATCCTTGATCTCCTCCAGCTCTTTGGCCAGCTCTCCGTGGGCCTTCAGGAATTTAAACTGCCGCAGGACCGTAAAATAAGAGAAATGCGCTTTCACCTTGGAGGTTTGAAGATCATACAAATCGTTCAACACCGTCCCCAGCTTGTCAAGGATCGAGAATACGCGGATGAAGCCGTTTTTGTAAAAATACACATACCGTTGATATTCTCCTTGCTCCTGAATCGACATGTCATCGATGTAACCCGATTGGATCGATTGACTGAAATGCCTGGCCGCATTCCAGCTCTGTTCCAGCTCATCCAGGGAAACGATCAACCCCCGGGTCCAAATCTCAAGCTTGCGAAAATCATGCGTCGGATCCTGATTTTTCTCCATTTCCTTCTGCAGCAGCCGGGTTGTTTGGACCATCGATTCGATGGCTTCCTCAAGCAGGCCGTTATTCTGCCGGGGCTGTTCCCCAAGTAACATACGAAGCATGGCAGTACCCCCTCGCGTCATCAGATTAACCTTGGTTCTTGGATCGCTATTTGCCAAAATAGGGAATCCACCGCGTATCAATCGTTTTCACGATATCCTCACGCAGGAATAACTCATCCGGGTATCCCGGTTTCATTCGTTCATCCATAACCAGGGGATTGTTCTTATAGGATGCCCCCGAAATGACCAGACAACCCCCATCTCCTTGAGATCGGACAGGTCGAGCGGATGGCTTGGTTATCATCGGCTCCCCCCTTACTATACAACAAAGCCCTCGAGGCAAGCTCGGGGACTTTGCATAAACAATGTTGTCTGAATTCGATCTTTTTTGTTTCATGGTTTTTGCTTTTTTTCTTATACGATCTTTTCGCGAGGCATGCTATGATCCGGCCGCATTTCGGCTTTAACCGGTCTGCTGAGCTGCCAAACCCTGACACTTAAATAACACAGTACGCCGAATAAGGCGGAGATCAGCAAGGTATGCCCCAGTGCGGAGAATACGTAAACCTCCTCGTTATGCATCGTTGCCATAATGAGGGCGCCGCTGAACACCTGCAGCAGACAGAGCACAGTTGCCGAGATGCCCAGCATCTGGATCTCCCGGTTGTCGCGGTTGCGCCAATATGCAAAATGCCCCATCACCGCCACAATGATCAGCAGCAGAAGCGCCGCCACGCGGTGCATGAAGGCGATGCCTACCCCTCCGCTCAGCTCCGGTATCACTTCCCCGTTACACAGCGGCCAGCCGGAGCACCCTTCCCGGGAATCGGTATGGCTGACGAATGCACCGATATAAACCACGATGTAACTGTACAAGGCTGTGCCCCATACTAAATTGCGGAAGCCCTTGCTTACTCGAGGCAGACGCTCCAAGTCTAGGGGCCCCTTCGCCTGTTCTACCCGCCGCATACCCAGAGCCAGCATGACAGAGCTAGCAAAGGCAATCAGCGAGAAGCCAAAATGCAGCGCCATAATCGCAGCCGATTGAGGCTTAACCACCGCAAGAGCACCCATGATCGCCTGTACAATAACGAATACCGAGGTCCCGATAACATAAGCCATCAAATCCCGGCGATCCCGCTTGTACTTCCAGAACGCAATCAGCGAAGCGAGCGCCGCCAAACCCGCCATTCCGCTAACCGCCCGGTGGGAATACTCAATCATGGAGGATACCGTGTAAGCGGGAACAAATTTACCGTTGCACAGCGGCCACTCCTGACCGCAACCGAGTCCCGAGCCCGTCTTTGTCACAACCATGCCACCGAACGTCGCGCAGAACATAACTAAGCATGTTATGTAACTCAGCCATTTTAGTTGTTTATCATTCAATTATCTCACCTGCTGCTCCTAATCATTCACTATTTAAACCTTTACAGGATCGCATCGTACACAGTCCACATTTCATTATACCTGATTCTGTCGCTACGGTCACTTGAGCGATTGTGACAAAATGTTCAAATTTGAGAAAAACCTTCATGATCCAGGTACTTGATTTCATCGCCCTACTTCTATCCGATATGTAAAACAACACCGCCGCCAGTTATCAATCAAGGCGGCGGTGCTATGGTCACCCTTACTTATGAATCGTACTGTATACGTCCACAGCACGCTGCAGGAAATCTTCAATCTCCTGGCGCGATTTGCGGAGTTTGTTAACATAGCGAACCAGCTCGCGTCCATCGGAGTATGCAACAAAGCTGGGGATACCCAAAATATTTTGCTGCTGACTCACGTCACCGACAGCATCGACGTCAACCTCTACCAGAGTCAATTGGTTTGAGAACTTCGTCTCAACCTCCGGCATGAATGGATCGATAAACTTGCAATCGCCGCACCAGTCTGCTTTAAATACGGCAACAGTCAGTCGCGGAGACTGGATTGCAACCTGAAATTCTGCTTCCGAAGTGATTTTTTCCATTGATTATCTCCCCTTTACGTCGAGTTCCTTCACCCTTAGTGAATCAAAATGTTGAGTGGAAGTCAAATTTTAGAGCATACTGACATTATGATGTTCACAGGCAGGGATTAACCATCAGAAAGTGCAGGTGACCCCCGAATGCACTCGAACGGAGTCAAAAATAAAAAAAACCAGGGCAAGGATGTATGGTCATGGGCGGCAGCCATTCCGCAGGCCCTGACAGAATCATGGTCGGGGATGATTGCATCATGGAGATTCTCCTTAAAACTCAGGACAAGCAAACACGAATTGCAATGGGACCCTGCAGCGGTAAGGGGAATTCGCATAAAACTCAAGGAAATCCTCTCCTCCCATCCCTACCTGCAGCAGAGCGTTTCCCCGTTTCCGTACCCTTCCATGCAAGGGTATAGCGATATTCGGATTCATGAACCAGGTGCAGATGTTCAGCTATCACAAGAAGAGCAGCAGTTGATTCATCATATTCAGGAGGCCGCAGCCTCAGCCAACCGGAGTAACGTGACCCGTACGCAAGCCTATTGGGACTGCTATGTATCACATCCTGAGCTGCATTGGGCCTTTCTGGCCCACATGGTATCGCGCAATGCCGGGTGGAATATGAGCGATTTGAAAGGCGGATTGATGTCTGATCTCATGGATTCGACATTCAAGAGCAATCTGTACCGTTTCCTGGAGCGCTGCAATGCGCTGATCTTCCAGGACGCCTACCCCCAGCTGCTTCTCTATATACACAGTCGAAATAAAGGCAAGCCCCTATTTCATTTACTCCCCCACTTTCATGTTTCGTCGTTTATGACACCGTTCTGGGAACAGTTCTGGCAGGATCAGAGCAGTTCGCTGCTTACGGTGGCACTCATCATTAATGAGCAGAACTATATAGAGGGGCGTGTGGCGAGACATCCTTTTTACCAACAACATATTCTGGAGAATCCCTTCTTTCGGATGCATGAGCTGACCCGGTTGAATCAAATCGTGTTTCCGCTGGGTCTAGTCCGACGAACAGAGTCGGGGGAAAGCGCTGGGCCAAAGCCCCTATCCCCAACCAGGCCGCTGGCCGGACTTACCATCCCCAAGTTTGACGACCTGTCCATTCGGATCAAGGCTGGCCGTTCGCTGTATGCTTTATTGTTTGGGTATGAGGAGATTTACCGCGCTGTGCTGGCCTTCGCGCGATCCACCAAGCACCAAGGATCGCGCGCTGAATACTGGCCGGCCTTATTTACGCCGACCCTTGATCAAGCCATGAATCATGGCCACGCGGGATCTGACCTCATCACTTCCGAATGGCTCCCGGGTGGCCAGCATCTGTACAGCCCTTATCTTGAGGAGATCTGGGAGGATGAACCCCCCGAGCCGATTCCCCGGTACGACTGGTTTCAGGGCCGGGCGATGTTTAGGCATATCCGCAAACCGTTACGGCCGCTGCTGCCGGATATTACCCACGCCCATCGGGCCGCTCTGGAGAAAACCTCCATCGTGCATGATGTGTCTGATCAGTTCCATCCGCATTAAAATGAAAAGAGACCGTCCCGATACTGCAAGGAAGGTCTCTTTTCGGTTCTATATACACGATAAGTGAAACTAAATCTATGTCTTTATCCCCGCTCCCGCATACGTGCAGGCTGCAGTCTCATAAGCGGACGGAACACCTTCTGCAAAAGGCGCGGGTAACTGCTCAGCTCCGATTGCCGCAATACGCCAAACACCACCAGCAGGACAAGATATATAATGACTACAGCCACGCCTACAACCAGGCAAGTCAGCAGGAATGCCAACCGTGCCGGCATGACATCGACCATTTGAATACCGGCCAGATTCAGGCCATATCCGATTCCCCCGGCAGCAATCACCGTCAGTACGAAGCCCGTCCAGCGTTTGCCCAGGATGGAGAAGGATACAATCCCTTTAATCGATCTTATATTCAGTATCGTAATGACAAGGAAACAGAGCGCCGTGCTCCCTATGATCCCGTAAATCCCAAAGAACGGAGCAAGCAGGAAGCTGGCTGCAAGCTTGACCACAACCCCAACCATCACGTGAATCATCGAGAGCTTGGCCTTGCCGATTCCGAGAAGAATGGAATTTGTGGTCATCATCGTGATTTGGAAAATCGTACCGAATGTCAGAAATCCAATTATCCCACTGCCGCCCAAGGAACTAAACAGCAAACCATTAATGGAATAGGATGCCACGCATAGCGCAATCACCATCGGCATGCCTGTTAAAATGGCAATACGCATAGCCAGCGATACTTGCTGTTCCAGATGCTCCTGATCTTTCTTCGCAAACGCTGCAGAGATGATCGGAATGAGCGAGGTGCTCAGGGCAATGGCTAGAATCGGCGGAATCCCCGCCACGCTCTGTGCCCGGTTTCCTAACACCGCGAGAGCTGCGGTCGCTTGTCCTAGGCCAACCTGCCCAATCAACAGCGGCTTCACAATGGAGCTGTCAATGAAGTTAACAGCCGGAACCGCCAGGGAAGACAGTACAATCGGTATAGACAACGTGAATATATCCCGGTATATCCCGCCAAGCGGGATGGAGCGGTCCGCTGCCGGCATCTTGAGCTCACGATCATTTCGGCGAAGCTTTACCGTAAAGTACAGCATGACGGCAAATGCTCCGATACTGCCGAGTACGCCCCCGAAGGAGGCGCCGGCTGCAATCCAGGTATCATCGTAACCCATCCGCAGCAGCACATAGGCCAAACCGATCGCTGTCAGAACCCGTGCAATCTGCTCGATAATCTGCGATATGCCGCCAGCCGTCATATTATTGCGTCCCTGGAAGTATCCCCGCATCATGGCAATGGCCGGAAACAGCAGCAGCGCTGGGGCAAGTGCCTGGATGGCCGCGGCGGCCTCCGGCTGCTTAGCAATATGGGTAGCATAATATGGGGCTCCGAAATAAAGCAGCAGCGTCATGACAACGCCTGCTGCTCCGGCAAAAATAAGCGCAGCATGATAGACACGCCGTGCCTCCGCTGGCTTGTTCAAAGCATGACGCTCGGATACCATTTTGCTGAGCGTGCTGGGAATGCCGGCCGTTGCTACCGTTAACAGCATTAAATATACGTTATTGGCGATCGTAAATGAGGCATCCCCTATATCGTTCAGCATATGCTCCAGCGGCACCCGCTGGACAAGACCCAGCACGCGGGCGACCAGCGCAGCAGCGGCCAAGATGATCGTGCCTTTAATAAATGACTCTTTCTTTGACAAAACCGTACCCTTCTTTCTCCTCCAAAGCGCCTCTTACAGCGATTCCTAAGCGTCTATTAGAAAATCCAAATGAAGAAAATAACAATCATCGCGAGCTGTAAAATAACCTTCACCACAATGCTGCTGAACAATCCAATGACCGATCCGAATCCAACCTTCATGGATTTGCTCGGTCCCGAACCTGCCAGCATTTCACCCAAAAATGCTCCCAGGAACGGTCCGATAATCAATCCAAAAGCGGGAATAACGAACGGCCCGATAATCAAACCGATGGTGCTGCCCCATATCGAGGCTTTGGAACCGCCGAGCTTCTTAACCCCCCAGGCGTTAACCGCATAATCGGCAATGAAGAGCACCACCAGAATGATGGTCTGAATAATCCAGAACCATGAATTGTAATGCTCGAATGTAAAGAACCAGCCGTAAACAAACAGCGCCAGGTAAATGGCGACAACCCCCGGCAGAATAGGGTAAATCGCCCCGGCCATCCCAATGATAAACAGAGCGATAACGATAATCCAGCCCAATATGTCCATCAACATCTCACCTTTCGATCAAAATATGATCCCTGATGACCTCAACGATGCCGTCCTCATTGTTGCTGGAAACCACAAGGTCCGCTTCATCCTTAACCGTCTGCTGGGCATTGCCCATCGCCACGCCGAGGCCGGCCTGCTGAATCACAGCCAGGTCGTTCAAGCTGTCGCCTACGGCTACGACTTCGGACATGCTAATGCCGAGCAGCTCGCACACCTGTCCGATTCCGGTCGCTTTGTTAACGCCCTGCGGATTGATTTCCAGGTTATCCGGCGAGGAGTTCGTGATCTCCAGTCCGCCCATATCCTGCAGGCGCATCAGAATGTTGTGACGCACCTCATGATCATTCGTGGTGTAACCGAATTTCAGCCATTCCTGATTCGCGATATCGTCGGTCCAGTTCTCAGAGTTATACAATCTTTCTACTGAATACGCCCAGAACCATGATCCGGTTTCAATGGCCAGTGCGTGCATTTGCTCCACGAGCTTGCTGTCGAGCAATGCGCGGCGGTGTAATTCATATGGCGCACGCCATACCTCGCCTCCGTTCACCGTTACCATCGGTGTCGTCAGTTCAAGCTGTTTGGCATACGGATACGCATCCTGAAACGGCCGGCCTGTCGAGAGACAGACATGAATGCCGTGCCGTACCGCTTCCTTGATCCACTTCACCGTTTCCTCAGACACTTCATGATCGTCCCGCAGCAGCGTACCGTCCATATCCAGTGCCAACAATCGATATTTATGTTTCATGGTATTAACCCCCTTACGAATCACAAGCAAACATAACGACATTTTACCACAAAAGGCATGACGTCAAAACATTCCCCTATGAATAGCCGCCCCCGGACATGCCAAAACTGAGGTAACGCTAGTCTCAAGTAGTATTTCCCAAGCTCTCGAACAAAGCACACGACCCTTGAAATAAATGAGCAATGTAAAAGAAAGAATATGAATTCCTATATGCTACGATATTACTGAAGACAACCCGAAAGGAGTCATAAAATTCATATGACCAAACTCAATGAGACCCCTGTCGTGACGGCAGAGATGTTGATTCGAAGACCCGTTTCAGAAGTATTCGAGGCTTTCATCGACCCTGAGATTACAACCAAGTTCTGGTTTACCAAAAGCAGCGGCAAGCTGGAGGAAGGCAGCCATATTCGCTGGGATTGGGAGATGTATGGGGTACATGATGACGTTTACGTTCAACATATCGAAGTCAATCGCCGCATCACGATCGAGTCTTCAGACCAGACCAAAACCGAGTGGACATTCACGCCACGGGGCGATCATGAGACCTTTATTGCCATTACCCACTCTGGATTTACAGGCAGTGCGGATGAAATGGTAAAGGGAGCTATTGATTCCATGGGAGGATACACTATGGTACTCTGCGGCCTCAAAGCGCTGTTGGAGTTTAACATCGTCTTGAACCTGGTGGCGGACAAAGCCCCGGACGCCCATGTGTAACGGATAAAGAAAAGGCAGCCAACCCATTTAGGGCTCTTGGCTGCCGTTTTGTAAATATCCTCTTATTCGTTACTGCCATCCCCATTCTCACCCTCGGTTTTTTTAGGGTGAGGCGTACCGTCCAGGCCGTAAATCTCGTCATACGCGTCGAAAATTTTACGGGCAACCGGCGCGGCACTCTGGGAACCGAAGCCGGCTTCAGGTATGACCACGGCGACGGCCAGCTTCGGATTTTGCCGTGGAGCAAAGGCGATGAACACCCCGTTTTCCACCCGGATCCGAGTACCGTTTTTATAAATATCCTGCTCGGATGTTCCTGTCTTCCGTGCAAAATCATATTTAAAATCTTCAAATGCTCGAAGTCCTTGCGTATTCATCCCTGCAATGACTTCATTCCAGTACTGCTCCGGGAAATCCGCTTTATTTAATACCTCGCGTTTGAATTCCTTGATCACATTGCCGTCCTGATCCACAATCTTGCTCGCAAGCTGAGGCCGAATGCGTTCTCCCCGATTGGCAAGCGTGCTGGCATACTGTGCCAATTGGAGCGTCGTATATTTACCGGACTGTCCGAATGAAGCATATGCCATGGCAGCCAGATAACTTCCCGCCTGCTCGATATTGGTATACTCGATGATTCCTTTATGCTCCTTTGGCAGACCGGATTCGGTAGAAACCCCAAGCCCGAATTCCCTCATGTATTCATCCCATATTTCAACGGATTTGGAGCCGTATTTGTTATACAGTCGTTCTCCGATCCAGTCAACCATAAAGGCGTTGGAGGAATGTTCAATCGCTTTTCTCGCATTCAGAGATCCATAGGCTTTACCGCCTGAGTTCCGGACTCTCGTATTATCCTTACCGAAAAATGCTGCCCCGCCATCATAATAATAATCGTTCGGTCCGAATAGTTTCTCATTAAGTCCAATCAATACCGTCAAGGGCTTCATAGTGGAACCGAGCAGCACAACCGATTCCAGATTGTTGCCGGATCGACCGGAACTGTATGGAGAAATCGTCCCGTTGCCGTAATACTTCATAACGGTTTCCCAATTAGCATCATCGGTCCCATTCTCCCACACATTCGGGTCATAATCCGGCATACTGGCCATGGCAACAATGTTTCCGGTGTCCACTTCCATCGCTACGGCATACCCCGTTTGCGCATTCGGATGCGTTTTACCGGAAACCGGATTGGCGTGAAGCCATTTCAGCTGATCAATGATCGCCTGCTGCGTCACCTTCTGGATATCCTTGTGGATCGTCGTATGAATATTGTAGCCCTTCTCCGGGGCGATCATGGTTGGCACCCCGTCCGCCATGTTCTGCGGATTAATCGGAATGCCGATATATCCGTTCTTGCCGCGCAGCTCATCCTGGAACATCATTTCGAGTCCGTCTACACCGACCTTCTCCTGCTCCGTATAGATGAGTCCCGGATCTTTTTGCTTCTTATTCTGCTCATCGATCTGTTTATACTTATCCAGTGTCTTATTTCCGCGGAATTCTTTCAAATAACCAATCGTTTGAACGGCGATTTTGTCCGGGTTGTATTGACGCTGACTCTCTTCGACAACCTCGACTCCAGGATATTCATTTTTATGCTCCATAAAGTAAGCCACTTCTTTAGTCGAGAGATTTGCCTTTATGCGTCTCGGCTCATAACCCGGCTGCTTGTTGAACTCCAGGTCCATCGCTTTGATCACATCATCCACCGTCAGCTTTTCGGCTTTTGGATCACCATACTGTTCGAAGACCTTGACCATTTCCTCGGCCAGCTTTTGGATCTCCGGACGGTTCTTCTTTCCTCGCTCGGATGAACTGTAATCCTTTAACAGCGTTAAATATAGTGCTTGGGAAGGTGTCGAGTAGGCAAGCGGCGTTCCGGAAGCATCGATGATGCTGCCCCGGATCGGCTGAAGCGGGAAATTTTTAACCTGCCCGCCGGTTTCGAGCTCTTTTAACTCAGGCCCCTCAACGAACTGCAGTATAGCAAGGCGTATAATAATGACACAGAATATGATAAAAGTGCTGAAAAAAAATAGATTAACCCGCAAGTTAAACTGACTGCCGGCATCTTGTTCTTCTTGTTTGCGCTTATCCGGCCTAAACCCTTTCACGTATGCTTCTCCCCTTTATCCACAATCACATAAACCCATATTAACATAAACGCCCCCCCACTTCATCTGGAAGGGCCCTCCTGATGGGAAAGGGCGGACTTCCCTTGCTCCAAAGTCCGCCCTTCTCCATATCAACACACCGATCAAAACACCTGCTCCTTAATATGCGTCTCATTAAAGCGAGGCGGATTAAACCAGCTTCCGCTCTGTGCCCAGGTCGGGTCCAGCGGTATCCATCGCTTCTCTTCACTCAAGTAGACCTCATTCCAGGCATGCGGACCATAACCGCCTTGACCATTATATCCCCTGCCGGTTACGACCCGGACTTTCAGATCCTGAGACCGGGCCATCATGGCATACAGACGGGCATAATCAATGCACACCCCTAACCTTGTATCGTACGTATCCTGCGGTGTCTGCTCTTTCCATATCCGCTGCTCTTCATACAAGGTCACTTTGTCGTGATCATATGTTATCCGGCTGCCAACCCAATCATAGAGCTTTCGCGCTTTCTCTTCATCGGTTGACGAATCCTTCACGACATGGGCTGCCGTCTGCTCAATGCCCTCGGGAATCTTGTGGTCGATGACCTCATACTTCCGCTGAATGATCCCGTTCAATTCTTCCTGAACGGATTGGGTAAAGACCGGCAGCTTCTCGCGGACGAGAGAGCCCGACAAAGGCTCTATTACTGCCCTCGCTCCCTGTTGATAAACGGGTGAAGCCTCAACGTACCGGCTAAAGCCGTGATCGGGATTCAAACTGACGTAGATGAATAAGATCGCAATAACAATAATGCTCCGCGCTGCGCCCATGATGACGCCAATTCCCGCACCTGTTAGCCGGCTCAGCAGCGATGCCGATGTATCTTTTCTCGTTTCGAAGAGTCCCAGCCTGCCTCCCATAATCAGGGACACGAGCAAACGCAGCATAAATACGATAAGGGCGTAACTTAACATAAACAGCACCGCAAACCGCAGCAGCGGGAAATCCGCCAGCGATTTTACGGCTGTATAATAAATCTGTTCCCAGAAGCGCAGCTCTCGATTCGGTAAAGTGGAGACCGTACCCAGCCAATCGCCTGCTTTAGGTGATAACCATAATGTAAAAGGAACGGAGATCGCTAGCCCGACCAGGCGCAGCACCGCGTCCCCCAGAAAAAAAACAAGCTTCCCGGCTGACCGGGAGGCTCCGCGACTCCATCCCTGTAATAGTGAAAAAGCCACAATCAGCAGCAGCAAGATGGTGATTCCGTTCCCACCCAGCACACTATCCTTCCATGCCGACATCAACGGTATCCCCTCCTCTCCCCATGATGTCTTGTCAACCGATGTAATCGAGCTGCAGCACTAACAACGCTGCCGCCCTCGTACATTCGCTTCCGATTGCGTTCTATCTTTTTTATTTAGAGGCCGTATTGCTCTTGGCATCGTCGATAAAGCTCTGAATTGTATCGTTGATATCCCACTTCCCTACCGAAACACCGCGGAAAGTCACTTCAACCTCTTCGGAACCGGCGCTTCCTTTCAGCTCCAGATTGGGAGCTTTAATGGAGTAGGTACCGTCCTCATTCGAGGTATATTTCGCTTCCTTCGCTTCATTCATCATCATGTTCAGCGCTTCTTTTTTTATCGTGTCCACCGTTTCTTCCTTCACCGTGGTTACAACCTCGCCGATTTTATCTAAGGAAATCCCGCTGTACACTAACAATCCCACGATGATAAGTACGGCCAGCGCCCATTTAATGACGGTTCTCACTACGTTCAGCACAATAAACAAGACAATTAAGGCGATGGCAATGACCAGCCAGTTTTGTTTGAGAAATTCAATCCAGACCTGAGTATCCAATACAATTCACTCCCGTTCATCGTTTCAAAAGCGGCGGTTCATGGCCGTCTTATTAATTATACATGATACCCCGCAAAGCTGTCAGCCAACCGGGTCTTTTCACAAAAAGGTATAAGCTTGCCCTTTCGAACGTACAAGTAGTAGTAACAATATCAACTTGCCGGATAGGAGGGTGCCATATTGAAAACCGCTTTATGGCTCTATATGTTTTTGTTTCTGGCGTTTTTTGATTTGCATGCTCAGTATCCTGTACTGACGCCTTTTGCCATCTCTCTTGGCGCAGCCCCTACGTTTATCGGCTGGATGATGGGCATTTATGCTCTGACCCATCTGCCTGGCAATCTGCTTGCAGGCAATCTGATCGATCGGCACGGCAGCAGACGCTACATTATTTTTAGCTTAACCGCCGCTGGTGTGATCCTGCTGCTCCAGGCTCATGTCCAATTGCCTTGGCAGCTGCTCGTGCTCCGCTCGATCAGCGGATTCGTTCTGGCCTTTTTGTCACCGGCCTGTCTGGCACTGCTTGCGTCACTCTCCCGGGATCCTGTTACGCAAGGCAAATATATGTCCGGTCATGGCGTAATACACACTCTTGCCTCTGTCTTGTCCCCGGCCGCCGGCGCTTTCATTGTAGCCAAAGCAGGATTTTCCGGTACATTCCAGAGTCTGGGCTGGCTTTTGATTTTCACCGGTTTGATGGCGTTTCTCAGTCTCCCGAAACCTCTGTCAGCCACTGCTAAGGATAAAGGTCAGGCTGCTGTTCCGATCAACAACGGGGCACCGGCGCGGCTTCCTTTTAGCTTGCGTTTATATTTGATTCCGTTTGCTATCGCATGCTCTCAAGGAATCCTGTTTTTTGAAATACCGCTGCGAGAAAGCGGGCTGGCAAGCATTATGTCCACCGGACTTCTATTCTCCGTCATTAGCCTTGGAGCTTTGGTCACATTAAGCATGCTGTTTCTTAATCGTTATGCGCCCCATATCAGAGTAGCCATCGGCGTATTGGGGCTGGCGATTTGCTTCTACGCTCTTGCCGCAGCTCATCATGTACCGATTATGATCATCCTGTTTGCACTCGGGCTAGCTAAAGGATTGCTGTTTCCGGCGTTATCCTCATTGTTCATCGAGCTAAGCGGCGGAGGCAGACTCGGGAAAGTATTCTCATTTCAATCCATCGCCATGTCGCTTGGTTCCTTTGTCGGCCCGATTGCGGCTGGACAGCTTCGAACGGTGGTGTCACCTTATTTCATCGCGTTTCTGATGCTGATGACCGTTCTGCTGCTGCTCCCCAAACGCAATCGTGAAGCCCCTTTAACGGCCATCTCACCGGAAGCCCCAATCTCAACCGTCTAAGGAAGCTGTACCTGCTTGAGTCAGCGCCCAAAAAGATGCGGATGGGCCAACACACAGTCCATTTGGGTAAATCCACATAAGATACAGTGTGGCAAATGACCACGTACATCTAACCAAGGGGTGAAGTAATCATGAGTCATGTTCATCATCATAAACATTGTCATACAGGAGGCCATGGAAATTCTGTAGGGATGGTTCTTGTATTGTATATTCTGCTCGTCATTATCTTGAGCTGTTTCTACTAGAATACATGGGTTAACCTTGTTGCGGCCATCCAGTGGATGGCCGTTTATTTTGCCTGCTTTGCATGATCGGCAAGAAACAAGTTACACTATACATACACCATTCGACATAACCATCATTCGACGGCGGATTATCATTTCCCGGGGAATGCTGCCAAGGATCTCCGTATCATGACAGAGGTGAAAAAAGATGCCGATATTCATCATCGTAGAGGGCAAGAACGACAGGAGTCGACTACGCCGATTGCTGACATCAGATATAACCATCTTGTGCACGTTCGGAACGTTAAACACCGCCAAGCTTGAAAGCCTTCATAAACAGGTGAAGGATCAAGAGGTCTATCTTTTTATGGATAACGACAGCTCCGGCAAGAAAATTCGCGGTGCCCTGCGCGACATCTTTCCTGATGCCGAACAGATTTATACGCGCCGGGGTTACGCCGGAGTTGAAGGAACGCCTGACGAGTACCTGATTGCCCAGTTAGAGAAGGCCGGGCTGGAAGAGTTCATCATTTACCCGCCTCCTGCTGAATTCTGATGACCTTGTTTTAAAATAATAAAAAGGCGTCTCCATCCTTAACGATAGAGCGCGCCTTTTGGTTTTACCTATAGGTTATTCCTTAATTAAGGACTTAATGTCCTTCACAATATCCTCGGTCTTCACTTGGGCCGGGTCTGCTGCATTATAAGTCTTCCGAATATTGTTATCCCGGTCAACCAATGCAATGGAATTGCCATGCGTGAAATTTGTCGAGTTATTGCCGAGCAGCGGGATTTTGAAAGAGTCCTGCATCAGCTTCCGTGTTTCCTCCTGATCTCCACGAAGGAAGTACCAGCCGCTATAATCAGCATAGAAACGGTCCCCGAATTCCTTAATCTTCTCTTTTGTATCGGTTTCCGGGTCAAAGGAAATGGACACGAAGTTAACCTCTTTACCGAAGAGGCCCTCTTTCTTCAAGTCTTCCTGTATTTGCGAAAGTACCAGTGTCGTAATCGGGCATACATCCGGGCAGCTGGTGAAATAGAAGTACATAAGCTTCACCTTGCCTTTGGTATCATCCGATGTGATCGTCTTTCCATCCACATTCTCCATGGAATAAGCGGCAACCTCACGAACGATAGGAAACTTTTCTTTTCCGAATCCCAGCGAATTGTATACCAGGTAAATAGCTGCTATTACACAGACAGCGAGTAGTACCCAAGTCCATTTGTAACGTTTGAATGCATTCATGACCTTCCCCGTTCTCCCTTCGTCTCAGGCAATCCCTGTTCTTATCAGGTTTAGTGTAGCGTTTAAGCCCTTCCACCTATTAAAAGGTGGTATTGAGTATGAGAACGATCAGGCTCAAGGTCAAGTAGTTGATGGAGATAATAAATACCTTTTTGGACCAAGCTTCATCGTCCTTGGCACGGAAACCTTGGAGTGCGGCGTAGAGCCACCAAACAGCCAGGAAGAGTCCGATAACCAGAAAGAAAATACCGGCGTACCCATACGTGTACATCAGAATAGGGATCGGAATAAGTAGCACCAGGTAAGGAATCATCTGATACTTCGTGCGTTTAATTCCTTTAACAACCGGCAATAACGGGAAGCCCGCTGCGCGATACTCTTCAACGCGGCGAATGCCCAGCGCCCAGAAATGTGGCGGCTGCCACAGAAACAGAAGTGCGAACAGCAGCACTGCAGCCATATCTACGTTTCCTGTCACGGCCACATAGCCGATCACCGGAGGCATCGCTCCGGAAATAGCGCCTACCGATGTGCTCCATGTTGATGAACGCTTTAACCATAATGTGTATACCACAACGTATACGAACATTCCGATCGCTCCGAATATCCCTGCCAATACCCCTGAGAACAGGAATAACATAGCTAGTCCAACGACCCCAAGTATGATGGCATACCAAAGAACAACCTTAGGTGTCAGCCGTCCGGTTGGAAGTGAGCGATTCCGTGTGCGCTCCATCTTCATGTCGAGCTCTCTGTCGAAATAGTTATTGAAAACACAGGACGAAGCCATAACAAGCACGGTTCCGAGAAGTGTCATAATCATCAATCCAAATTGGATATCCCAACGCGATGCTAGCCAAAATCCGGCAAAAGCCGCTATCAAATTTGACCGGATGATTCCGGGCTTCGTCACCGTGATAAAATCTTTCCAAGTCCCCGCCTTATCGGGAGGTGCAGGCGCTGCCGAGGCAAGTGCCGCGGATTCTGAAGGAGCCTGGTATCTCAAGTGATTATCCACGTGTAAACGTTCCTCCTTGTATCTGTCGTTATGGAGGAAGTACTGCCTCCGCTATAAAGTTTATCATATCATTAGTAAAAAGTGTTTAGCAATCCTTCGGAATTCGTTCCATCTATATGACAATTCAGTGACATTTGGAAGCGATCTATTCTTGACGTTATGCCGTTGTTTAAGGCACAATTTGTCTATGTAGCAAAGTGAGTGTCGATCCCTTAATATGAATACAAAGCCCGGAGCGCAATGATAGCGCTCCGGGCTTCCATACTCACGTTATGAGAAAGAGATTACAGCGTGCGGCCAGACCCCGAAAGAGCCTGTTCAGCTTGCTGTACCAAACGTTTTGTAATGTATCCACCCAGGGATCCTGTTTCACGGGAAGTATAGTTACCATAGTAACCGTCCTGAGGAATCGTTACGCCTAGTTCTTGAGCAGCCTCGAGTTTCAAACGTTGTAATGCTGCAGTAGCTTGAGGTACAACCAAATTGTTGCTGCGGCGTGCCATATTAAATATCTCCCTTCACTGAATGTCTGTTATTCCAGTGCAAGCTTGCAAACTTATTATGGCTCCTTCTTGCAACGTTATACGTATTTTTTGAATTTTTATCTTTGGAGGTTTTTTTCATATGAGTAAAGGCTTATCCCTATGGTTTGCGGTCTCTTCGATCGTCCTGCTGACCGCTTCGGCCATATCCATCAGCTACAACGGATTTCTGGCCGTCGGTCTGGCTCTACTCTCCATTCTCAATATAGGTTGGGGATTCATTATCAAATCCAAACGCAGGCCTTCTTAAGGAAGCACCCTGCTTATTTACGAGCCAGAAAGCCCATTTTGTCCTTGACTCCATCCAGTATTTGAGCCGCAGTCTTCTGTGCCTGCTCTGCTCCCTTGGCCAGAATGTCATGGATCTCACCGGTTTGGCGAATTTCGTAGTATCTGTTTTGAAGTGGTTCCAGAGCGGCTACTACAACTTCGCCAAGCTCCTTCTTGAATGCCCCGTACATCTTTCCTTCAAAACGCGCCTGTACTTCCTGCAGGGATACTCCGGCGCACTCGGAATAAATGCTCATCAGATTGCTAACCTCAGGTTTAGCGGACGGATCATAGACCACTTCGGCCCCGGAGTCGGTTGTAGCCCGGCTGATTTTCTTGCGGATTTGATCCGGCGTATCCAGCATCGCAATATAACTGCCCTCAACCGGATTACTTTTGCTCATCTTTTTAGAAGCATCGTCCAGCGACATAATTCGTGCGCCTACCTCCGGAATGAACGGTTCCGGCATATTGAAGTAGGAACCAAACCGATGGTTGAACCGTGCAGCTAAATCGCGCGTGATTTCCAAATGCTGCTTCTGGTCATCCCCTACCGGTACCAGATTGGCATTATACAGCAATATGTCTGCAGCCATGAGCGCTGGGTAGACAAACAAACCGGCTCCTACGGAATCTTTACCCTCCGATTTGTCCTTAAATTGTGTCATTCGTTCCAATTCGCCCATATTGACCATCGTTGTCATGATCCATCCCAGCTCGGCATGCTGAGGAACATGGGATTGGAGAAAAATATTAGCACGGTTCGGGTCGATTCCGGCTGCAACGTACAGTGCCGCAACCGATTCGGAGCGATCTCTAAGCGAGCTAGGCTCCTGCGGTACCGTAATGGCATGCAGATCGACGACCATAAAGTAACAATCATGCTCATCTTGGAGCTTAACAAAATTTTTAATGGCTCCGATGTAGTTGCCCAGTGTCAAATTGCCGCTCGGCTGAATTCCCGATAATACAGTTTTCATGACTAGCCCTCCATTTATTTACAATATTCTTTTAATCCAAAGTCTGCCCCGCTCAAGGAATTATATATGAACGCAAAAAGGCCTCACATCCGCAAGGGACGTGAGACCGTGGTGCCACCCTAATTCGCTGCAGTAAACTCTAATACTTAAGCTGCAGCCTTCCATTCTTGTAACGGAGAATACCCGGCCGGCATATTAAGGAATATCAGTATAATCCCTGTTCAGCCTGGCACTCAAAGGTCCATTCAGCAAAGCGGATCCACCGGTTCACATCAACCACCGGCTTTCTGAAGGATGGGCCGCACCTGCTTACTTGTCCTTGTCATCGTGTTTCAATCATTTTGGATCACTATTACATGCAATGATAAAACTCTTGCTCTCCCTTGTCAATTCCATTTTGGAATCAAGTCGTCCGATGTTTTGAAGCATTTCTTTTACCCTTTCCACAAAAATCTGTTATGATGTGGTTAATCGTCCAGACCATGATTTCTGTTAGTAAAGGAGCATCGATATGAATCAAGTGACCAAAGGCCAGTGGAATGGTTACGACACCTATATTTTAAACAGCGGCCGTCTTGAAGTGACTCTCCTTCCTCGTCTAGGTAACAATGTCATTGGAATTAAAGACCTTGAAAATTCACGCGAAATCCTTCGAAAACCAGATGAAAGTGAGCTTGCCTTCTATCTTCAGAAGCCCTATCACTTCGGCATCCCGATGCTCATTCCGCCAGGCCGGATTTCCAAAGGCCAGTTTGAGTACGGCGGAACATCGTATCAATTTGATCAAAATACCGCGAACGACAATCATATCCATGGTCTCCACCGATCACAGGCTTGGTGTGTCAGCGACATAGAGGAAGATGATGATGGGTGCGCCGTTTCGACAGAGTTCATATCATCGGATGATCCGAAATGGATCGCCCAATTCCCAGTACCGCTGAAGCTGGAAATGACCTTCCGTCTTCAGGGCGCCCGCTTATCGCAGAGTCTTCGTGTAACGAATCTGGGTTCCAGCCCTGTCCCGTTCGGGATGGGTTACCATACGTGGTTCCTGCTTGATGGTGAGCCGCATCGCTGGACGCTGGATCTGCCTGTAGAGGGTATTTATACCTTGAATAATGAACTGATCCCAACCGGAGATTTTTCACCGCTTGGCCATCTGGAACAACTGAATTCCGGACTAAACCTGAAGGAAGCCGACCTGGATACGATATTAAAGATTCCAGAGGGCAAACCGGCTGAAGCCATGCTTCAACGGGATGATGGTTATCAAATTCATTATTCGGCTGACCGCGCCTTTTTCAAGCATTGGGTGCTCTATACGAAAGGCGTCGCTGAGGACTTCCTTTGCATCGAGCCGTATACCTGGCTTCCGAACGCGCCCAATTTGAATCTGCCGAATGAAGAAACCGGACTGATTCATCTGGAACCGGGGCAGACCGTGAACCTGAATACCCAGATCAGCATCCAAAAAACAACACCCGAGGCGGAGCAAGGGTAATAGCAAATCCCCGGTGAACCATAAGATCTTCATATACTTAATGTTTCAACAAGAGCAGCCCTTTGTTTCAAAGGGCTGCTCTTGTTTGTCTAGATAACGACAATTTCATTCGGATAATTTTACCAGCCAATGATCTGCCTCCAGCACGAATGAGATTCCTAGGATTCAGTCATAATATCCACATACAACATCAAAGGAGGTGACATGACATGGCTCAAGGTCGTTCTTCTAACAATCTTGTCGTTCCTCAAGCAACTGCAGCTCTTCAACAATTGAAAGTAGAAGCTGCTCAAGAACTGGGTGTGACGCTTCCACAAGACGGTTACATGGGTAACTATACTTCCCGTGAAACAGGTTCTTTGGGAGGTTACATCACCAAACGTCTGGTTCAATTGGCTGAGCAGCAATTATCGGGTCGTTCGAACCTGTAATTCGCATCTCTTCCCTCCAGCCGTAATTAGAAAGAGGCGATCTTCTCCCCAAAGATCGCCTCTTTCGTTATATGTTCTATATGATAAATGATTTCAGGATTCCGAAGCAGCTTCGGCATATGTATTACGAGGGTACCGAATCATCAAGTTTGCCATGTTATAGTTGGATTCAAGGACAGCATCTACAACGACAATGCCTTGTCGTACCATAAATTCATAACTGATTTCGCCGTGTGTCCAGTGGCGTTTATGTTTCAGACTTTCAAGCGCCATCGTACGAAAAGAGAATTGTTGAGCTTCACTTAGCCCCTCCTCAAGTGGAGCTATGACTCCGTTACGCCCAGCCAATGGATTGTGCCGTATGCCAAATTTACCAATTACATTATTTCGTATTTGTACAAATACTGTCCCTGAACTAAGACCTCCCAACTCTTCTTCCAGCTCTTTAAAAACGATGTCCAATTGTCTAGCCAGTGATAATTGATCTAGTTTTACCATCTCTTCTCCCCTCCTTTATTAGTAAATCTTCCCTATTATTAGGGCTTATGACTCATTATAGGGTAAAGGAATCAATGTATCAACAATATTCAACACATTTGGGTATTTATTACTAAAATTGCACAAATAATTTAGGTTTTGTCCCCTTTTTTGCGTCAACTTTCATTCTTTTACGACAAAAAAAGAAGCCCGAATCGGGCTCCTCCATAGGTTGGAAATTGCATGTCTTGAGAGGTAAACGTCCTCCAAGGAAATTCTTATCTGTTATTCCGATGATAATCAACAAATCACGCCATATGCTCCGTCATTTGCAGGAATTGTCTAATGTCGGATACGCAGGAATCTGCTGCACTCTGCCAGAAATCGCGCTGGGTCAGATCCACATTCAGGTGTTTCTTCGCCAGATCCTCCACGGACATCACGCCGGTGTCACGAAGAAGTGCATCATATTTGTCCGCAAAGCTCGGCCCTTCTTCCAATGCCCGAACATAGAGGCCCGTACTGAACATATAACCGAAGGTGTACGGGAAATTATAGAACGGCGTCCCGGTAATATAGAAATGAAGCTTGGATGCCCAGAAATGCGGATGGTATGATGTCAGAGCATCACAATAGGCTTCCTTCTGCGCTTCCACCATCAATTCCGATATTTCCTCGCTGCTGAGCAGACCGCTCTTCCGCTTGTCATAGAATCGAGTTTCGAACAAGAAGCGTGCATGAATATTCATAAAGAAGGCTACGCTGTTCTGAATTTTCTCTTCCAGCAGGGCCAGCTTTTCTTCTTCGCTGCCGGCTCCCTTCACCATCGCATCAAAAACAATCATTTCGGCAAATGTAGATGCCGTCTCGGCAACATTCATCGCATATTTTTGGTTAAGCACCGGAATTCCGCCCATCAGATGCTGATGATAGGCATGGCCGAGCTCATGAGCCAGGGTCGAAACGTTCGAGGCCGTTCCGCCAAACGTCATGAAGATTCGGGTCTGGCCGCTTGCCGGGAAGGAGGTACAGAAACCGCCAGGGCGCTTGCCGGGACGATCCTCCACCTCAATCCAGCTCTTGTCGAACGCCATTTGCGAGAAATCAGCCAATCTCGGGCTGAACTTGCGGAATTGCTCCACAATGTTAACAGCTGCATCGTCATATGAGATTTTGGTTGCGGATGTGCGCAGCGGGGCATCTACATCAGTCCAAGACAAACCTTCCAGACCAAGCAGCTTCGCTTTGCGGTTCAGGTATTCCACAAGCACCGACTTCGTGTCTTGGATGACCGCCCACATGGTATCCAGGGTCTCACGGCTCATTCGGCCAATCGCGAGCGGCTCCTTCAAGACATCCTCCCAGCCACGGTTCTCGTACAGCTTCAGGCGGTAGCCGGATAAATGGTTAAGGGTATCCGCACAGTAATCAGCGGAGTCTCCCCATGCCTGCTCCCACTTTTCAAACATGGATTGACGTACTTCCCGGCGAGGATCATGCATTTTATTGAATGCCTGTCCTGCGGACAACATGACCGTCTTACCGTCTTCCTCATAGGGGATTTGGATTTTCTTAACGATGGTATCGTAGAACTCTCCCCATCCATGATAACCGTCTACGCCAAGCGATAGAGCCAGGCTCTCCAACTCGGGACTCATCTTGTCTTTGGCGAGATTACGGCTTTCGTTCAATACGAAATCAAGCTCGGACACCTTATCCGTACCGGTCCAAGCCGTCCAGAGTTCGTCATCCATACCACGGAGAACGTTATCGAATTGGTTCTTAACCGATTGCAGGGTTGCGGACAACGACGTTACCCGTCCGGATAATTGAACCGCCTTCTTGTCATTCACATTCTGCGCGGTCAGGCAGCCCACGAATGCGGAGACTTCACGGATGCGGGCATAGGCATTCTGAAACTGCTCAAGGAAGCGCTCAAGGCTGGCTGCGCCCTCCATGGTTTCCGGAACAGTCAGTGCTTTAACGGCTTGCTGAAGATTATGTACATCCTGCTCAAGTGCCTCAAGAAAGCTCACGAGCTGCGGTGAAGAAGAGCCTCCGGGAAATATCGATTCCAAATCCCAAGTTTGTTGAAGTGCCATTGAACATTCATCACCTTTCAAAATAAAATATGAATTCAAGCGGAATACCATTTGTGTGGACTTAGGGAAAAGTGTATAACTATATATAACTCAATTTATGTTATCACTGTTACAACCAATTTACTGCTGGAGGAGCTAGAAGCCATGAGACCTTTGCAAATATCACCGGAGACGGCGGTTACACTGTCCAAGCAGCTGGGCGTTCCGCTGGAACAGCTGATGCACATGCCTCAGCATATATTAATGCAGAAAATTGCCGAGCTTGCCAAGAATGAAGAAGCGAAAGCAACGAAAAAAGACGATGAGTCACCATCATCGGAGAACTCATGATTCCTTTTTCCAATACTTGGCCCTATGATGTCGTGGGAAACGACGTATATGTACACAGCTGCCCATTCTGCGGAACCGACAATGTATTGCTGCCGATGAAACCCAAAGAGCTGATAAGCGTAAGGGAAGGGAAAAAGAAGCTGCTGATCTTCCCCTGCTGCCACAACAAAGTAACCGTGCTGGACAGCGATATCGACTACTTGCTCACGGATCAGCGATTACGCTGATTTTGCCGTAGAGCATGAGTTTAGCTATTCGTGTTAGTCCAACAGCCTGCTGACCCACCCTTCAGCGGGCTATTTGCATTATGACTCTGCCTTGAGTGCCTCGTTCTTCTGCTCCCGTATCTGCTCGGATATCAGCTTCCATTGCTCTCTGGATGCGCGTATCATCGCGGCGTCCATAATCTTGTCATCCTGGACCACTCTGGAGAACCATTGAACCGCCTCCTGAAACTGTCCCAGCCTGCGGTGGATCTCTCCGATCAGATACAGCAGCCTAGCATCATTCGCCCCTACCCCTTCCAGCTCGAACACTCGAACATAGGATTCCAGGCTATAACTCAAGAACCGCTTCTCTTGATCCTCGTTGCCCTGATACCGATACAGCCAAGCGATATGATGCAGCAGGCTGGCCACAATGCGATCCCGCTCCCCGATGACTTGGGCGCAGAGGAGAGCCAGCTTGTACGACTCCAGAGCATCCTCCAGATTACGCGAGCCGCCCATATCCCTCTTCTCCCAGCGGCATCCGACTTGCTCGTGAAAGAGCGCCTTCTGCCGTTCGTTCAATTTCAGGGTCGAGTTTTCCGTGGAGGCAAAACCGCATTCAGGACAGATCCGCACCACGTAAAAATCGGGATTCTCCGATTTATAATAAGCGCAAAAATCCGTATCGGAACGGTATGCCTTTTTAAAGCTGGGTCTTACCCTGGATGTTTCATATTCATGCTCACAGTGCGCGCAAACCACCTTGATGGAATACAAGGGTTCCAATTTCACGCCATTCGCCATCCCTTCATTCGTGTCTAATTCCTGTTTCGAAATAGGTCTTTGGAACTAAGGAGTATTCACGAAATGGTGGGCGGGGCCGGACAGACGCTGAAGCACAAAATCACGTAATTCATCCTCCACGCCAATTTCGATTAGGGCTCCTGCCATGCAGCCAAGCCATTCTTCGGCATGGCGATCCGTAATCGGGAATTTCATGTGCCTGGCCCGCATCATCGGATGTCCGAATGCTTCCGAGAACAAGGCTGGGCCTCCAAAAAACTGGCTCAAGAACATATATTGCTTCTCCATCACCGGCATAATATCTTCCGGAAACAATGGCGAAAGCAGCTCATTTTGCTGCACTCTCGGATAAAAAGCTTCGACGAGCGAACGTACACCCTCGGCACCCCCGAGGTTATCATAGATGCTTAAGTTCGGATTCATATCCGCTAATCTCCCATCTGTTTTATGTTACGCTTTCGATTGGATGTACCTATCCATTATACCAAAAAAACAACAAAAAAAGGCGCTAAGCAATGGTTAGCACCTTTTAGAACTTATTAATAACTGCGCCAGTCCTCTTCACTCTGGACGAGAGAAGCACGTATAACATAAACGAAGGCGCATACTAGGATACCTGCGACTATGCTCATGATCATCACTCCATCCAAACATAATACGAAAGATGTGCTTTGATGTTTTTTATTATAGCACAAGATCCCCGAAAATAAAGCACAATTGTAACCGCTTTCTCATGTTTTTTATACTGTTTGTCCTATATCTTGCATAGATTTTTAACAACGGACCTATATTTCCATCATTCACATCGATGCCAGGGGGCGTATTTCTTATTATGACCATGAAAAAAATGGGCTGGCTCTTGCTCGTGACGGCACTGCTCAGCGTAATTGTCCTAATGGCTTTATTTCCCGAAGCGGCGCTTCAATCCGCACTCCGTGGCCTGTCGATATGGTGGGACGTGCTGTTCCCTTCCCTGTTCCCGTTCTTTGTTATTTCCGAGGTGCTGCTGGGGTTCGGCGTAGTCCACTTGATTGGCACGCTCCTGGACCCTATGATGAGACCGTTATTTCGTATTCCGGGGGCCGGAGGATTCGTTGCAGCAATGGGATATGTTTCAGGATACCCGGTCGGTGCCAAATTAACCGCCAAGCTATGGGAACAAAAAATGGTAAATCGGGAGGAAGGAGAGCGGCTTGTCGCTTTCACCACCTCTTCTGACCCTATATTTCTAATTGGTGCCGTCTCCATCGGCTTCTTTCATGACCCCAAGATCGGTTTGATCCTTGCCTTGTCCCATTATGGCGGAGGTTTCCTTGTGGGCTTGATTATGAGATTTCATGGCAGGCATGAATCCAAAAACGCAACCGATTCACTCCGCCTGTCCCAAGCTAATACAAGCAGACTCAAGTCCGCCCTCCATGCCATGCATGCGGCGCGTGAGCAGGATGGCCGGGACCTCGGCACCCTGTTAAGACAAGCGATACAATCATCGCTTCAGCTCATTATCGTCGTCGGCGGGCTTGTGGTTTTCTTCTCCGTGTTTCTTGAACTCTGGACCCGCGCCGGCGTTATGCCTGCGCTGACTGAAGTCATCAGTTTGCTGTTATCTCTGGTCGGGATGCCTGAATCCTTATCCACTGCCATCGTAGGCGGATTGTTTGAGGTCACACTCGGTGCCCGATATGCCGGGGAAGCGGGGGCTGCAATTCCATTGCCATACAAAGCGGCGGCGGCGGCCTTTATATTGTCATGGGGCGGCTTGTCCGTCCATGCCCAGATCATTAGCATCCTGAACTCTACCAACCTCAGATATTTCCCTTTTGTCATTGCAAGACTGATTCATGGTGTGATTGCCGCGGTCGCTGTATTGCTGCTGTGGAGAAGTGTCATGGGATCTTCGATACCGACCATGGCCCTTCCGGCTGTTTCGGATTCCGCCCTAAACGGGTATACCCATATTATGGCGGCTTTCTGCATCCTGCTCGGTTTCCTGATTGCGGTTGCGTTGTTTATTCAGATCATTCGAGGACTGCAGCAGAAAATCCGCAAATTCCCAAGGTGAACATTGTGTTCTTCTCCAAGATTGATTATCATCTTTATATAACCTTACAAAGGAGCTTATCAACTTGAGATATTATGTTCTGGACCGCGGTGACCCATTGTCTGTCGAGCTGACCCAGCAATTTCACAAGCTGGCGGAACAGCGGGGGTTTGTGCTGGATGCAGAATCTCCGGAGATTGTGGTCTCGATCGGCGGAGACGGTACGATGCTGCATGCTTTCCATACTTTTATAGACCGTATTCCTGACCTCGCTTTTGTCGGTGTCCACACGGGCCACTTGGGATTCTATGCTGATTGGAAGGCCGATGAACTGACAGAGCTAATTGATCATATGAGCGGGGAAGGCGAACACGGCAACGTGAAGCCGCGCCTCGTCAAGTACCCCCTGGTTCAACTGGAAATTCATAAGAAATCAGGAACGTCCTCTTACATTGCTTTAAACGAATTCACGCTTAAAGGCGTTGACGGTACCGTTGTCGCGCAGATTGACATCAACGACGTAACCTTTGAGATGTTCAGGGGAGACGGGATTTGCGTGTCCACCCCATCCGGCAGCACGGCTTATAACAAAAGTGTCGGCGGAGCGATGGTGCATCCTTCCATCGATGCTCTGCAGATCGCGGAAATCGCCTCGATTAACAATCGGATTTTCCGTACGCTGGGCTCACCGCTGCTCCTGCCTAAGCATCATCATTGTGATATATTCTCGCGTAAAGAACAGCGTCTGCTGCTAACTATCGATCATGTGAATATCTCGATTGACGACCTCGTATCCGTGCGCTGTCAAGTGGCGGAACAGCAGGTCAGTTTTGCACGCTATCGGCCGTTCCCGTTCTGGAATCGTGTCCGTGATGCATTTCTTGGCTAATATTAAGAAGAACGACTACCTAACAAAAGAACGGCCACCATTACTGGTGACCGTTCTATTTTATTGCGGCTGTTCAGCCGGAGGATTAGGCTCCTTGGAAGGCTTTGCGTCCTTTTCTTTGGATTCCTTAGGATCGCGTCTGGATTCCTTCGCTTCGCGCCGCTCGCGTTGGTCCTTGTGCTCCTTGCCCGGTTTGGGGCCATCCTGCTGGGTTTCCTTGCTTCCCTTCGCTTCCCCTTCCCCCTCACCCTGGGTTTCCTTGGGGGATGATTCACGAATCTCTACAGGCTCTTTGGAATTGGCATGGTCTTTGTTATCCTTCTGCTCCTTGGTTTTCTGAAGCACGAAGTGAGCACAACCAAAATTGCAGTATTCGTTAATGTAATCGGACATGCTGGAGAAGGTAGAGTCCTTGGCAGCTTTAGGATGATTATCCCGATAGAAACCTTTAAGCCGAAGCTGATTGTAACCCCAGTCTCCCACGATGTAGTCATAACGGTCCAGCACCTCGCTGTACCGCTCCCGGAAAGCTTCCAGATTCCAGCCGTTTCGATGGTCCTTTAACACTTCATAACTTTTGTTTCCGATAACGATCATTGAAAGCTTCCCCTGCCTTTCCAAAGGTTAAGACTGCACGGTCTCTTCCTTGTTGCGTTCTGCAGATTTCACTTGCTCGTGTGCATGATAGGAGCTGCGCACCAGAGGACCGGACTCCACGTGGCTGAATCCGCGCTTCATTCCCTCTTCCTTCAAGATCGCAAACTCCTCCGGCGTATAGTATTTTTCCACATTCAGATGCTTTGGCGAAGGCTGCAAATATTGGCCGATCGTCATGATATCGCAACCCACCGAACGCAGGTCGTCCATCGCTTCCAGAATCTCATGCCATTGTTCGCCGACACCTAGCATTATGCTGGATTTGGTCGGAATATCCGGCTGCATCGCCTTGGCATTCTTCAGCAATTGCAAGGAACGGGTGTACTTGGCCTTGGCACGTACCCGATCCGACATTCGCTCGACCGTCTCAATGTTATGGTTCAGAATGTCCGGCTTCACATCCATTACGATCTTAAGCGCTTCTTCGCTGCCCATAAAATCCGGAATCAGCACTTCCACAGAGCATAACGGCAGACGTCTGCGAATGGCTTTAACCGTTTCAGCGAATATGTAGGCCCCGCCATCTTTCAGATCATCCCGTGCTACGCTTGTTACTACGCAGTGACGCAGGTTCATCTGTTCCGCCGCTTCCGCTACGCGTTCCGGTTCCTGAAGATCCAGTTCCGTTGGAAGACCCGTGTTGACAGCGCAGAATCGGCAGGCGCGGGTACAAATATCACCCAGGATCATGAAGGTTGCCGTACGGTTAGCCCAGCATTCATAAATATTCGGACAGCGAGCCTCTTCACACACCGTGTGCAGTGTCTTGGATCGCATCATGCTTTTGATTTCTTTATAATTATCGCCAGTAGTCAGCTTGATTCGAATCCAGTCAGGTTTTGGCTGTTTGGTTTTAGACAAAGAAAAAACCTTCTTTCGAATTTATTGATGTAACTCAAGACATACCCCATCGTTTGCTGTCCCATATTATATCATGAAAACCATCATATTACTTGTTTCGCATCGATATGAGATTAATCTAGTTGCGGCATGGATAAAAATCCTTGTTTCGATTCACCCTACAGTGTAGGCATGACTGTCCGTCCTTAATTATGACAATCCAAAAGGAAGGAGAAGGACACATTGAGGATTTTCCAACCATTGAGCGCAAGCGGTATTATGATTCGCTGCACTGCTGCAGCTGTGGCTGCCTTGACAGCTGCCTGCTGCATGTGCGGGCCTGTGTCCGCATCCGCCTCTGTTGCGGTCAGCACCGCTGACGATACGGTGAAAACATCGGATGTTAACGCCATTTTTGCAGACCGGAAGTCGTTATATGATGAGATTTCCACCGTTACCCAAATTCCTTGGTATCGCCTGGCTGCCATTGACCAGTATGAACGGACACTAACTAGAGTCCACCCCAAGGATCGCAAACATCCGGACCGGACGCTCGGAATCTTCATCCCCTCCACAAGATGGGCCGGGGCGTTAAATCCCAATCAGGAAGATGTAAATCCGACGTCGATCAGCGTGTTTTCCGGCATCGGGCTGGATGGGGATGGAGATGGCAAGGCAGATCCGAATAATGATATCGACCTGCTATATACCGTTGCGGCAAGGCTCGCCCCCTACGGTCATGCTGCCGATGACTTCAGCATCGGACTCTGGTCATACTACCAGAATACGCGGGCTGTTCAGCGCGTCATGCAATACGCCAAAATGTACGAAACCTTTGGAAAGCTGGACTTGTTTGACCATGCATTCCCTCTCCCGGTCAAAAGCAACTATTCCTACCGAAGCACATTTGGCATGGGACGCAACTGGGGAGGCAGAAGGGTTCACGAAGGAACGGATTTGTTTGCCTCATACGGAGTCCCCGTTCGAAGCACCTGTTACGGCGTTGTCGAAATCAAGGGCTGGAATAAATATGGCGGGTGGCGCATCGGCATCCGTGATTTGAACAATCATTACCACTATTACGCCCATCTGCAAGGCTTTGACAAAGGAATCTCGCTCGGGGATGTCGTTAAGCCGGGTCAAACCCTTGGCTGGGTTGGGAGCTCCGGTTATGGCAAGCCGGGAACCCAAGGCAAGTTCCCTCCACACCTCCATTACGGCATCTACCGGGATACCGGATTGACCGAATGGGCATTCGATCCTTACCCGCTGCTGAAACACTGGGAAATGGAAGAAAAACGCTCGAAGAAAAAAACGCGCTCCTGAGTTCAACCCAGGGGGCGCGTTTTCTCCGTTAAGGACCTCCATAACTGCGAAGTGAATCATGGAGCAGGCTTCCATATGCTGGCGCCAAATTAATGAATCAGCGCTCTTAGCCTCCAGTGTTGTTTTCCCCCGTCTGCCCGGATAAGTCTGCTCCGCCAGGTAAAGGTTCCAAAGGTGTCGTTGTTCCATCTGGAGGATTCGTCGGCGGAGTTACAGGCGAGATTTCCTGCTCCGTATTATGGCTATTCTCATTGGTAACGGGCGGCGGTATCGCTATGCTCGGCGCGCTTGCCTTATTCTCGCCGACGGCCTTTCCTTGCCCGTCATAATAATACATCGGCACATCGCCGACCACGAGCAGATAAGAAATGGGAATATCGGTTTCCACAATCTGCGGCTCCATGTCAAAAGGAACGACAACCGCTACCTCTGTTACAATGTGGACGAATACCTCCACCAAAATCATATTAATGCCCGCACCCTGCTGCCTGGTATCCAGTTGAACCTTCACCGCTCCCTGCGGTTCGATCTTCAAAGGAATTTGCGGACCGAATGAAGCGATAATCGGGCTTTTCAGCACCTGTCCCAAGGGAATTTGCTCCTTACGCTTATGAATATCGTCCAGTGTGCTCTGAACAACCTCCGTTGTATGGGACGTGATTTTTAAATGCTCGGCATAA
This sequence comes from Paenibacillus sp. p3-SID867, assembly GCF_025142895.1. NCBI lineage: Bacteria > Bacillati > Bacillota > Bacilli > Caryophanales > Paenibacillaceae > Paenibacillus > Paenibacillus sp. p3-SID867. The sequence goes on from NZ_JAMBDM010000010.1 coordinate 256,863, forward strand.
TTCAGCATGAATCCCGTCACTTTGCCCGAGCTGTCCGTTTTCCAGTTGACCAGATTATCGAAGTCCTTGCCCTGCGTCACTTGAGAGGTGATCGCTTTATTGATGGCTTCAGTGGCAATCTGTTTAACCCTGATTTGGGCTAAATGCATGATCGGCGGCCGCAGATTCTGCTCAATATACATAAAAAACTCAACGATCCCAAACACAAGGAGCAGAGCGCCGATCAGCCACCACTTTTTCGTGCTTCGTCTTTTGGCAGCCTGAGGACGCCCTCGGCTCTGCGGTACGGGCCGAAAGCCTCTGCGTGGTGGTTTATAAGCTCTCCTTGGTTTAGGCCACGACAGCGACGGAAAGGCCAAACGCCTGCTTCCCCATCTCTTTCGTCTCATGCTTGGTCCCCCCTATTTTCGCCCCGAGGAGCATGTTTACCATGGCAAGCTCTCCTGTATAGAGGGTATGCGGACAAACGGCAAAAAAGAAGAGCATGGATGGGATCCTCACTCTTCTTCCTTATGGATATTCAATTTCAAGAAAGACGGCAAAGAGGATCTACTTGTCGTTCTTTGGATTGTCTTCTTGATCCTCCACATAATATTTCAGCATCGACAGTTTATTCTCCCAGAAGCGGTCGAAATAAGCCAGCCAATCCTTTAATTCCTTAAGCGGTTCGGCATCCAGCCGATAGCGCGTTTCGCGTCCAACCTTGCGGTCCTGCACAAGGCCCGCTTCCCCCAGAATTCGGAGATGCTTGGAGACGGCAGTCCGCGTCATGGAGAAGTGCCCTGTAATTTCTTTAACCGGCATTTCCTTATCACTTAACAAGCCAAGCAGCTTACGGCGTGTCGGATCTGCGATAGCTTGATAAACATCATGCTTCGGAGCAGCTTGCGACATGGATTAGGCCTCAACGTATCCCGCAAGCTTCTGAACAATGCCTGCCCAGCCGTTGTCCATACGGCCCCGCACGATATCGTGTGCTTCCCCGAACTCGGTCACTTGATCCGCTGTCCATCCGCCGTGAATGAGCGTAAATTCCGTATGATCTCCCTGCTGTACCAGTTCGAACGTAACACTCCAATCCTTGCCCCAGTTAAAAGATAAGCGGTTAGGCTCGTCAATAAGCGTGACCTTGCATGGTGAATTGCCGAAAGGGCCTGCATTCAATTGAAACTCAAAGCCTTCCACCGGCTCAAAATTGTTAGGCATAAACCAGGCTGAAATTCCTTCAGCCGTTGCCACGGCTTTCCACACCTTCTCGATGGGTGCTTTCAGCACCAGCGTATGACGAATATCCGGCAGCTTGCCGTTTGATGGGTTGTCCATATCACATAAACCTCACTCATGTTTAATATTATGAAACCATTTGGTTTCCCTTATTGCATTATAGGACACCAAACGGTTTTACGTCAAATAGCAATATTCACCTGTACCCAATCAGCACATCCTATTGTCCAGCCTCCCATAAAGCCTTGTAAACCAGGCATCTTGCCGGCTTCTCATGCCTAGAGCTCGCTAGGACTGAGCCGGGTAGGTCTTGTTCAAGAAGGCAATCGATTCGCAAATCAGCTGCTTTAAGACGTCCACATCAATATCCGCCACTTTATTAATATACACGCAGCCTTTCCCGGCCGTATGTTTACCGAAACTCGGCAACAGCTCCTCCCGCTTCTCATCGCCCGGCGCAAAATACAGGCTGATCTTCGCCTTGCGCGGCGAGAAACCTACCAACGGTGCATCGCCTTCGTGCCCGGTAGCGTAGCGGTAATGATAGGAGCCGAAACCGATGATGCTAGGGCCCCACATCTTGGCCGGAAAACCGCTCGTCTCCTCAAAAATCTCCAGCAAACGATAAGCATCCTCCCGTTTTTTTGGCGAATCCACTTGCTCTATAAACTCCACCACGCTGTGATCCGTTTCTTTTGTTTTTTGCTCGTACATTGGGGTTTAACTCCTTTCGAGTACTCCTGTTATTATGACCAGCCTTATCAAAAATAAGAAAAACGTCATCGACGTTCTTGTTAGAAAACAGACCGTATTTAGAGGAAGCTTCCTTGCGATATAAGGAGGTAAACCTCTAATGCTTACTTATCTCTTAAATAAAAAAAAGCCGGAGATGATTAGCCATTGATTTCTAATCACTTCCAGCTTCGTCGAGGAGCCGCTCCGGTCTTTATTGTCCTGCATATTCTCTTTGCCGTAAAGCCTCGTACATCAGCACCGACGCTGCCATAGCCGCGTTCAACGATTCGGCTTTCCCGGGCATGGGAATACGGATCGCATCGTCCACGAGTTCCGCAACCTCAGGTGAGACACCGCGCCCTTCGCTCCCAATCACGATCCAGCTTGTCCCTTTGAAATCATACTCGAAGCAGGAATGTTTCCCTTCCAGCAGGGTTGTAACCAATCGGGCCCCCCGTTCCCTGGCTTCCGGCAAAATGCTTAGCAAATCGCCTTCGAGCACCGGTAGGTGAAACAGGGATCCCATGGTAGAGCGCAGCGTCTTGGGGTTGTACAAATCCGCGCAGCCGCGTCCCAGAACCACGCCAGCAGCCCCTACGGCATCTGCGCTTCGTATGATGGTTCCTACATTCCCCGGGTCCTGAAGACCGTCCAGAACGATGACCAATCCGTTCTCGCGCAGGATCAGGTCCTGCCATTGACGTGCTTCTTTGCAGACCACGGCAAACACCTGCTGCGGTGACGGCGTATCACTGACCTTCGAGATGACGGCATGGGATACGCCAATCCATTCAGCACCTTGTCCTGTATCCGATATATGACGAAGTTCCTGGGGAATGCCCTTCTCCACATCATACGCAACACACTCGATGTCCACTCTGGATGACAGAGCTTCCTGTACGAGATGAATGCCTTCCACCACATACTTGTTCTGCTTGTCTCGATGTTTTTTCTCCTGAAGCTGTGCCCAGCCCTTCACTCTGGCATTCTGCGGCGATAGTATCTCCATGGTTAATCCATCCGTTCTTTACTTATATATAAAACCGAGTCCCACTCAACCCAGCATACCCGCTTGCGGACAGCTTACTTCGGATAAGCAAGCTCCATCTTCGTTAAGTTATTCTTGTGCCCCACAATAATGAGAATATCGCCTTCCTCAATCCGGTCATCCGGACTTGGAGAAATGTTCATATCCGCATCTCTTCGAATCGCCATGACATTGCAGCCGAATCGTGCCCGAATATCCAGCTCTATCAGATTGTGACCGACCAGATCTCCTGTAGCAAGCATCTCCATAATGCTGTAGTCGTCCGACAAATCGATATAATCCAAAATATTCGGTGACACCAGATGATGGGCAACCCGCAGCCCCATATCCCGTTCAGGGAAAATCACCTTGTCCGCACCGATTTTGTTCAGCACTTTTCCGTGCAGCTCATTCTTCGCTTTCACGATAATGGCCGGTACGCCAAGATCCTTCAAGATCAGCGTAGTCAAAATGCTGGATTGAATATCCTCCCCGATCGCCACGACAACCACATCAAAATTCCGTATGCCCAGCGCCCGAAGCGCATCTTCATCGGTCGAATCCGCCGATACGGCATGCGTGACCATACTCGCGATTTCCTGAATGCGCTGTTCGCTCGCGTCTACGGCTAATACATCAAATCCCATGCTGCTCAATTCCTTAGCAACACTCGTGCCAAAACGCCCCATACCGATTACTGCGTACTGCTTCTTAGCCATTTATATATCCCCCCACGAGCCTAGGTCATCCATAATCATAATGATAATAGTATATCATACTGTCCCGAATACTTGAATGTAACTGCCCCGGAACGGGCACATTACACAATGACCCTTTCATAACAAGGAGGAACATGTCCATGTCCATATTGTTAGATCTAAGGCAGGCCGTCATTCATAAAGTCCACAATCAGGACGAAGAAGAGCTGCGCTCCATGATCGAGGGTTCCGTTGACGGGCCTGAAGCTGCCCTGCCGGGACTCGGTGTAATGTTTGAAATGATGTGGAAAGACATGGATGCTACCCAGCAGAACAGCCTTGTCTCTTCCCTCCATGATCATCTGAAAACCGTTACGCCCGGCAACCTTCAAGGATAATCCCATGGTCAACAAAAAGGAACAATCCCCTAAGCTGTGAACGCTGGGGGATTGTTCCTTTTTGCTGCATATTTATAACATCGCTTACGGAGCGGTCTCAAGAAACTGGGCGGTTGGATTCTTGTCGATGGCGGTTCTCATCGCATACTCATTTTCGAACAAGACAACATAGTTATCCTTCTTGTCTTTGACCAGCGTTGAGTTTATCCGGAACTTGGACGGATCAATATTGTCGTCCACGATCCAGCGGGCGAACTGATACGGCATGCGTTGAAGCTGGACATCAACGCCGTATTCTCCCTTCATCCGGTACTCGAAGACTTCGAACTGGAGCTGTCCGACAACCCCGAGAATGGTCTCGTCAAAACTCACGGTGCGGAATACCTGAATGGTGCCCTCTTCCGTCAGCTGATCAATCCCCTTCTGATATTGCTTATGCTTCAACGCATTCTTCACCGTTACTTTCGCAAAAATTTCCGGTGAGAACGTTGGAAGCTCGTCGAATACAACTTCACGACCTTGACTGAGTGAGTCCCCAATCCGGAAAATGCCCGGGTCAAACAGACCGATAATATCGCCAGGGTATGCCTCCTGCACAATATCTCGATCCTGCGCCAAAAATTGCTGCGGCTGCGCCAGCTTAATTTCCTTGCCTACCCGAACATGCTTCACGCTCATACCGCGTTCGAACTTGCCCGATACGATTCGCAGGAAAGCGATACGATCCCGGTGAGCCGGATTCATATTGGCTTGAATCTTAAATACGTATCCGGAGAACTTCTCATCTGTGGGTTCCACCACACCCTCCGTACTGCGGCGCGGCTCCGGCTTCGGCGCAAGCTGAAGAAAGTTCTCCAGGAAGGTCTGGACGCCGAAATTGTTGATCGCACTGCCGAAGAATACAGGCGTTAGCTGACCCTGCATAACTTTTTCCAGATCAAATTGGTCTCCGGCAACATCCAGCAGCTCGAGGTCTTGACATAACTGATCATGCAGGTAATCGCCTGCCATCTCGCGAATGATTGGATCCTCATAGCCTTCGACCTTTTGTACCTTAATCGTGGAATGGTCGTCGCCCTGGAACAATTCAACCTGATTTTTAACCCGGTCGTACACGCCGCACAGGTCACGCCCGGAGCCGATCGGCCAATTCATCGGTACGGAGCGGATGCCGAGAACCTGCTCAAGCTCCTCCATCAGATCAAACGGGCTGCGCCCTTCGCGGTCGAGTTTGTTGATAAAGGTAAAGATCGGAATGCCCCGCTTCGCACAAACCTGAAACAGCTTGATGGTCTGGGCCTCGACCCCTTTGGCTACGTCAATCAACATGACGGCGCTGTCAGCGGCGGTCAGCGTACGATAGGTATCCTCACTGAAGTCTTGGTGACCCGGCGTATCCAATATATTAATCCGATGCCCTAAATAATCAAATTGCATAACAGACGAGGTAACCGAGATTCCACGCTGCTTCTCGATCTCCATCCAGTCACTCGTTGCATGCTTGCTCGCTTTACGAGCTTTAACCGATCCAGCCAGACGAATGGCGCCCCCAAACAAGAGCAGCTTCTCGGTCAGTGTTGTTTTACCGGCGTCAGGGTGGGAAATAATCGCAAACGTGCGGCGCTTATCCACTTCCTGCTGCAGTTCATCTATTTGCTTTGCCATTTCACTTATCCCTTCGTAACTAAAGTCATGTATATCATTGTACCACAATTTATACGCAAATCATCCCCATGCGCCCTGCGCATGAGGATGATTTTTAACACGTAAATTTTAGAAAATGATCTTAGTTTTTCAACCACACCACATTATCCTCAAGCTGACCGTTTACCGGCCACCAGTGGAATCCGTCTTCCTTCAACAGCTCATCCGCTTTGTCAGGTCCCCACGATCCAGCAGGATACGATTCCAGCTCGCCCTGGTTCTCTCTCCATGCGCTGGCGATACGATCCACGAAGGACCATGCCGAAGCCACTTCATCCCAGCGCGTAAAGTAGGTGGAGTCTCCACGAGCAGCGTCATGCAGCAGACGCTCATACGCCTCAGGAGAGTTAATGCCCACGATGCAGCTTTGGCAGAAGTCCATCGCTACAGGAGCGATCTCGGATTCAGATCCCGGCTTCTTCGCATTAATCTTCACATAAATGCCTTCCATCGGATTGACGCGAATAACGAGCAGGTTAGGCTCCAGGGAATGCTTTTGGCCTAGGTATACGTTGGTTGGCATCCGTTTGAACTCGACAACCACCTCGGTTGTCTTAACCGGGAGGCGTTTGCCCGTACGGATATAGAACGGTACGCCAGCCCAGCGGAAGTTATCCACGAAGACTCTGGCGGCAAAATAGGTTTCCGTATTGGATTCCGGATTCACTTTGTCCTCTTCACGGTATGCCGGCAGATCTTTGCCGCCCGCGGAACCGCTCGTATATTGGCCGCGAACCACGTTGTTCTTCACTTCTTCATGAGTGGCATACGGACGCAAGGAGCGAAGGACCTTGACCTTCTCATCGCGGATATCCTCTGCAAGCAGTCGGCTAGGCGGCTCCATCGCAATCATGGTCAGCAGCTGCAGCATATGGTTTTGGCCCATATCCCTTAGAGCGCCGGCATGATCATAGTACCCGCCGCGCTCCTCGACACCAACCGTTTCACCAAGCGTGATTTGGATGTTGGCGATATGCTTGTTGTTCCACAGCGGCTCGAAGAAAGCATTCGCAAAACGTATAACTTCGATGTTCTGTACCATTTCTTTACCGAGATAATGGTCAATCCGGTAAATCTCTTCTTCCTTGAACACTTTACGGATCTCTTCGTTCAGCTTGGCAGCCGACTCGAGATCGTAGCCGAACGGCTTCTCGATCACAAGACGGTTCCAGCCTTCTCCGTCGAGCATACCGCCCTTCATCAGGTTAAACGATACGCTGCCGAACAATTCCGGTGCAAGCGCCAGATAGAACAAGCGGTTGCCCGGTATATTAAATTTTGTTTCCAATTGCTCCGTTTGTTCGCGAAGCTCACGGAAACCGTCAATATTGTTAATATCTAAAGATTTATATTCAAAATGTTGTGCAAATGCATTCCATTCACTATCCTGTTCCGAACTATATCGGCAGAATTCCTGAATTGAACGATACACGTCCTCCCGAAACTCTTCCTGGGTGCGCGGACGCCGCGCCACGCCGATTACCGCAAAATCCTCATCCAGTTTTCCTTCACGATAAAGACTGTAGATCGCCGGAAACAACTTACGTCTTGCCAAATCACCAGTCGCTCCAAAGATGAAAAATACAGCTCCCGGTGTCTTCATTGTATCTAGATTTTGATTTTCAGCCATGGCTCCTCATTCTTTCTATGAATTATAGTGTATTTTTATGCATCGGCACTTAACTCGATGTGATGACATTTTAGCATATTCATTTCAAGTATGCTATCTCATTCCGCATTTTTTCATCCGAGTTTCAGAAATCATTTTCAATATTCTATTGTAATGACGGGAAATCCGATCGTTATTCTACTACTTTTCTTCATCGAATCTTCATGCACCGCGATCTGCATATGAATCGGCGTGTCGCCACTCATCACAAAAGCACCCAGTGAAGGAACCTCATATGAACGGCTTTGTGTTGTGTCATCTGCATAATCCTCAACGGGGCGAAGCGAGAGTTTTTGGGCTACAGCCCCTTCTACCTGAGCCATCGTTCCATCAACGCTAGCCGTCTCCGATGCATATCCTTGAATGGACGCATTCCAGGAGTTCGGTATGCCTGCTTGCTTCATCATCTCTTGAATCTGCTGCTGTAGGGTCATCATATCCCGGGACTGTCCTGCTGCGTCTCCTACAAGCATGGCTCTGACATAACTATGACCCTCCGTCGTGAAAGCCCAGTCCAGATGCACCGATACACCGGAGAGCACGCCTTCTGCTTGGAATACTTCATTTCCCTGAAGCTGGGACGTTGTAATCCCGGAGAGCCCCATTGTACGAGCCAGCTGCTCAGCTGTTGTCTTAGCTTGATCCTTGGGTATGGAATTTATCATTTCACCTTGAATTTTTACCGTGAGTATTGCCGAAGGCTCCATATGTTCTTGCCCAAGCGCCGCCAGAAGCGTTAGATCGCTTTCTGCTGCTTCCCCGGCTCTAGTTATTCCATTGACACTTGATTCTTCCGTTCCGCGCAAAGCTGAAGCTGACGCTTCTCCTGCATACGGAGCGGATTCGTTTCGATTGCTGTCCGCTGTTCCCGCAAAACCCGCCATCATACCTGCTGCCCCGCACAGCAACAGCATCATCACAATGATCTGTAAACGCATCTTCCGCATGATCAGTCACGCCTCCCCGTCCGAATCTATCAATCTAGTAAAAGGATGGCCTTGGCACCACGGATTTATACCTCGCTTTTTAAAAAGATCCTCCATCGGGCTGTATGTAGAGATTTCTTCTTTCCTGTCAATAAATAAAAAAAGCTCCCGATCCGGGAGTCTTTACGTCTCTCTCTCATTGTTTACATGGATATGTTTATAACTCACGCATCGCATCATGGATCTGCTTTCGTACTACGCTCAACAACCTCAGAGCATCTTGGATATGTTTATGTCACGACCATCGCATAAAAAAGGGCCGGCATTCTTTACTCAGCCAGCCCATTTTTATAAGCGTAGATGGCAGCCTGGGTTCGATCCTCTACCCCCAGCTTGCCTAAAATATTCGTTACATGAAACTTCACGGTTTTGATGCCTATAATCAAATCATCAGCAATATCCTGATTCGACTTGCCTTGCGCCACCAGTCGCAGCACTTCCATTTCCCGGTCCGTAAGGTCGTTATGCGCCGGAGCTTCATTTTGCGGATGCCGGAATCGATTCATCATCTTGGAGGCAACCTGCGACTCCAGCACCGACTGCCCGCGTGCGGCAGCACGTATAGCATCAGCTACTTCAGAAGCACGGGATGTCTTCAATAAATAACTGAACGCACCTGCTTCAATAACCGGATACATCTTCTCATCGTCCAGATAGCTGGTCAGTACAATGACCTTAAGATTTGGAAACTGATTCATCAATTGGCGCGTCGTCTCGATTCCATCCATTCCGTCCATCACCAAATCCATCAGCACCACATCAGGATGATATTCCTGCGCTAAGCGTATCCCTTCCTCGCCGCTGCCCGCTTCACCAACGACCTCAATGCCGTCCTCAGTACCAAGCACAGCCGCTAAACCGATCCGGACCATCTCATGATCATCCACCAGCAGCACCTTAATCGGCGTTTCCATCTACATCCCCCCGTTTGCGTTCTTCGTTTATGAGTGGCACAACGATCTCAATTCGAGTCCCTTTACCCGGTGCTGTTATGAATTGTACCGAGCCCCCGATCTCCGTCACCCGTTCCTGCATCGTCGATAGACCGTAGGAAGTCTGTTTCTTGTCATCCAATTCAAATCCGATCCCATCGTCCCGCAGCATCACCCGAACGGTGTTCTGCCTGCGGTGAATACGGATATCCATTTTCTCCGCTTTCGCGTGTCTGAGGGTGTTCGACATGGCCTCCTGGATAATCCGGAACAGATGATTTTCGATCCCTTTAAGCAAATGTATGTCATCGTCCATTTCAAACGTAATTTCCATAGGTACTTTGATTCGCAGTTCCTTAATCAGTTCACGCAGCCCCTGCTCAAGTGCCTTTCCTTCGAGATAAACCGGCCGCAGATGAAGAAGAAGCGCCCTCATCTCGGACTGGGCCACAGCCGACATTTCCTCGATCAGAGCCACCTGGCGCTGCGCTTTGTCAAAATCCTTATCCAGCGTTCTGCCCACAGCGGTTGCCGTCATCGAGATGGCAAACAGCTGCTGAGAAACCGCATCATGGAGCTCGCGCGCCAGACGCTGCCTCTCTTCCACAATCGCCGTAACCCTGGCCTGCTCGGCAAGCTGGGCATTGTTCGTAGATAACCGCTGCAAGGAAGACACCTGATCCTCCCAGCGTTTGCTGATCTTCACCAGCTGTTCTCCAAGCCGGCCCACTTCGTCTTCGCCGATGTCCGGCATGACGTCCGTAAGGCTGCCTTTTTCCCAGTTCACCAGCGTTTCCCTCACAAGATCGACCCGTCGTTTTACCCGGTATCCCTGGAAGAAGCCATAGATCGCTCCCAGCCCAATCGGCAGCAATACGATCGTAATGCCGGCTTCGATCCGGTTCTTCCACGTCTCAAACGGTTGAAGATAACCATATGTATATAGTAAATATAGGACAACGAGCATGACAACCAATCCCAGAAGGGTCCCCTCACGCATACTTCGGGTAATCATATTTGCTTTCTTTTCCGTTTCCACGGGGCAACCCTCCTGAATGGTTTACACAAAACTTACGTTTATTATGTCATTCTTATATTCAAATCTCCGCCTAAATAAGAAACAATAAATTTCACTTTATATTCACTGGTCTCATAATTGGGTGATTTATACCGCACGCGGTTTAATATGCCGGTTTCCTTCCGGTCGTCCATATGAATGGAGCCAAACAGGATGGATGCTTCGATCTCCACCCCATAATAGTCCGGGATCATCAGATCAATATCCCCCAGCATTCCATGGAACATCAGGACCGTTTGGCGTTCCTCCGGAAGGGCCAGGGACAGATCCACATCCGCCTCTCCCAGCACATGCCACACACTCAGACTGCGCATCACCCACGGAGCCCGGTCCCAATCAAAGTTGGACATAAAGTTCTGCTTCTGAATGTACTTCGTCGTGGTATGAGCTCGTTTGGACTTGCCATAAAAAAAACCTAGCGATATCAAGCTGATGCCGATAATCAACATGAGATGCTCCAGCAGCAGCAGTACGGCACCTACTCCGAGCAGAATGTATCCCTTCTTCACATGTCCATGTTTGATCTGAAGGACACCAGCAAACATGAGTAACAGGGCGACAATGGTGAAGAAACCAAACCACCGGCCGAAAAGCATAATAAAACCCAAGCTGATTAAACCAACTGCTATCCAGCGGTTTCTGTCCATGTCGCACCTCCTTGATGACCAAGATATAAGCTCGGAAAAGCCATATCAGTGAGACGTTCCCCACTGTATGGCTTTGCCTGTACTATACGACAATCTCATTCGTATAGCATATCATATGAACATGGTGTTCGAATACGGTTTAATCTTATTTTGCTGACTTGCTAAGGAATTACTCGGACTTCGAAGAATTCCCCATTTTGTTTTTCAAAGCTTGCAGCTGCTCATCCACCTTCAATTGCTTCTCAGCGTCCACGGGGCTTGTGTATACTGCATTGTTAGGACGGTATGGGGCGCGAAGCACATCAGCTTCTGCTTCCATTTGCATGATTTTTTCCTCCATGCGGTGGAAGCCCATCGAAGCACTACCGCTTTCGATTGTGTGCAGGCTGCTCACTTGAGACATTTGCTTCTTCGCTTTAGCCATTTGAGCGCGGGCTACAAGCTCATTGCGCTTGTTGCGCATTTTGTAGAACTCGTCTTTCATTTCATGCAGCTGAGCTACAAGTTCTTTTGCTTGAGTCTCGGATTGCAGGTGCAATTCCACGTACTCGGTTTCTTTTTGATCGAAATAGATTTTTTCTTCAAGCAGCTTGCGAGCCACTTCTTCTTGACCATTCTTCAGAGCCAATTCAGCTTGAGCTTCACGTTGTGCCGCCATCTTCACAGCCTCATCGACGCGCTGCTTCATACGACGCTCATTAGCCATTTGCTTCGCAACCGTTACCTCTGCTTCATGAATTTCTGCCTCCATGTCGCGCAGGTACTGGTTCAACATTACGATCGGATCCTCTACTTTATCCAGCAGTTCATTCACCGATGCTTTCGTCATATCCTTAATTCTTTTAAATACTCCCATGTTATTTATCTCCCTTCTCATAGTTCGAAAGTTTTTTCTTCAATTCTTCGATTTCTTTTTGCATTGCTTTTCTTTCAATATCCTTCATCATCGCATCCAGATCGGAATCCGTTGACGCGTTGTTTCTTGCACCATTGGGACGGTCATATTTGGGACCAAAGCTACTATGCTCATTAGGATAGCCTTGACGTCCATAAGAATCATTATAGCTGTTGTAGCCTGGTCCAGGGCCCGGATGATCGTTGTAACGGTATCCGCCGCCATGTCTGCCCTGTGGACCATACGGATCGTGATAATACGGCTCCTTAGGTACTACAAGGGATGCAATCAGATAGATCAACAGCGTTGTACCGCCTGTAAAAAAGATACTGACTACAAATATGATTCTAAGTAGGGTAGATTCGACTCCGAAATGATCGGATATACCGCCGATCAACCCTGTGAACATTTTGTCTCGGGTGGAACGGTACAATCTAGTCATGGTTACTCCTTTCCGCTGTTATTCAGCTTTTGCTTCAGGCGGGCAAGTTCTTTTTCTAATACAGTGGAGACCGATTCACCAGCCTGTTCCATGTATTCCTGCCCCATGCGGCGTAAATCGCGAAGACTTCTGGCTTCCAGTTCCCAATCGCTGATACGGTCTTCGAGGCGATTGAACATCTTCGGTACGTCATGACCGCCGCCGTAGGATCCCGTACGTTCATTCATTTTCTGCTGAAGACGAAGGGTTTCCACTCGGGCAACATAATATTGACGCTTGCTGTATACCGTCTGGTATTCCATCCGCAGTTCGCCGAGCTGCTCCTCGATTTCTTTTAGCGACTCCAGGCTTGAGGACAACAGGCCTTGATACTGCTCGATCTTTTCCTCATAGATCAATTTCTCCTGCAATGCCAGCTTGGCAAGATGTTCTTCGCCGGCCTTCAGTGCAAGCAGTGCCTGCTCTTCGCGTTTATATCGCATGGATTCGGCTTGATCCACCTGCTGCTTCAGCTGTCTAGAATGTACTTGGCATTGCTGCTGCAGCTTCTCAGCCTCAGCAATGTCCTGTCTGGTTGAATGTAGGAACTGGTCGATCAATCGAACCGGATCCTGGCTCTGCTCGAGCTTTTCATTCAATGTTGCTACGGTTATGTCTCTTATCCGCCGGAAAACACTCATATTGGCTTAGCCCTCCTCATCTATCATGATCTGTTGTTCATGCATGTTATTTAATGTAGTGGTTTTTATCAATAACGGGGTCTACCATTCTTCAATCGGGACAACCCGTAGATGATCAAGATAATTCCAAAGATCGGACCGATCAGCCAAGACAGTTTACCCATCAACCAGATCACACCGATACCGAGAATAACCCATCCCATCAAGGTGTTACCTCTCCGGATCCCGTAGTATCCCAAAGCGACCATCAGGATTGGAATTAGAAGACTGAACAACCATCCAAGCAGAGGACCGAATACTCCAAGGAGAACCAAGATCCCTACACCAATCAACAGGATACTCATTCCATTTCCTTTTGAATTTCTCATTTATACACCGCCTTTCTGTTGTTTGATCGTTGTTTCTTTTGTTCAACCTTATGACTCTATTCTAGGTAATTTCGAGTTTGGCTAAAACGGCCTGGGGACGGTTTTTGGACCTAGACCTAAGGCGGGGCCTTCTACAGACCTACGTCCAACCCTGCACTGGATCGATGATTCGATGGGTTAGCCTGTGTAGATGAGTTCATCTGGATAATCTTTGTTTTACCTATAAAGAATGTGGTTTCTAATGATAGTTTAGTTTAAGGAGTGTAGCTCGAGGAAGCTCCGAAGGTGATAGAAAAGCCCTCGCGATTACTGGAGAGGTAACAAGAAGAATGGAGTCTAAAATTAAAATCACGAAGAAGCAATCGATGTAGATGCAACGAAAAAAGGAATGCAGACGTTTAACGTCTACATTCCTTTTGGATGATGCCGGTGAAGGGACTCGAACCCCCACGGTTTCCCTCACGATTTTGAGTCGCGCGCGTCTGCCAATTCCGCCACACCGGCTTACATTATGGCGTGCCCTAAGAGATTCGAACTCCTGACCTTTTGATTCGTAGTCAAACGCTCTATCCAGCTGAGCTAAGGGCACATAAGTTTGTAATGGAGGCGCCACCCAGATTCGAACTGGGGATAAAGCTTTTGCAGAGCTGTGCCTTACCACTTGGCTATGGCGCCAGAAATAAAAATGGAGCGGACGACGGGAATCGAACCCGCGACCCTCGCCTTGGCAAGGCGATGCTCTACCGCTGAGCCACGTCCGCAAACATAAAAATCAATGGCTGGGGATATAGGATTCGAACCTATGCATGACGGAGTCAAAGTCCGTTGCCTTACCGCTTGGCTAATCCCCAATATGATTTTGTAATATGGGGCGATCGAGGGGAATTGAACCCCCGAGTGCCGGAGCCACAATCCGGTGCGTTAACCACTTCGCCACGACCGCCATATTGAAACACTGTGATACGATTGGCAGGGGCAGCAGGAATTGAACCCACACTAACGGTTTTGGAGACCGCTGTTCTACCTTTAAACTATGCCCCTAAAAACTGGTGGAGGATGATGGATTCGAACCACCGAACTCGAAGAGAGCAGATTTACAGTCTGCCGTGTTTAGCCACTTCACTAATCCTCCAGAATGGTGCCGGCGAGAGGACTTGAACCCCCAACCTACTGATTACAAGTCAGTTGCTCTACCAATTGAGCTACACCGGCATATAAAGTTATAAAACGTACATGGTGGCTCGGGACGGAATCGAACCGCCGACACGAGGATTTTCAGTCCTCTGCTCTACCGACTGAGCTACCGAGCCTTAAAGCTCTTCGCGAACTTTGACGGAACCCATATCGGATACTCATCTCATCCCAAAGTTGTAAAGAATGGCGGAACTGACGGGATTCGAACCCGCGATCTCCTGCGTGACAGGCAGGCATGTTAGGCCTCTACACCACAGTTCCACGAGGCATTATCGCTATTGCGATATAAATTGGTTGCGGGGGCAGGATTTGAACCTACGACCTTCGGGTTATGAGCCCGACGAGCTACCGAACTGCTCCACCCCGCGTCATTATAAAGGTGTATAAATGGTGGAGGCTGAGGGGATCGAACCCCCGACCCTCTGCTTGTAAGGCAGATGCTCTCCCAGCTGAGCTAAGCCTCCGTAACAAAGCGACTTTTATCATATCAAAATCTGATATAAGAAGCAAGTGTTTTTTTAAAGAAAGTGGTGACCCGTAGGGGATACTCTCACTTCGTTCGAGACTGCGAGGTCAATGCTTACGAAGTTATCCTCCGACGAACCGACGGGATTCTCATCCCCTGATGCAATTAAGAAAGTGGTGACCCGTAGGGGATTCGAACCCCTGTTACCTCCGTGAAAGGGAGGTGTCTTAACCCCTTGACCAACGGGCCTTGCTTAAAATAATAGTGGCGGAGAGAGAGGGATTCGAACCCTCGAGACGCTTTTGGCGCCTACACGATTTCCAATCGTGCTCCTTCGGCCAACTCGGACACCTCTCCATAAATGGCTCCCCGAACAGGACTCGAACCTGTGACAACTCGATTAACAGTCGAGTGCTCTACCAACTGAGCTATCAGGGAACAATATTCAATTCAAGTGATTGATCACCTGAAAACTAGATACGAAACGATCTTTGCAGCACATTAGAATTCGTAGCATTCACCCGATGTGGTATCGGGGTCCCCGGAAAGTATTCGGCGTTGCTTCAAAGCTTCGCTTCACTTTTTGGGGTAATTTGGATAAGCCCTCGACCGATTAGTATTGGTCAGCTCCATGCATTGCTGCACTTCCACCTCCAACCTATCTACCTCGTCGTCTTCAAGGGGTCTTACG
>NZ_JAMBDM010000011.1:0-258368 GCF_025142895.1 Paenibacillus sp. p3-SID867
GGGATGTAGACCCGATCGGCGGAGGGCATGCGCGCCGATCGCCAGAGGCTCGAGTAGAGCCGCCTGATCCAGTGACAGCCCTTCCATCCGGAATAGATGGGAGACGGGAACAGAAATCCGCTCGCGCATGCCGCCATCCAGGTGCACGCCCAGCACGCGCATGCTGCGGCAGCAGTTCGTTTTGCCGCTTAGGCAGGCGCCGCAATGGCCGCAGTGCAGGTACGGAATCATACTGACCTGATCGCCCACTCTTAGCCCTTCCGGATTATCGCCAATCTCTTCGATCACCCCGGAGAGCTCATGCCCGAGGATGCGAGGGTAAGTAAAATAAGGCTGGTTTCCCTGGTATGCGTGCAGGTCCGTGCCACAGATGCCGATGCGTCGAATCGCAACAATCGCCTCTCCTTCGCCCCTAACTGGCTCGGGTAAATCCTCTCGATAAACCAGCCTTCCGGCTTCTTCGCAGACAATCCCTTTCACTACGCCCGCCCCTCTTTCGCTTCCGTCCGTGGACTGCCATTATACTCAGGTAGTCCGCTCGCCCAGGTCCGATTATGGACCGAAGCGAGAATGTCCGACACTTCACCCAGCAGCTCCTGGTCCATCGGCTCTTCGACCCACCTTGCGTTCTTGACGATGTTTTCCGGATTAGCCGTGCTCACCAGCGTCGTCGGAATACGTTCGTTAGCGGTCGAGAATTGCACGGCCAACTGGGCGATATCGTATCCGCGGGAGGCACAGTGTTCGGCCGCCTTCCTGCAGGCAGCTTTAAGCTCGGGATCAGCCGGGTGCCAGTCAGCGGTTTCTCGGGTGCTCAGCAGCCCCATAGAAAGCGGTGAAGCATTGACCAGGCCGATGCTGCGTTCCTCTAGCAGCGGAATCAGATCAAGCAATGTGGTATCGTTGAGAGAATAGTGGCAATAAGACAGGATCGCGTCCACTTCAATCTGCGGAAGGATCTGCTCGAATAGTTTCAGCGGAAGTCCGCTAACGCCTGTAAAACGTATCTTCCCCTGCTCCTTCAGCTTGAGCAGTGCAGGCACAGCTTCCTCTAGAATGATGCCGGACGGCACGAATTCAATATCATGCAAAAAAAGAATATCGAGATAATCCGTGTTCAGCCGCCTCAGGCTTTCTTCAACGCTGTCAAAAATTCGTTTCGCAGAAAAATCAAATGTATTCTCACCATATCGTCCTGCTTTGCTCGATAGCAGGAAACGATCCCGCGGAAGCTCCTTGATCGCCTGGCCGAGTACGGACTCCGCCTTGGTCAATCCATAGTAAGGCGAAACATCAATATAGTTGATGCCTGCGTCAAGGGCAGCATGCACTGTTTTAATGCTCTCGCGGTCTGACGTTTCGCGGAAGACCGATCCGAGCGAAGAGGCGCCGAAGCTGAGGACCGACACCTCGAGTCCCGTGCGACCCAATTTTCGAAACTTCATTTTGGTTTCCCTCCATCCATGCATATTGGCGATTCTTTTTCCAGACTTTTTGGCCGATTACCAGCACTGTGAGCTCAGGTTCTAAACGCTCAAAGCTTGTAGAACTCTTTCGCATTGACTCCGAACAACCGCGACTGTTCCTCTTCTCCCCAAGACTTCGGTAGAGCCCGCCGAACAATCTCTATAACCTCGTCGTACCCGGCAGCAAGCAGGCAGACTGGCCAATCGCTGCCAAACATGACTCTGTCTGGGCCAAATATCTCCAGAATGTGCTGGACATAAGGAGCGAACTCTACGTAATCCCAGCTTTCATGATCGGCTTCCGTCACCATCCCCGAGATTTTGCAGTGGATGCCTGGAAACGCAGCAGCCTGGCTCATTGCCTCTGCCCATGACTCCCATTCATCGCTTCGGATCGACGGCTTTCCGATATGATCAATGACGCCCCTCAGGTTTGGAACCTGCCTCAGCAGCTCCAGTACTGGGGGGAGTTGCCCGGATACGATCAACAGATCGATCGAAACATCATCCTGGGAGTAGCCTTTAAGCGCTTTCACAAATGCTGGCTCCAAAATTCGCGCTGCGTCGGGCATGTCCTGGATCATGATACGAAAGCCTGCAAATTTCGGGTGGCGGCTGAATCTCTCGTAATGCAGTCGGTGGTTCGGGTCGAACAGATCGAGCCAGCCTACGACGCCAAGTATGGAAGGCGTCTGTTCAGCCAGCCTCAGCATAAAGTCTGTTTCCGAGACAGTCGGGGCGGCTTGAACCAGGATCGTACCATCCAGCCCATGAACGCGTAATTGCGGCTCCAGATCGGCTGGCAAAAAATCGCGGTAAAGCTTCGGGATCTCCGGCGTAATCCATCCGTAATCCCCGCGTGCGATAGACCAGTAATGCTGATGGGCATCGATTCTCATCTTAAACAAGCACCTCGTTATCTAAATATCTTTGGTATCCTTAGTTTGAATACCCTTATTGTATATTCCGTTTTATGATATTGTAATGTCTAGAACAGGCATTTTTATATCCTTTTTTGATATGACCAAGCGCCGAAAAGGAGGTCTCCACCCATGCAGCCCTACCGTAAATCATTTGCCGGAGATCCGCTGTTTCCGTTTGAAATTGTGTATAAGACCATAAAGTACCCGGACAATGAACTCCCCAATCATCTGCATGATCATTATGAACTCGTTTATGTGCACAGCGGCCAAGGGATATTTTTCATCGACAATTGCTGGTACCAAAAAAGCGCCGGCGATCTGTTCGTTATCCCCGGCAACACGATCCATCATGCCCTGCCGGACCTAGAAGACCCAATCGTCTCATCGGCGATTTTCTTTGCACCGACTCTCATTGCCGGGCCTTCGCTCGGCGATGGATACTTTCCGCTTCAATGCTATGAAATCGCCCGCAAAAAAAAGCAGTTCAAGATTGGACTGGCGGGATCACTGCGAATTGCCGCCGAAATGGCAATCAAGCAAATCGCGGACGAGTTCGCGAACCAGGAAACGGGATACCGTGAAGCCGTGCTGCTGACGATCGGCCAGTTACTTCTGCAAATTAATCGTCATCTCCTGACCGATGAAATAACCCAGCACGAAAGCCCGCGGATTGGCCCCTCCTGGATATTGCGGGCTCTAAAGCGGATTGACGAGCATCCCGAGCGAGAGATTCATCTGACTGACCTTGCAAGGGAAGCCTGCGTGTCGCCTTCTCATTTCTCCAGAGTATTCCGGCAGTTAACTTCATTGAACGTTATAGGCTACGTCAACACCAAACGTATCATTAAAGCCAAGGAACTTCTCTTGTTTTCCGACGAGAATGTGAATGTGATCGCAGAGAAATGCGGATATGAAACACCTGCTCATTTTTACAGAGTATTCAAATCGTTAACAGGAGAGACGCCCGGCCAGTACAGAAAACGAAGCTAAAATAACTCCCTATTTGAAACGAGAGACGAAGCGGCGCTGCCAAGGCGTCTCAACAGCACGTGGAGTGTAGTGCTCCCGGACATAGTCGACAGCTTTATGATGGGGTACTCCATCAATCACAGCGAGACAGGCTAGTGCAGTCCCCGTTCGTCCAATCCCTCCCCCACAGGCGATTTCGACCCGTTCAACTTCAGCGCGAGTCCATGCTTCGCGAAGCGCGTCAGCGGCTGCAGCCTTGTGTTTGGGCAGCCAGAAGTCCGGCCAAAGAATCCAGTGGCTTTCCCAGGTAACCGGCGCTGGTTCTCGCCCGAGCAGGTAGAGTGCAAAAGTGGGTTGAAGCCCTGGGGGAAGTGGACGTCTTAGTGCCCTGCCGCGGACGAGTCGACCTGAAGGAAGGCGCAGCACACCTTGCGATTCGGGGTTCCATGTATCATTCATAATGTCACTCTCCTTAGGTATCATTTATCTCAAGAATCAGGATAACTTCTTCTTAAGGATCAATAAGTGACCCGTTTGATCACCAAAATACTTTCATCAAACAGTCCACTTGTCATTAGATGAGGTGGACGTTTGGAGCGAATTTCTGGATCAGGATGTTGTTCAGAACCAAAAGTAAACGCTACGGGTTGATTCCCTTTAACCTCTACAATGACATCCAAACCTTGTTTTGGAATACCTGCTTGTTTGTAATAAAAAGTGTCCATTGATTTAGGTATGGTAAAGGATTCTTCACCAACTTTTATTTTTTGAACGCGACCACCAGGAATAGACAGATACATGTTTTGCACATCTGTTCCACCTGAAAATCGAAAATGAATCATCTTATTCCCTTGTTTTTCCTCTGTCTTTACTAGCTTTATTGGTGCCATTTGATAGTTTCGTACGGGTGCATTTCCTACCCATGCTTTTTTATCATAGTTAAACGGTAAAATAGATTTTATATTGGATATATTCGTTGTAGCTATATATTTCTTCGTCCAATCATCTGGTGGTTGGGTTGTAACCCACTGTGCTTGTTTTTTATCCTGGTCCACGACATAGAATAGGTTACTATCTATAGGTCGATCTGCACTTGGATTAGCTCTGAAAAAACTAATCGATAATATTACTGCCGCGATTCCTATCAAGGTATAAGGTACCCATCGTCCTAGTTGGAATAGCTGTTTACATTGCATGAATAACAAAGCTAAGAGCCAAACAAAAAGCAACATGAGATAAGGTGCAAGACTGACCGGAAAAAAGGTGAAAAGCAACTTGAGCAGTGGGACGAACAGTACTATGGGTAAGAAGGATATAAGGGATAACACCCATGTATTGGTATTTATTTTATCCATTTTATTCTTCCATACCACCCACCCAAGTATCAGTAGTGATACAAGCAATGGCCAAGCAAACAGATAGCTGGCACCAGGCAGAAATTGTGTTAACAAAATGAGAAATATGACACCAAGAAAGATCGCCGACAATGTCATTTCCCATTCATTTACGGTGCGTAATTTCCTCCAGATAAGGAAACAGATAGATGCCGTGATTAACAGAAATGCCCACTGATAATAAAGACTGTCATATACTGCACCACTAAATAAAGTCATTTTTTCAGCCCAAAGTGCGTTTACCCCCATCCAAATCAGTACCGTTGCGATGATCGAAGAAATGACAGTTAACAGGATAGCTAGCAAACTGATTCCTAACCCTTTGAAAGTGGCGCACTTTTTCTTTACTGCAAAGATCATAACCATTGCAAATAAAAGTACAATCAGCCCTGTAAGGGGATAGACCCAGTAGTAAGAGTAGGAAATGACTACCCCAAAAAAGTTGAAATAAACGGCATTCTCTTTCTTAATATCATGTAAATCCAATTGACCGAAGTGCCTAGCCATGGCTAAGGCATTTTGCCCTTGGTGTTCTAACGAACGTATATCTAGGTGTTTGACATCATCATGTGGTGTATGGTATCCGGTCCATCCATCACCATAAGCAAAATTCAATCCGGGTATTTTATTTTCATTGGAAACCGTTAAATCCGAGTCGTTTGGCATGATTTCAAACAGATTTCCTAGTAAGGATGAAGTAACGGGATTGGGGGCTGCTTTGGCAAATTCTTTTACCATCCAACCGTTTTGATCGCTGGTTTGGAACATGATAGACGGACCACTTGTTCCTCTTGCCTCGAAATTAATGATGAGATCCATTTTTTGTTTATGATTTGATTTCGTCCAAAATTCCTTTGCTCCCATTAATCCTTGCTCTTCGCCATCTGTAAACACAAAATAGATATCATTTTTCAAAGGAGGACCTGATTTTAATACACGTATGGTTTCTAATAGAGCAGCTACTCCGCTTCCATCATCACTAGCTCCTGGTCCTTGTTGAACAGAGTCATAGTGTGCAGACATCATCATTGCATGATCACTGCTGGTACCTTCAAGTTTACCAATCACTTTGTACATATCTCCGCCAGTCAACATTTTGGGGTATAGAGAAGCATGATTGGAGTGTTCGATTTCTGGTCTCAATCCCATTAATTCTAGTTGTTCAACAAGATAATTTCTTACTTTTTCATTTTCTGCTGATCCGCTTGGATGAGCTGTCTTTGCTATGTTGTTTAAATGTTGGACAGCACGATCTGCTGAGAAATTTTTCGAGATGTCCGCCTTCTTATCTGGACTGGGTGGAACAATGGTATACAGGCTGATAAAGGCAAACAAAAATATAAATGATATGATCGTAATGGCTTTAAAATTTTGATTATTAGTCATGATTAATCCCTCCTTATGGTTACATGGTTGTAAGTATCATAATGAAAAAGAAAAAGACAAACCAATGGTTTATCTTACAGTTACCTTACTTTGCGGTAAGGTAGGTTATTTAGAAAAAATTACGCACTGTCCTCCCCTTGACAATAAGGAAGGTTCTAATTCCGAACGAGATCCGAAAAAAAAAGACAACCCTAATGGGCTGCCTTCATTCAATCGCTATTTGGCTTCAATGGCCGCGTTTGCACCTTGGGCCTAGGTTGTTCGGTATGATGAGATGATGATCTGGTAATTACCCGTAGCTAAGCGGAAATATGTCCCTTATGAACAGAAGCAGCTTCTTATTTCATGTCCTGCCAGCTTTTGAAATCGTGAATGGCAAAGCCGGCATAGCTTGCGTAGTGCGCCAATTGATTATGGGCGGACTGAAGCTCCTTTTCCATCACTTTATTACTTATGGAATAGAATGAGACCCGAGGACCCTCTGTGCTTTTGACCGTTTCAACAGCAACAACAATTTTCTTCTTGAGCGTGGAGGCTTCTCTCAGCATGACCTGCGCATTTTCCACGATTCCATTATTGCCTAACGCATGATTCCGATAATTCATGATGACGAGGCAATCGAACTTCTCCAGCATCCATGCACTCATACTGTAATTCTTCCCGGGTACATGAATCGTATTAAGCCAATACGGAACGTCCATCGAAATTTTCAAGCCGCTGCCTTTCGTTTCTTTTTCGATCAGTCTCATATTGTCCATCCAGCTTTCAAGAATCGCTTTGTTGTGCTTTGTCCATTCGCTTAGCGCATAAGGTTCAATATCGAAATGCAGTCCCGTAAAGCTTCCTTCCGGGCCAACAGCGAAATTATAGGTTTTAACCCACGCGATGAAATTCCGAATATCCTCCTGCTTAGACTCATAGACCCATTCGGGTCGCCCCTCAAGTGCTTCCACTTGAATTCCTTCGTTTTTGGCTTTTCGAATAAAGCCCTCATATATCGTTGGGTCGATATCTCTATCCACCTGCAGGTAAATGGATGTCACACCCTTCATTTTGGCGAAGCTTATCATTTTCTCTTGATCCTGTTTGATGATGTGACTGTCCCATATCCATGTTCCTTTCGGAACATTGGCCACGGAGGTCATAATGCTCACCAGATTGCGCGCGGGCTGCCACTCCACATTTGCATGCAATACTTCACTAATAAAACGCACCGGAACCATCGTGCGGCCGTTTTTGAGCGCCGCCGCCCCCTCGAAATCTACTCTTTTTCCATTCACCAGTGCATGATTATCGCCAATTACCAAAATAATCGTGTCACGGTTAAGTGAGATCGTAATTTGTTTTGAACTTCCGTCCCATTTCGTAGCAGCTCCGAGCTTGTCGGATACAAAAGCAAGTGGAACCATCGTAAGGTTGGATCTCCGATCGACGTAGGGGTGCTCATCCGGGAATTGTACATCACGCCCATCCACAGATATTCGGACTTCAGAAGCGTAAATAGCGGGGGTGAACGCAGCTAAACTTAGCATGATAGCTAACGTGCATACTAGCAATTTTCTCATGGGTGATTTCCTCATCTTTTTGATATTGTTCTTCTCCTTACTGTGCACGCGTTGTCACATAATGAGATTATACGGGATGTAATAATTGGTAACAAGAGATCAACAGGGGAAAAGATATGCAGATTTAATTGCTGAGGCGGATGCTAGTGGGGAAAAATCATACGCATAGTCAGCAAGGAAAAGATATCTTTAGGTTTAGTCTTGTTTAATCGGGACTTGAACCCTAGCGATAGGGCTCATGTTGGGCAAATAACGAAAAGCTCAACCAGTAAAAACTGACTGAGCTCATAAACAAAAAGACTGCCCCCGTATGACACCCAAAACGTGAACGCAATCTCGATCGATTCAATGCCTTCTTCCACGATATGACTATGAAGTATTTGATTCACTATGTCACATAGCACCATTTCATTGATGGAACAACCTCGCTGTCGGCGCTTACGCGAACTAAAGAACTTTCCACCATACGATCCAGTAGTCCATAAAAACAGCTGGATAGACTCGTACCAGCCTAATGTGAGAACGAACTTCAGAAGATGGCCTTGTAAGCAACAATCTTATGGAACTCGGCCATTAACTTGAACATTCCCTCCAAGAAATTCATGGCTATATATATCGGAGATTTTTTCCAGCACACGCTGCGCATGTTCTGTAAATTTCAAGTCCGCAATCCGATCTTTGAACAGAAACACGCCGGTCTCATTGCTGTTTTTGCCCAGAGCTCCCTCATATAATAGATTGGCTCCATGAGTAGGCGGAGAGGAAAAAAACTTCATAAACAGTTCAAACCCTGCGGTTAGTCCGGAATCTTTTCCTTTTCTTAGCGTGTTGTTAATGCCCGGGTCAACGCTGCGGATCTTGATGCCTTCCTTTGCAAGCTGCGGTGCGACGGCTTGGGTCCACAACGAAAGAGCCAGCTTTGAAGTCGCATAGGGTCCATACATTTTGCGGAAGGTTTTGGGATGCTCCAATTTTTCGATCGTAAACTCCTTCGTAAATCTAAACACCTGCGACGAAGTGTTTATCACCGTTTTTAAGCTGCCGTTCTTCAACAGCCCCTTCAATTCCATCAGAATAATAAAAGGAACGACCGTCAACAATTCATAATGCAATTCGCGGCCTTGTTTCGAATAGCGCAGCTCACTTAAGCCTCCTCCGGCGTTGTTAAACAAAATATCGATCCGCTGTTCCTTGCTTTTTATTTCTTCCAAAGCGTGTCTTAAGCTGCCATAATCAGTGAGATCCTTCACTTTATAGGTGCGGAGCCGTCCGTCCTTGAGATGATTTTGGAGGAATCTATCGTCCGCCGGAAAATCCGACCGGTTCAAAGTAACCACCTGCCAGTTCTCCGACAGCATTTTCCGGGTCAATGCCAACCCGATCCCGTTACTTGCGCCTGTAATCACTGCAATATGTTCTCGTTGGTTCTTACTCAATGCATATCCTCCTTCATTTAAAATTTTATCGGTTACATGTGCTCATCAGTCGGAGTCGGGCAGGAGGATCAGTTTGCCATGGGCACCCCCGCTCTGGCTGATTTCGACAGCTGAACGCCATTCGTCGAGTTCAAAAGTCTTCGCGACCGGAATAGTGAACTTGCCGTCCGCTGCGTACCCAGCAAAGTCGCCGACAACGTCATAACGTGCGGTATGCAGTTCTCCATAGCTGGTGCGAACGCCAAGCTCAGCGGCTGCGGCGAAATCGCTGACGGTTAGGACATGCCGGGGATGCCCGTTGACGATTTGGACCAGATCTTTCAATGAACCGCTGATTGGCGCGGTATCCAGGGCGAGATCAACCGGCTGCTTTGCCAGTTCGGTCACTCGTTCGACCATTCCAACACCGTACGAGGTCACCAACGCCCCCATTGAGCGGAGCTTGTCGGCGTAGGTGGGACCAGCGGTTGCGATCACGCGGGCACCGCGCATGAGGGCAATTTGAACGGCGGCGAACCCTACCGTGGTGCCGGCTCCGTGCACGAGTACGATCTGACCCGATTTCACCCCAAGAGTATCAATGCCTCGGTAAGCGGTTTCGACTGCCATTGGCAACGCTGCAGCTTGAACAAAGTCGAGTCCGGCCGGCATGCGGAACCAGTAGTACATAATCGCTCGGTCGGACGCACCGGCGCTCGATCCATTCATGAAATCTGCCGCACCCAGAACGGAATCGCCGATGGCAACATCGGTTACGCCCTCTCCGATTGCGTCTACAATACCTGCCACGTCCAACCCGATTCCGCGAGGCAAGGGTAGTTGACCGGCAAAGTGGCCTTGGCACGTCACCCAGTCAACCGGATTTAAGCCGCAAGCGCGTACTCTCACGCGAATGCGTCCCGGCCCTGGCTCTGGGATCGCCACCTCCTCCAAGCACAAGACATCAGTTGGTTCCCCGTATTCGTGGAACCGGATTGTCCGCATGGTATTCTCCATTGTGATGTCCCCTCCATTTTGCTCTGATAAAATCATGTTCTCTGTAATTTCGAACGGTCTTCCAAGGAAAAGCAACGAAATCCTATACGATAAAGTTCACTAGAAGGCAGGGTGTCATGAACTGAAGCTATGCCCCCCTGCCCTCGCTTTAATAGTCAGGTGTGCGAACGGAGGAGCTTAGATCTGGGAGCCGCCTCCATCGACAGGAAACTCAGCCCCGGTGGTATAGGTGGCCTCAAATGCTAGGAATGCAACAGCTTTGGCTACCTCAACTGGATCGCCTAAACGCAGCATTGGGATCTGCTGTCTCATCTGTGCCTTTGTCTGCTCGGCAGCTTCTTCCGGCATTGACTTTTCCATGATACCTGTGTCAATGACGCCGGGGCTGACTGCGTTGACGCGAATTTTTCGAGGTAATAACTCGCGCGCCAGACCTCGAGTCATGGAGCGCAGCGCCGCCTTACTAGCTGCGTAAGCACTGAGCATGGGAAGACCCACTACGTTCACGATTGAGGTGGTAAGGACTACCCCGCTACCTGAGCCTAGCAACGGAGCGAGTTTCTGCACGGTAAAATACGGTCCTTTGGCATTGATTGTAAGTATCTCGTCGTATTTTTCTTCGGTCATTGCCTCGAAAGGGACAAACCCCGTAACACCAGCGTTAACGAACAGGGCATCAACTGTTCCAAATTCAGCCTCCACTCGATCGGCTAATGCGGCGATATCCTTCAATGAGGCGGCATCGCTTAAGACCGCGATTGCGTTGCTGCCGAGTTGTTCACGAGCCGCATCCAGCGTCGCCTGAGTACGTCCAGTAATCAGAACGTGTGCTCCTTCATCCACTAGCAACTTCGCCGTCGCAAGGCCGATTCCGCTACTACCTCCCGTGATCACGACCTTTTTGTCAGAGAATTTGCCTTTACTGAATGGTTCCATTAGAATCGTCCTCCCTTTGTATAATCCGTATTCGGATGATTAGGTACAGGACCGATTATATAGCAATAGATTTAATAAGTAAACTTATTTTATTAATTTTGTTCATTTAATTAATTTAATACATAAAAAGCAGTAAATTTGTTATAATAAGTTCGAGAGGCATTAAAGGGAGGCACTTATCTGTGAGAAAAGCCGTGAGTGTAGAGACATATGTAGAAAAAATAAAACCCGTTATAAGAAAAACAAAATTCAGCCAACTGAAAGTCGACGATCTCGCAAAATATATGGATATCAGCAAAGTGACACTCTATAAGCATTTTTCCTCCAAAGAAGACATCATCGAACAAGTCGTGGATTATTACATTGATTATTCGAAGAAGGCCGACACCGTTGTCAAAGACGATTCCGTCTCTTTTTTGGATCGTTTTCAATTAACATTTTTACAATCTTTGATGTGTGCCGTGTATATCTCTGATTTGTTCTTGCAAGACCTGAAGGAATTTTATCCGCACCATTTTGAGAATCTGTCCGTTGCCCTACAAAATCGGAATAAAAGCTTACAAACTTTTTTTGAATCCGGTATGGAGCAACAGATTTTCAACAGATTGAATGCCGTGATGTTTATGGTTCAAGATGACGCTGTGCTGCGACGCTTTATCGAGCCGTCATTTACGATTCAGTATGATATCACCTTGAAACAAGCGATAATGGATTTCTACTACATGAAGCAGTATCAATTGTTAAAACCTGAATATCTGAAAATCATAGACAATTCCAATATTGAAATGAAGATCGTTCATATTTTGCAAGGCATTTCATAAGTAAAGCGTCCATATCCGATTCCGTTGTGGACTACATTACTTCAACGGAAACGGCAGCCGATCGTCTTGCCGGCTGCCGTAGTTTGTTTCCGAACTATCATCCCCGTTAACTTAATGAATAGCACATATCTTCAACAGAATTTGTACTTCGTACTTTCGGAGCTGGACCGGCCAAATCCCCGCCGCGTTCCATGCCTCAGCACCGCGGGAGCGGGATTTGAAGCGTACGACTCTCTTCAGCGTAATTATTCGTCGTACCCTAGAATCATTTGGTCCAGCGGCGTACCGGCAAGCACCATTGGGTACACGTTCTCATTGGTCGGGATGACGAACTCGACGAGCACAGGTCCTGTCGTCTGCAGCGCCTCAAGCCAGACCTTGGAGGCTTCAGCCTTGTTCGTTGCCCTTAATCCCTTGATTCCGTATGCTTCCGCAAGCTTGACGAAGTCCGGACTGCCGGACAGATCAATCTGGCTGTAGCGTCGTTCGTACATCAATTCCTGCTGCTGCTTAACCATGCCGAGCACCTGGTTGTTCAGGACCACGATCTTGACCGGAATCTGATGAATCGCGCAGATCGCCATCTCCTGCGCGCACATCTGCATGCCCCCGTCGCCGTTGATCGAGACGACGAGGCGATCTGGATTGCCGACTTTAGCACCGATCGCAGCCGGGAAGCCAAAGCCCATCGTGCCAAGACCGCCCGACGTGATGAGTGAGCGAGGATGCTTAAAGCGGTAAAACTGCGCGGTCCACATTTGGTGCTGGCCTACATCGGTGGTGATGATCGCATCTCCTTTCGTCGTCTCGCTAATCATCTCGAGCACATATTGCGGTTTAATGACAGTATCCGAATCGGTATACCGAAGCGGATGCTGCACCTTATACTCTTGAAGCTGCTCGATCCAGGCGCCCGTCTGGGCTGCTTGCGCTTTCGTGTTCGCATAAGCCAGCACGTTTTTAATATCGCCGATGCACGCGAGATCTGTCTTGACGTTCTTGCCGATTTCCGCCGGATCAATATCGATATGGGCGATTCGTTTGGCCTGAGGCGCAAATCCGTCCAGTTTCATCGTAACCCGGTCATCGAAACGCGAGCCGATCGAAATAATGAGATCCGCATTCTGCACTGCCATATTCGCCGCATATACGCCATGATGTCCGAGCATGCCCAGCCACATCTCGTCATCGCTCGGAAACCCGCCGAGCCCGAGCAGGGTCGTCGCGACCGGAATCCGGGTAGTGTGGACGAATTTGATCAGCTCCTGGGAGGAGTTCGAATAGACAACGCCGCCGCCTGCGATAATAACCGGCTTGCGCGCTTCTGCAATCGCCTGAAGCAGCGCATCTATTTCTGCCGGATTCGGCTCCGGGGCTCCATGGTATCCGCGCAACTGAACCGTGTCCGCTGGACAATATGCCATCCGCTGGTTGGTCACGTCTTTTGGAATATCGATCAAGACAGGACCTTTGCGGCCCGTATTTGCAATGTAGAACGCTTCATGAATGATGCGAGGAAGGTCGAGTACATCGCGAACCATGTAGCTGTGCTTCGTAATCGGCATCGTGATACTAATAATGTCCGCTTCCTGAAAAGCATCCGTGCCCATGACAGTTGTAGATACGTTCCCCGTTATGACCACCAGCGGCACCGAATCCATATAGGCGGTTGCGATGCCGGTCACCAGATTTGTTGCTCCTGGACCGGATGTCGCGATACATACCCCAACCTTCCCCGTCGACCTAGCATAGCCGTCCGCCGCGTGAATCGCGCCTTGTTCGTGCCGGGTCAAGATATGCTTGAAGTCAGGCTGATGTACCATCGCGTCGTAAATATAGAGCACATTTCCTCCCGGATAGCCGAATACGCACTCTACGCCTTCCTGCAGCAAGCCTCGCAAAAGCACCTCCGAACCGGTGATATATTCCTCTGATGGCGTCGTTGTTTCATTCGTCATTCCTAATTGCTGTTCCATTGGGCAGCCTCCTTAGTTAAAATAAAATCCCCTCTCCTCCTAAGCAAGCTGACAGCAGTCAGCTCATACAGGGACGAAAGGGGATTTTTTCGCGGTACCACCCAAGTTTGCTGCCTTCTCACGAATGCAGCCTCATGAGGTAAGGCCGATGCCTTACCTGCGGCGCGTTAACGAGCACCATTTCGGTTAAGCCTACTTTCGGGCATGGAATGAGACCAGCCGCTTTCGGTTAACAGCTCCGAGACGACACCATACAAAGGGTTAAGGCAAAGGTTTCAGCGTTTCCTCTGCTCTCTGGGCATAAGCGCCATTGTCGGCTTTCTCTTCATCGCCTGCTGGTATGAAACAAATAACCCCTTCCTTCCCAAGGCTCGAAGCAGCTGCTTGAAGCCTTGGGACGAAAGGGGAATGTTCGCGGTACCACCCAGGTTTACTGCAATTTCGCAATTGCAGTCTCATGAGGTAAAGCCGATGCTTTACCTGCAGCATGTTAACGGATGCCAAGCCGGTTGATCCTACTTGCGGGCGTGAAATCACGCCTTCTACGTTCAGTCAACAGCTCCGAGACGACACTATACATGCATTACGACGGAGGTTTCAGCAATCCCTCTGCTCTCTGGACATAAACGCTATTGCATAGCCTTCTCTTCTTCGCTTTATTTGAATTTTTCTGATAATAGCACAGACTCGATTTTTTTTCAAACCGAATTGATACTAAGCTGCTTTATGATTATTGAGCTCTTGTACCCGTTAAGTTTAACCCATTCATGATTGCCCTCCTATACTAAACTCTTGGAGAAGATTCAAGCTGCTCTGAATGCTGGCTCTGATAATCAATTAACAGTTGCTGCATCTTATCCACCGTGCCATCTGGATGAGGAACGTGAATGGAAACGGTCAAATTAGAATCGTTCAAGTAATGAAACGAAACAAGATCAAAATTCAAGATCCCGAGATTCGGACAATGCAGCGTCTTAGGAGCATCAATCGCATCGAGAACCTCGTGAGAATCCCAAAATTCTCGAAACTCCCTGCTAGCCTGTGAAAGCGCCTCGAACTGCTCGGACCACCAAGGATCGTCGACGTGACGTGCATACCCGGCATGGAAATTGGCAACGATTCGCCGAGCATGCAGTTCCCATTGGTCTCCCTTTGCATAGCGGAAACGGGGAGAAGTAAACGTCATCCAGACCAAATTCCGCTCCCTATCCGGCATAACCGTGAGATTCCCATTTAATGCGCAGTAGGCCTCATTCCAGGCAATGATGTTCATGCGCGCATCCATGACATTCGCAGGGGAAGGGTTCTGGCTATCCAAAAAACGTTGAAGTTCCGGTGTTACCCTAGAGGGTTGCTCCGTACCGGCCAAGGGAAATTGCTTACGGGCAAGATGGTAGAGATGCCTGCGTTCCGATTCATCTAACCGAAGCACTTTCGCTATTCGATCAAGGACCTCAGCGGATACGTTGATATGACGCCCTTGTTCCAAATAGGTGTACCAATCCAATCCCACGTCTGCCAGAAGAGCTGCCTCACTGCGGCGAAGTCCGGGTGTTCGTCTGCGTCCGGAATCCGGTAAACCTGCTTGCTCTGGGGTTATTCGTTCACGGCGTGAACGCAAAAAACGGGACAATTCCTCATAACGGTCCAATCTGTTTGCCATGATCTCCATGCCTCCTACCCATTCATGAACGTAGGATTCCCAATCCTACGATAACTAGATCTCTTCCTAGCCGCTTCGGGTCCATTTAGACTAGTTTATGTCCTCCTTAGGAGGAATAGCAAGAATGGATAGACAGTGATGATCGGCCCCACATGTTCAACTCCATTCAAACCCTATCATTGAGGTGATGAAAATGAAAGTAGCCGCCATAGTCGGAAGCATTCGCAAAGATTCATACAATCTGAAGTTAGCCCGTTATATTCAATGAAATGGATGAAGGAGCTCTCCCAATTGAAGCAGCTCCAAAGTCAAAAATAAACAGAAACCTTGGAGGGAATAAAATGTTTGAGCATATCGTGCTATTGAAATTCAAGCCCGATGTTTCTATTGAAGCAAAAGAAAGTGCAATAAAACGCGCGCATGACTTTAAAAGGAACATTCCGGGGATCGTGGAACTTAGCGCCGGGATTAATGTTACGGAGGAAATAGAGCATATGCAGGGGTTTACGCTGGGGATCCGTGTCACTTTTGAGGATCAACAGGCTTGCCGGGATTATATTCAGCATCCCCTGCATCAAAGTTTATTGCAATCCATCGGCCCGTTTGTTGAAGGAATCGTCGTTATGGATTACCCGTTTGCTTAATGTCCCCCTTTAAAACACATTAGAAAGGAGAGATTGCTGAAATGGATAAGAAGCTTGCCGGCAAAGTTGCCTTGGTCACTGGAGCATCCAGAGGAATCGGCAGAACCATTGCCGAGTATTTAGCGAATCATGGCGCCAAGGTGGTTATCAATTTTGCGAATCGTGCAGATCAGGCGGCAGAAGTTGTACAGAATATTCAAAGGAATGGCGGAGAAGCCGCAGCAATTCAGGCCGATATCAGCCGAACCGCGGTCGTTCCCTGACCTGCATCATGTTGCTCAGTTCCCCTGTCGGGAAACGAGCGGCTTTTTCTTGACCTTGAAGGTACCTTTGGCCGGATTGCTTCTTGGATTAAAAAACGCGGCGTATTTACACTCACTTGAACTGCACCTCCAAATTTATCCTTTCCGCGATGGAAGTGACATTGATCGGCTCCTGCTCTCCGATGCACGCAATGATGTGCAGTTCCGTCATATTCAAGCTGAATTCCGATTCAATATGCTTCCGGATATCCTCCAGGTATGTGGCAGTTATTCGGACTTCATATTGCTCTTTTTGCTCAAGAAACTTAACGAAAAATCCATGAATGGCGGTTTTGTTCTTACTGGCAGTATCCATGATTATGCTGACTCCCTCGACTTAATTGTTTATTATATCATATATTGTTTCCTAAGAAACAAACAGGCATGCTCATATTAAGATTGGGGTTGACAGGATAAAGAGTGACTAAGTACAGTAAAATTGTTTCATATGAAACAATTTTATATATAATTTTTATCATACCCTTTTTAACAAGCAATAAAAAAGATTCTAACGAAACAATAATTAATGAAGGAATGTGCATACCTGCCAATGGCAATCGTGAATCCGAAGACATTGACGGATAAGGTTACATCTGTAATTTCTCATGTCGTGGTAACTACTGCCTCCAAACTGGCCTTCATCTCAGGTCAGGTTTCTGTAGATGAAACAGGAGTCTTGGGCGGTTCAGGGGACTATTACGCGCAAGCGATTCAAGTGTTCACCAATCTTAAGTATGCATTGGAAGCCGTGCAAGCAGATCCACTGTATATTGCAAAAATGAATATTTTTGTGGTAAACCACAACCCGGAATTGATTTCGATTATTTTTGACGGAGGATTTTATGTGTTTGGCCCTAACTGGCCGAAGACAGCAAGTACCTATATAGGCGTTCAAGCACTAGCCGATCCTGAATGGCTTATCGAAATAGACGCTATCGTGATCTTCCCATAATGTTTAAGAAAAGAGGTTATTTATATGAAATATGAAGTCATCCTTATCGGTGGCGGACCTGTCGGCATGATGTTGGCTGGGGAATTGGCATTAGCCGGTGTAAAGGTCTGCGTCATTGAACGATTAAAAGAGACAACTCCATATTCACGTGCGCTTACCGTCCATCCACGAACCCTTGAAATATTAGATATGCGTGGAGTGAAATCACAATTAATCAGTCAAGGCCGCTTACTTTCGAGAGGACATTTTGCCGGATTAGAAACCCCCTTGGATTTCTCGGTGTTGGATTCTTCTTCCAATCACACCCTCTTTTTACCGCAGAGTGAGACGGAGAAGGTGCTGGAGGAATGGGCGCTTAACCTTGGCGCAGAGGTCTGGAGAGAGGTTGAGGCTCTATCTGTGCACCAGGATGAGGATGGGGTTGACGTTAAGATCGCGGGACCTCATGGAGAAACAACGTTAAGATCAGCTTATGTGGTAGGTACGGATGGAGCTAGAAGTTTGGTTCGCAAGCATGCAAACATATCATTTGAAGGTACAGATGCGACCTTCACGGCTATTCTGGGGGATGCCGTTCTATCTGAATTGGCTCCTATGAGTGTCATATCCCGGATTACAGAAAAAGGATTGGTCAGCATCATGCCAATCAATGATCATATCTACCGAGTCTTGATTATCGATATGGAGAGACGTAACATCTCTAAGGATGAGACCGTTACATTGGAAGAGTTTCGTTCATCGCTCATCCGTACGACCGGAAGCGACTTGGGATTGAACGATGTGAAATGGATGTCCCGTTTTGGAAATGCGACGCGGCAAGCGGGACGCTATCGGAATGGTCGATTGTTTTTGGCCGGAGATTCGGCGCACATTCATTTTCCGGCTGGTGGACAGGGAATGAACGTCGGCTTACAAGAAGCGATGAACTTAGGCTGGAAGCTTGCAGGAGCAATTAAAGGCTGGGCTCCGGACTGGCTATTGGACAGTTATCATACCGAACGTTTCCCATGGAATACGGCCTTACTCCGGAATACCGAGGTCCAAACCCTGCTTTTAGACGTGACTCCTCCCATCACGGAACTGCGAAGCATGTTGGCTAATCTGATTCAAATACCGGAGGCTAATTATCAAATCGCTGCACAAATTTCCGCAATGGATGTACATTATGCACCCGACGCCGAAGCGCCTTCCCATCCTTTAAATGGGAAACGGTTCAAGGATCTCAGCTTAACGCTGAAAGACGGGCAATTGATTAACGCCTATCCGCTCCTGCACAAAGGTACTTTTCTTCTGTTGCATTTTCATTCTAATGAACAGAATAGCGGCCAATGGGAAACGTGTAGCAATCTTCAAGTTGTTCATGCCTCTTTGGCTGAGGCTGACGCGGATTGGAACGACGTCCACACGGCGCTTATTCGGCCGGATGGACATATTGCCTGGGCGATTCCTCTATCCGATCCGAATCCCATGCAAACCATAAATGAAGGAATCACTCGCTGGTGCGGAGACATTACAGATTAGTAATTCGTTTGAGGTGTGTAACCGCCTCCCCCTTACCCATGATCCTGGCGCTTTACCACTATTTGTGGTATTGGTTCAACTTAACGCACCCGGTCCAGAAGCTATAATCAAGCAAACATGCACAGCAGGCCACCGAAGAAATCGGTGACCTGATCTGATATTATTTGTTCAACTTATATAGAAGCCTGGTTTTCAAACTTCCGCATTGCCGGTTACGCTCCATTTCGTTCCGCAACTGCAGATCGGCGACGCATGGATAATGAAATTATAGCCGGGATGAGTCCAATGGCAACGAAAGCTCCGCCAAGCAAACCAACGGATGCTAGCGAGATGCTTTCTACAACAATGCCTCCGATTACAGCCCCTACAGCCATGCCCAACTGCACAATAGAATTATTCAAACTCAGGATGATCCCCGAAGCCTGAGGGGCCATGCCGATTAAATAAACTTGTTGAACTGGCCCCGTCGACCAAGCGAAAAAGGACCATAACATTAGCAAAGGCAACACGATCATGGGCGAGTGGGAGAACGCCGTCAGTAATAATAATATTCCCGAGTGAAAGAGCAAGCCTCCAATCATCGTACGGGGGATACCCCATTTATCTGCACCGTAACCGCCAACTTGGGACCCTATGAGACTGGCCAGCCCAAACGCAAACAACCCGATGTTTACCATCCCTTCACTCATCCCCGTAATGTCCAGGAGAAACGGCGTTATATAGGTGTACAGCATCGTATAGCCTAGTATCCAGAAAAAACTGATGGAAAGCGCGACAGTGATTCGGGGGCTTTTTAATAAGGCAAGCTGTTCCCGAATAGGAACGGGAGCCTCTCCTTCCGATCTCGGAATCGCCAGCAAAAGGACCAGCATCGCGATCAAGCTCAGGGCTCCGACTCCTGTGAAGATGATTTTCCAATCATGTGAGCCCGCAATGATTCTCCCAAGCGGTACCCCTAAAATAAGTGCGAGATTAAAGCCCACTAGAACCGTGGCGATTGCGCTGCCCTGTTTTCCTGGATGAGATATTTTAGCGGCAACCGTCAGGGCGACGACCATAAATACCCCCGTGCTGATCGCCAAGATAATTCTTGCTCCAAGCAGCATGCCGTAGCCTGTAGTTGTGACCGTGATCAAGTTCCCTACGAAAAATAATCCCAAAGCCGACAGCATAAGCTTTCTTCGATCCATTTTTGCCGTGAGCGCAATTAGGATCGGGGTGCCGATGGCATAAGCAAGCGAGTAGACCGTAATCAACTGTCCGGCCGCCGCTACCGACACTCCAATATCACTTGCAAGCATATCCAAGATGCCGGCAATCACGAACTCTGAAGTTCCAACTAAAAAGCTGACAATGGCTAAAATATAAATTTTCCATGAATTTCTCATCTATTTCTCCTCTTTTCATTTCAACAGATCTAAATCTATAGAAATCATATTTAAAAAAAATGCTCAATTCGCCGACTTCACTTCTCGGCCCAATCAAGCCTCCTCGTTCCAAGCGTTCGTGGTCTGCTTTAAGCGTTATGGCCAGATGTCTGACGTGCCAGCTCCTTACGGACAATCGGCGCTACTTTGGTCCCTAGAAGCTCAATCGTTTGCAGTAAATCGCGATGCGGCAGCGAACTGAAATCGTTGTACATCATGAAGCGAGTCAAGCCAAGATTCTTATGCAGCAGCACGATTTTTTCTGCGATGTATTCGGGATCACCGACGTATAGAGCGCCATGAAGGTTGCGGGCTGAATCGTACGAGTCACGTGTATAGGTAGACCAGCCTCGTTCCCGTCCAATGTGGTTCATTTGGCCAGCCATGACAGGGTAATACCGCTTAGCAGCCTCTTGTGCCGTATTCGAAATAAAGCCATGCGAATGTGTAGCAATTTGCAGCTTATTCGGATCGTGACCAGCTTTCACGGCGGCTTCTTTATAAAGCTCCACTAAGGGTGCGAATCTTTGCGGCTCCCCTCCCAGGATTGAGAAGGCAATAGGAAGTCCCAGCAAGCCGGCCCGAACAGCTGATTCCGGATTGCCGCCCGTACCGATCCAGACAGGCAAAGGCTCCTGCTGTGCACGAGGATAGACGCCCATGTTGTCAATCGCCGGGCGATGACCGCCACGCCAGGTCACTTTTTCGGAAGCGCGAATCTTCAACAGCAGTTCCAGTTTCTCTTCATACAATTCCTCGTAATGCTTCAGGTCATAGCCGAATAGCGGGAACGACTCGATGAACGAACCCCGTCCGGCCATGATTTCCGCTCGCCCGTTCGACAGACCGTCCAACGTTGCAAAGTCCTGATATATCCGCACCGGATCGTCCGAAGATAGCACCGTCACTGCGCTCGAGAGCCGGATCCGCTTCGTTGTAGCTGCAGCTGCGGCCAGAATGACAGCTGGCGACGAGCTTGTGTATTCGATGCGATGATGCTCGCCGATGGCATAGACGTCAAGGCCGACCTGATCTGCCAATTGGATTTCTTCGATCGCCTGGCGCAGCCTCTGGGCATGCGAGACACCGCCATTTCCGGGATTTGCATGAAGGAAGGTGCTCATTCCAATCTCCATCGTATTCGTTTGACCGCTCATAGTAATTCTCTCCTTCTTAATATGGAATAGGGGGGATTAGTAAAAAACTGTTGAATAATCATTCCAAATCGACTCGTTCGCTAAAATCCATTTAAGTATAAGCCTCAATCAATTCTATAGTTCTAAACTTATAGAATTGATTTCCGAAAAAATTACGCCAACAAAAAGGGCGCAAATTTTTCCGCTATTTCTCGATTGACGTTATAGTGAATAAACGATCCATTCTTGCGAGAATCAATCAAGCCAGAGTCCGTCAATTGCTTTAAATGATGCGATAGCGTCGAGCCTGCAACCGATTCAAGCCTTTCACCGACGGCGGTGAAGCATAAATCGCTCTCTTTCGCGAGCAGTAAAGCGATTTTCAACCGGGTTGGTTCCCCCAAAGCTTTATACACTTTAACCGCTTGCCCGATATCTTCTTGATTTTCTCCCACTGTATCCACCTCCCCGCATATCTTCTGCAGTTCTATAACTATCGAAATCAAGTTTAGCACCATGTCATTCAAATGTAAAGGGCAGATCTGAACCCTGCTCCTTCTACTTCGCTAATTTTATTCCTCGACGGCGATGCCGGCAGCTCTTAAATGCCCGTAGGCAACGATTCTGCTAAACTGAGATGAAACTTCATCTGCAGGAAGGGGTTTATCGTTTTTAATCCACCAAATTACAATCCCCATGAAAGACGAACCGAGGTATTCGATCAGCAATTCCTTGGATATCGCTAATGGGGAGTTTCCCTGAGCAGGTTTCCACCCCTCAATTAATTTATCTTTAATGATATTTTCCATTTTCGCTTGAAACTGATAGATTCTATTCTCATCTATTAACATGGAATGATAAAAGGTCAAATTTAGAGAAATATGCTCCAGTACAGTTTGCATGACTGTCTCGAGTAGAGAAATACTGAAAGGATTCATGCTGATGGGACTAAGAACGACCGCATCCTTTAGTTCGCTCAACAATTCATTCATACATGTATCTAATAAATCAGGCTTGTTTTGGTAGTGGAGATAAAATGTGTTTCGATTGATCATAGCCCGATCGGCAATATCCTGGATCGTTATGGATTCATATCCCTTTTCCTGAATAAGCTCATAAAACGCCTTTCGAATTGATTGTTTCGTGCGCAGTATTCTTAGGTCGGTTTTCTTGTTCATTGTTTTCGTTCCCCCTACATTTATTTAGGTCGTTAAGCGACAAATTTTTATGAGTTGTCTGTTATCCATCATAACTAAAAATATTGAATATTGAGCGTTATATTAGCCTCTATTATAATGAGCAAGAGATAAATAAACAACGTAATGTTCATTATTTATCTAATGACCAAAAAAAATTCCAAGGAGGATATTCCAATGACATCCAATCATCAACATGAGCTTGTTCGCAAGGCAGTCGCCGTACTGGAAAGTTTTGAGAGCGGCAATCCCGAAGCGATTACGGCTTACGTTCATCCAGATCAATATATTCAGCATAACCAGGCCTTACTCGATGGTCGTGAAACCATGCTTGGTGCTCTAGATCATTTAAAGGAAATTGGTACAAAGGTAAGCATTAAGCGGGCTTTAGTTGACGGAAATTATGTGGCACTTCATTCTGTATATCATTTTCACGGCCCTAAAATCGTATTTGATATCTTCCGTTTTGAGAATGGACTAATCATTGAGCACTGGGATAATTTGCAAGAGATGGTGGAGAAGACACCAAGCAATCATACAATGATTGACGGACCGGTTACGATTAAGGATATCGACAAGACGGATGCCAACAAGGCATTTGTCAGAAGCTATGTTGAGAACATCTTGCTCGGGAAGAACCCTGACCTGCTTGCCTCTTACTTTGATGGAGATCACTACATTCAGCATAGTCCGCATATTGCAGATGGCCTTTCAGGTCTTCACACTGCTTTGCAGGCTCTGAAGGAGAAAAATGTTGAGTTTCAATATACTCATGTCCATCAAGTTATCGGTCAAGGCGATTTTGTTCTTACAATGAGTGAAGGTCTGTTTGATGGTCAGCATACCGCTTTCTACGATTTGTTCCGCGTAGAGGATGAAAAGATCGCTGAGCATTGGGACGTAATCGAGGCCATCTTGCCGGCAGAAAAACGAAAAAATTCGAACAGTAGATTTTGAAGTTTGTGTAGCTGAATCTCTAGAAAGACATCGCCGAAATTTAAGTGCGGTGATGTCTTTCGATTCACGAATGTACTTGAGTGATCATTTTTGTAATCAAATGGAAACAGAAGCGTTGCTGCAGCAACGCTATTTTTGTTCATTGCCATGAAGTGACCGTGTAATGCAGCCATATTATATGGTGGACCTTTCACATATGAACATCGCGGTTGATAGTCAACCATATGTTCGTTATAAAGAGACGAGGAGTAGTGGATCGTGAAAATGCTGACACAAAAAATGATGTGGCTGGGAATGGTGCTCGTCCTGATCGTGTTGACCATATTCGGGGTAGCGATGATGGGATCGGTGCTTGGATCGAAGCCAAAGGAGGTCCCGGTGGCCCTCGTTATCCTTGACCAGCCGGCGGAGCTGCCGACTGGAGGAACGTTTGCGGTAGGGGAAGTGATCCGGGAAAAGTTGCTGTCGAGCCCGGCAATGCCGCTCGTCTGGCATGTCGTGGATTCCGAGGAAAAGGCTCGGGAAGGACTGGATAAACGCGAATATTACGGAGCGATGGTGATTCCGGCGGATCTGAGCAGCGGTTTACTCTCGTTAGCAACTCACTCGCCGATTCAGCCAAATGTAAAGATCATCTCCAACGAGGGTATGAACACCCAAGCTTCGATGGTCGTAGGACAGGCAATGGGACAAGCGATGAAAATGATCAACGGAGAACTGTTGCAGCAGCTGCTTGGGCAGATCGGACAGCAAACGGAGCAAATTCCGGTTGAAACGGCTAAAGCTTTAATGACACCGGTAAACGTTCAGGAGGAAGTCGTGCATCCACCGGGAGTGAATAATGTGGCGGGGAATGCGCCGGGTTTGTTGACCCAGATTATATGGATCAGCAGCATGGTGACCGGAGTCGTCCTGTTCCTGGCTAGCCAGAAGGCGGTCGCCGCGGGTTCAAGGAGATGGACAGTCAGCGCGCTGCAAGCTATCGGGGGGCTTGCGATCGTCGGCATAGCCTCGTGCTACACCATATGGATGGCTTCGTCGTGGTACGGCATGGAACTGGCGAACGCGGGGGAGACGTGGTTGTTCTTATGGTTGGCTGGATCGGCGTTCTTCTTGTTGCAATCTTCCTTGCTGAATTGGATCGGATTCCGGGCAATGCCGCTGCTCGTACTGCTGATGTTCTTCTCCGTGCCGCTCCTGAACATGGCTCCGGA
Organism: Paenibacillus sp. p3-SID867; assembly: GCF_025142895.1. NCBI lineage: Bacteria > Bacillati > Bacillota > Bacilli > Caryophanales > Paenibacillaceae > Paenibacillus > Paenibacillus sp. p3-SID867. Next base: position 24,881 of record NZ_JAMBDM010000011.1, read on the forward strand.
GTTCTTGTCGCAGACGACGCGAGATTGGATCTATTCGTGGACGCCACTGCGGTTCGCGGCAGGAGGGCTACGCGAAGTAATGTACTTCGGCGGACTGGACGCAGCTCACTCAAACGCCTTGATTTTGTGGGGCGTCGCCGTTGGATTTTTGGTCTTGCTGCTCTCTTCCGGATTTAGGTTCGGTCGAGCGACAGATGCCGCTCCTACTTCTGTTACAAGCGATTAAAATAAAGTAAGAACAATCAACGATGCGTTGTACTTCCTTTTTTACGCTCATGTAATTATTAAATTGCGTTAAATGTGCGTTTAATGTAATCCCTTTTTACCCATCTTTATTATTCTCAATATTCGTGCCCAAGACCATTTCTGGGAAGTATTAAAAAGTTATAAAAAAAGCAAAAACCCTTGATGATATACCATCAAGGGTTTTCTTTGTATGGAGCCTAGGGGGATCGAACCCCTGACCTCATCGCTGCCAGCGATGCGCTCTCCCAGCTGAGCTAAGGCCCCGTAAGCGACTTCTATATCATATAAAAAATCAGCAGGCATGTCAACAGGTTTTTCACATTTTTTGATGACGTGCTGTATCCCTTTTACTTCTCTATATAATGTCACTTATCGATGATGAGGATGGGCTCCTTGAGAGCACCGGAAGAGCACCTGGATCACGCAGAACCCTGGCGCTCTTACAGCTCCTGACCGTCCGTATCCTTGGACAGCAGGCTTTTCAGTTCCTTCATAAACATATTGATATCCTTGAACTGCCGATACACGGACGCAAACCGGACGTACGCTACCTCATCGACCGGATACAGCCGTTCCATCAGAAGCTCCCCGATCTGGCGGCTCTCCACCTCTGCTGCTGCGGTATTGCGCAGTGCCTTCTCGACATCCGATACGATCATATCCAGCTGGTCCACGGATACCGGGCGCTTCTCGCATGCTCGGATCAAACCGCGGAGTACCTTCTCCCGGCTGAATTCTTCGCGGCTTCCATCCTTCTTCACAACAATCAGCGGCGTTTCCTCCACCATCTCAAAGGTTGTGAATCTCTTGCTGCACTGTTCGCATTCCCTGCGGCGGCGGATGGATTTATTCTCGTTGGCAGGCCTGGAATCCAGCACTTTCGTTCCGGCATAACTGCAATATGGACACTTCATAAAGTCATCTTCACTTCCTTTGTTTCAGCGTATTTTAGCCTTAATGGCGCTAATGAAAAATTTACCAGCAAAACTTTTTTCTTTTATGTTATGAAAATGCGAAACCCGAGACATAATACTTTTACCAACCCAAGGAGGTGAACTTAACATGGCACAAAGCAACAACAACTCCAACAACCTGGTTGTTCCTCGCGCAAACGCTGCTCTTGAGCAATTGAAGTACGAGGTAGCTCAAGAACTTGGTATCTCCATTCCACAAGACGGATACCAAGGTAACATGACTTCCTACGAGAACGGTTCGATCGGGGGATACATCACAAAGCGTCTTGTAACCCTGGCCGAGCAACAATTGGCTGGTCAATTCTCCGGTCAATAATTGATTCTTCCTTAAAAAAGGAGTGTTGGACGGCTCGATGTAAGAGCCTGTCCAGCGCTCTTTTTTCGTTAAAAGCCGTCCTTATACACATCCGTATATTGATTATAATAATAAATCACGCGCTGTACATAGTGGCGGGTTTCCCCGATGGGAATACTCTTCACATTCTCATAGGTTCCATCCCACATGCCCTTGTTGATCCAATTCTTGACGTTCCCGGGGCCTGCATTATAGGCGGCGATGGCGGCAATCGGGTTGCCGTCCATTTCCTTGTGCAGGTTCTGAATATACCAGGTGCCCAGCTGGATATTCGCATCCACTTCATTCTTTACGTTCAGCAGGTTTACCGATGGCAGCTTGGCCATTTCCATCGCCCAATTGGCCGTATCCGGCATCAGCTGCATAATGCCCAGGGCGCCTTTCTTGGACTCCTTACCCGGCTTGAAGTTCGTCTCGACACGAATGATGGATGCCACCAGGAACGGATCGACCTCATAGTAAGCGGCATGCTTCCGAATTTCATCCTTATAATGAATCGGATACAGCAAGGTCATCCAGTTCGAGCTCAGATACAGAAGCGCTACAAAAGAGACAAACAGCAGAAGCAGCACTCTTTTTTTACGGAGCCACTTCATAGACTAACCAACCTGCCCCACAGGTTGTCCACCTGCTGCTGTGTCTCGGCCAATGTTCCGCTGTTATCGATGAGGATATCCGCCAGACGCTTCTTCTCCTCGATATCCATCTGACTGTTTAAACGCGCTTCTGCCGCTTCCCTGTTAAGATCATCGCGTACCATCAGACGCTCAAGCTGCAGCTCTCGCGGTACATAAACAACAGCGATCTGGTCAAGATAAGAATAATGCTCCTTGGCCTCAAGCAGCAGCGGGATATCCGCTACGACCAGCCGGTCGGGATACTGCCGCTCATACGCTTCCGTCCGTTCCCGGATTTCCTGCCGTATCGCCGGATGCGTGATCTCATTCAATACCGTTCTCTGCTCGGGATGATGGAAAATCACTTCCCCGAGTTTTTTTCGATTCAACGTACCGTCCTCAAACAGGATCGCTTGTCCAAAATGTTCGGTCACTTTACCTAGCACCGGATGACCCGGGAGCATGACTTCCCGGGCGATGAGATCCGCATCGACGAGAAGTGCTCCCTTCATGGTCAACATGGAGGACACGGTGCTCTTGCCAGTTGCAATTCCTCCGGTTAAACCGATATTCATGACTTCACCTCATAACAGCTTCATTATACCCATGACGATTAACAAAAAAGCAGGCAAATAAGAGATAAAACGCATCCCGCCCTTGGATGCAAAGCGTAATCCAACCCTCATGCCCAGCACCAGAAATATCCCGCTAAACAAAGAAACAACAGCCGCGGTACCTAACGGTGAGAAGCCCAGCATGGCAGCGCCAAGCCCTGCGCCGAACGCATCGAGCGATAACGCGATCCCGAGCCACATCGCCTCCCACGGGGAGATGCTGCCGGAGTCGTCCAGATCCGCCTTCGAGGGACTGCGGAGAATTTGAATGACAACCCCGGCCTTCGGAATCTCAAGAGAGAATACCGCCCGCTGAAGATGCACTTGACCTGCCGTGTTAACCTCACGTCTTGATTTCACTTGATGGTCAGATGTCTTCGTTTCCATAAGAGACTTCGAAATATCCTTACTGGAAACCGGCTGCACATCTGACTCGCTTTTTCTGCGAACTTGCTGATATAGAGACCATAAGCCCAGCAGAATCAAAATGGCGGCTCCGATCACGGACGCCACGGATGGGGATAAGAACCGCTGTAACAGCGCGCCCGCCTGCATGGAGGCGCCAAGCACCAAGCCGGAACATAGCGAGATGATTAATACAGACAGCAGCGGTATCCTTGTTTTGCGCAGACCGTATGTAACCCCCGCACCGAATCCGTCCAGGCTTAATGCCATGGCCAGCAGCGCAGACGAGAAAATATGACTGAGCACCCTTTTCCCTCCTCGTAAGCTCCACATCAAGCGGCTCATTCATGAAGAAGAGCAGCTCCATGCGCTCCACATATGTTCCACATTATATGTGTAGGGATAGGAATGGGTGCACGCCTATTGGATTACTTCTTAACCGGCTGACACTTCGGGCAGAAGTGGGTCCCCCGTCCGCCAACCACGATCTTATGAATCGGTCCACCGCATGTATGACACGGCTTGTCCTTCCGTCCGTAAATCTGATGACTATGCTGGAACATCCCCATTTCACCCTGTCCATTGACATAGGATTTAATGGAGGAACCACCCGCTTCTACGGCTTCGGACAGTGTATCCACAATGGCATGATACAATCGCTTGAGCTCGGCATCCTTCAGGCTGTTGGCGTTACGCTCCGGATGAATCTTGGCTCGAAACAATGCCTCATCGACATATATATTGCCGATGCCGACCACATATGCCTGATTCAGCAGCACCGCTTTAATCTTCGTTTTTTTGCTGCCGACAACTTCCTTGAAGGTTCCGAACGTAAACGTGTCATCCAGCGGCTCATACCCCAGCTTGGCAAGAGGAGCATGCTGAAACTCTTCCCCCGTTGCAAAGAGATGCATCGTTCCGAATTGGCGTACATCCTTATAACGCAGCTCCGTCCCGTCCGAGAAATGGAAAATAACATGGGTGTGCTTCTCCACCGGCTCCTCGGCAGAGTACAACCCGTAACGCCCTTCCATCCGAAGATGCGAGACGAGCACCAGACCGTCCAGCAATATCCTTAAAAATTTCCCGCGGCGCTCCACACCTTCCACGGTATGATCCTTCAACATAAACGCAAATGCCTCAATATCATCGGGACGCTGAATAATCCGCGGCAGATGTACGGATACATGATCTATATGCTTACCTTTAATCAATTGGTTAAGTGTTCGTTTCACCGTTTCTACTTCCGGCAATTCCGGCATAATGTCTTCACCTCATCTCCCATTATACCGGAAGTTAGGACAGAGCGGGACCATGGTTTTGTGGAAAGGTATGGTGCATAATGCGCCCCTCTTCACGCCATGATCCCTATAAACGATTCTCTATCGGCTAACATATTGTATAACTTTACTTCGCTTCGTACCAGTTCTCGCCATAGCTGACTTCCGATTTCAGCGGTACCGACAGCTTCAGTGCCTGACTCATCACTTCCGGTACCAATTCCTTCATGATCTCCAGCTCATCCTCCGGCACCTCGAACACCAATTCATCGTGCACCTGAAGCAGCATGCGGCTCTTCAATTGACGATCATGCAGCGCCTTGTCCATATGGACCATGGCCAGCTTGATAATGTCCGCCGCGGTTCCCTGAATCGGCGTATTCATTGCTGTCCGCTCGGCAAAAGACCGCAGGTTGAAGTTGCTGGCGTTAATCTCCGGCAGGTAGCGTCTGCGTTCAAGCAATGTCTTCACATAGCCGTCTTGCTTCGCCTGCTTGACGATCACGTCCATATAACGCCGGACGCCCTGGAACACCTCGAAATACTGGTCAATGAAGGCAGCGGCTTCCTTCCGGGTAATATTCAGGTTCTGGGACAAGCCATAGTCGCTGATTCCATACACAATGCCGAAGTTAACCGCCTTGGCGGATCGGCGCATATTGGAGTCCACCTCATCCACGTCGACTCCGAACACGTCCATCGCGGTCTTCGTGTGGATATCCATATCGTGGACGAAGGCTTCCTTCAGACGTTCATCATCCGAGATATGTGCAAGCACGCGCAGCTCGATCTGAGAGTAGTCCGCCGCTAAAATGCTCCAGCCCGGCTCGGACGGAACGAAGACCTTGCGCAGCTTGCGGCCCTCCTCCAGACGGATCGGAATGTTCTGCAAATTCGGATATTGGCTGCTCAGACGACCCGTCGCGGCAATCGTCTGACGATAGTACGTGTGCACTTTGCCAGTTTGTGACGAAATCTCCTTCAGCAGACCTTCCACATATGTGGATTGCAGCTTGGCCAAGGTACGATACTTCAGAATCAAGCGGACAATATCGTGATAAGGCGCCAGCTTCTCGAGCACCTCGGCATCGGTGGAATAACCGGTTTTGGTCTTCTTGATGACCGGAAGCTCCAGCTTCACAAACAGAATCTCGCCCAGCTGTTTAGGCGAATTAAGATTGAATTCCGTTCCGGCGATCTCATATATCTCATGAACCAGCTTCTCGATCTGTCCTTCAAACTCGCGACCCAGCTCCTTCAAATCCTCCGCATTCACAGCAATTCCCTGCTTCTCCATATCGGCCAGAATGCGGGACAGCGGCATCTCCAGCTCGTGGAACAGCGGCAGCATTTCATTGGCAGCCAGCTCCTTCTCCTGAACGGGAACCAGTTCGGATACAGCCAGGCATTTTCTGGCCATGTGCTCGCTGAGCTTCTCCATATCGGGAACCTTGTACTTTGCCCCTTTACCGAACACATCCTCATCGGCTTGAAGATACGCAAGCCCGTATTTGGAGGCCAGACCGCTAAGACTTTGATTCGATTCGGTTGGGTCCAGCAGGTAGGCAGCCAGATGAACGTCAAATGCCGCACCGGCAAAAGCGATGCCCTGCCAGTGGAGGGCCAGATCAATGCGGTGCAGATCATATCCGCGTTTAGGGATCCCGCTATCGGCAAGCCAAGCACGAACAGGCTCGGCCTCTTCCGACTTCAGAACCTCAAACGGAATGAAGTACTGCCGTTCCTCCGAAGCGAGTGCGAGCCCGATCACCTCGGCATGATGGGGATTGTCCCCATGCGTCTCTACGTGGAGTAGGGTGACCTGGGCCAGGTTATCCGCAACCTCCTTAAGCCCCTTCGTGTCTACAAGGGTCACTTCAATCTTCGCTTCGGGCTTCGACTCAGCCGCATCCCCGCCCACTCCGCTTGTGCTCAGGTTTAACCGTTCAATGAGCGATTTAAACTCCAGCTTCGCCAGTGCGGGTCCTGCCGTCTCTTCATTCAAGCCTGTAAACGCCATGTCATCCAGCGACTGCTCCAGCGGAACTTCGCGGAAGATCGTAGCCAGCTTCTTGCTGAGTATGGCGGAATCTGCATGCTCTTCGATTTTCTCTTTCATCTTGCCTTTCAGCTCGTCGGTTCGTGACACCACGGCTTCAACGGATCCAAATTCATGAAGCAGCTTCAGAGCCGTCTTCTCACCCACTCCTGGAACGCCGGGGATGTTATCAGAAGCATCGCCCATCAGTCCCTTAAGGTCGATAATCTGATCAGGCGTCAGGTCATATCGCTCCTTAATCTGTTCCGGTCCGTAATACTCGATGTCGGTAACGCCCTTGCGGACCATGGCGATCGTGGTATGCTCCGAAGCCAGCTGCAGCATATCCTTATCCCCGGATACAACCATCACCTTCCGACCAGCTTCGTCAGCCTGACGGGTAATGGTCCCGATAATGTCATCGGCCTCATAACCACCGATTTCAAATTGGGAGACGCCAAGGCCTTTCAACAGCTCTTTCAGAAGCGGGAATTGTCCGGAGAGCTCGGGAGGCGTTTTCTGGCGGCCACCCTTGTAATCCTGAAAATCCGCATGCCGGAACGTTTCCTTGCCTGCATCGAATGCGACCATCATATGGGTCGGTTTGTGTTCCTCAATCAAGCGAAGCAGCATCGTCGTAAAGCCGTAAACCGCATTCGTCTGCTGTCCGCTGGCATTGGTCAGCGGCGGCATCGCGAAGAATGCCCGGTAAATGATATTATTTCCATCAATTAAAATCAGCTTGTCCATAGAACACCTCGCACCAATATTACTTCCTTTCCACATGATAACATAGGTTACCGCCAATTCCGAACAATCCGTTCGATTAACGGTGAATTCCTAAGAATACGCAAAAAAACGCCAGCTTTCGCCAGCGTTTGACTTATCATTATGCTATTGGTTGAGGTCGGGACGATGACCCGTTACGAGGTACACCGTGCTCTCGCCAATGTTGGTTGCATGGTCGGCGATCCGTTCGATGTAACGTCCCACCATGATCAGCAGCATCGCCTGATTGGCCGAATCCGGATCGGAGGTCAGATGCGCATACAGGTCCTGCAAAATCACGCTGTACAAATGATCGACCTGATCATCGTCCTGGGCCATTTTATAAGCCAGATCCGTATTTTCCGTCAGATAGGATTCGATGGATTCCGAAACCATCGCGCGCACCAAATCCGACATCCGCGGAAGATCCACCAGTGGCTTGATCAGCTTCTGGCCTTGCAGACGGATCGTCACTTTAGCGACATCCCGCGCCAAGTCACCCATACGCTCCAAATCGCTTGCAATCCGGAAAGCCACTAAAATCCGGCGCAAATCTTTTGCCACAGGCTGCTGGGTCACGATTAGGCGGGAGCCGATGTCCATGATTTGCTCTTCCATGTTGTTTAACTGCACATCGTTCTTGATAACCGCCTGCGCTTTCTCCGCATCCAAGGTCTGCAGGGACTCCACGCTGTTTGCCAGTGCCTCCTCCATATGCTTGCCCATATCCTGCAGCAAACTTCTCAGCTCATCAAGCTGCTGATCAAACTCAATTCTCCGGATCATGTGTGATGCTCCTCCTATCTACTTTTAAGAAAGATCATTGTCGTGATAATGGCTTAACCGAAACGGCCCGAGATATAATCCTCGGTACGTGCGTCCGACGGCGTCGAGAACAGCGTATCGGTGTTTGCGGATTCAACCACTTCGCCATTCAGGAAAAATACCGTCTGCCCGGATACGCGTGCTGCCTGATGCATGTTGTGCGTAACCATGACGATGGTGTATTTGCTCTTCAGCTCCTGCACCAGCTCTTCGATTTTCAGGGTCGAGATCGGATCCAGCGCGGAAGTTGCTTCGTCCATCAGCAGGATATCCGGTTGTACGGCAAGTGCCCGGGCAATGCATAGACGCTGCTGTTGGCCGCCGGACAAGCTCAGCGCGGACCGCTTGAGATAATCCTTGACTTCATCCCACAGCACGGCTTGTTTCAAGCTCTGTTCCACGATTTGGTCCAGCTCCGCTTTATTGCGGATACCGTGGAGTCGCGGCCCGTAGGCGATGTTGTCATAAATGGATTTAGGAAACGGATTCGGCTGCTGGAATACCATCCCTACCTGTTTGCGCAAGGCTTCAACGTGGACTTCCTCGCTGTAGATTTCGGTTCCTCCGATTTGCACGCTGCCTTCAATCCGAGTGGAAGGAATCATGTCATTCATGCGATTCAGCGTGCGCAACAGCGTAGACTTACCGCAGCCCGACGGTCCGATGAACGCCGTCACCGTTTTCTCCGGAATGTCCAGATCCACGTTTTTAAGCGCATGGTACGTGTCGTAGTAAAGGTTTAATTTCTTAATCTGTATGATGGATTCCATATCTTATTCATGTCTCCTTTTTCACGATTAGATCTGCTTTATGCGTCTCTTAGATGTTCTTCGAATACTTGTTCCGGATCCACACGGCTGCAATGTTCATGATGAACAGCATGATGAGCAACAGAATAATACCCGAAGCCGCCAGCTCATGGAAAGCCTCACTTGGTCTTGATACCCAGTTAAAGATCTGGATCGGCATGACAGTAAACGAATCGAGCAGATTTTCCGGCAAGAAGGCCACGTACGTTAAAGCACCAATCATGATCAGCGGTGCGGTTTCGCCGATCGCACGAGACAAGGCCAGGATAACCCCGGTCATAATTCCAGGAATCGCTGATGGCAGCACGGCGCTGGATACTGTTTGCCATTTCGTTGCGCCCAGCGCATAAGAAGCATCGCGCCGGTTCTTAGGCACGGCGCGAAGCGCCTCCTGAGCGGCAACGATAATAATTGGCAGCACCAGCAGCGTCATCGTTAATACCCCGGACAACAGGCTGCGGCCAAGATTCATGCCGCGCACGAAAATCGCCAGTCCCAGGATACCATATATAATAGAAGGAACCCCTGCAAGCGTACTGATATTCAGCTGGATCAGCCGAACCCAGCGGCTGCGGCCCGCATACTCTTCAAGAAAGATTGCCGCGCCCACGCCTAATACAAAAGACAGCGGGGCCATGAGCAGGAGCAAATAAATCGTGCCGACAATCGGCGATTTCAGGCCTGCTTTATCCGCGATACGTGACGGAAAGTTCGTGAACAGATCGGGTGAAAGTCTGTGAACGCCATCCATCACGATCGTAACAATCAAAGCCATCAAGGCTAGAATACCGATACTGGTACAAGCCAGGAATATCATATGCAGCGTTTGGTCACCCAGACGTCTCCGGTTGATTCCTTTGCTATCCCCCAGATTCAATTGTTTCATCTAGTATTCCTCCCTGAAGCGGCGAGCGACCCACTGCGCCAATATATTAAGCAAGAAGGTGATGACAAACAAGGTCAGACCTACCGCAAAAATCGTGCCGTATTCAATCGTTCCTCGCGGAACGTCTCCCATGCTTACCTGAACAATATAAGAAGTCATCGTCTGAATGCTTTCCAGCGGATTCAGTGTCAGCTGCGGCGTAGCACCTGCAGCCACCGTAACGATCATCGTCTCGCCAATCGCGCGCGAGAATGCCAATACGAAGGACGATACAACCCCCGATAAAGCGGCAGGCAGTACAATTTTCAGTGCAACCTCAAATCGGGTAGCACCCAGCGCGTATGCCCCGTGACGAAGGCTCTTAGGCACCGCACGCATCGCGTCTTCACTTAAAGACGAAATCATCGGCAGGACCATGATGCCGACCACGAGACCCGCACTAAGCGCATTGAATATCCCCATGTCGGGAAAAATCTTTTGAAGGAATGGTGTTACCGTTTCAAGCGCAAAATATCCGTAAACAATCGTTGGTACACCAGCCAACACTTCAAGCACTGGCTTTACAACCCCCCGAACCCGGGCAGGAGCGTATTCATTGAGATAAATAGCGCATGCCAAGCCGATAGGCACTGCGAAAATGATCGCAATGCCTGTAATCAGCAATGTGCCGCCCAGCAAGGGCAGCACGCCGAATTCTTTTGGAGGGAGAATTGGACTCCATGTCGTTCCAGTCAAGAAGGACCATACCGGCACTTCTTTGAAGAAGATCACGGATTCCTGTAGAAGCGTATATACAATACCGATGGTGGTAAACACCGAAAGCATGGCACACAAGCCGAGCAGGATTGGAACGATTTTGTCTGAGAGGCGTGTTTTGCTTCGACGGAATGTCATGCTTTTAGTGTTTGCCGCCACGGGTGAAGTTTTGTTCATTCTCCTCTTCCCTTTCTATGGGTTGCCCGAAGGATTCCCTTCGGGCATGAAGTCTTTAATTATTTTGCCAACTTGTCTTTTTCTTCTTGATACTGTTCATCTTGAAGCGGTACGAAACCAACTTCGCCAGCAAGACTAGCGGCATTATCAAGGTAGAAGTTCATGAACGCATTCACTTCCGGACGCTCAAGCTCCTTATCGTTTACATAGAGCAGCAGCGGACGGGACAATGGAGCATAACTGTTATCCTTGATCGTTTCCATGCTTGGAGCTACTGTAGCCGTACCGTTATCGATCGGAACCAGCTTCAATTTGTCTTGGTTCTCTTCATAGAAGGAGAATCCGAAGTATCCGATGGAGTTCTTGTCGCCAGCAACCCCTTGTACGACTGCGTTTGTATCGGCACTGAACGTGATTTGGCTATCGTTTCTGCTTGCTTGCGCTTCACCGTTAATCGCTTCTGTGAAGTAGTCGAATGTTCCGTGGTCTGTACCAGGAGAGTAAATTTTGATTTCCTCTGCCGGCCATCCTTCGCGAACGTCAGCCCATGTTTTTACAGTGCTGTTCGGCTCGTAAATTTTCTTCAGCTCATCTACCGTTAATTTATCTACGAATTCATTGCTCGGGTTAACAACAACGGATAGTCCGTCATAAGCTACCAGAACCTCATGATAGGTAATGCCCTTGGATTTTGCTTCTTCAGCTTCACTGTCTTTAATTGGACGGGATGCATTGGAAATTGGAATCTCTCCATTATTGAAGCGTTTGAAACCGCCACCTGTTCCGCCTGTTCCAATCGGAATGCGGACATCCGGGTTTGCTGCGCCGAACTCTTCAGCAATGGCTTCAGTTAACGGATGCAATGTACTGGAACCGTCAATTTCAATCGTTCCCGACAAAGCTGTTGTGGTGCTTCCTTCATTTTGCTGTGCTGAACCGTTGTCTGTATTTTCTCCTGAAGCACCGCCGGAAGTTGTTCCTCCGCCGCATGCCGCCAAAAGCGTGCTCAGCATCAATACCAGTACGAGAATACCTGCTGGTTTACGACCCCTTCTTTTAAACAAACGAATCCACTCCTTCAAAATGGTTGTTGTCTCTACTTCCTACTTACAATATTGATATTAATCCCGGAATGTAATAGCAGTTTCTGAGAAATGTAAACGCAGTGTAAAATATTTTAATCATAGTAGAGTTATAGATTCGACCTATCTTCCATGATCGAAGCTTCACCGGTGTTCATTCCGGCAAGCTCATCCTTCACCCGCTTCACACGCTTCACGGTTTCCTCGGCCAGTTGATAAACCTGATTACCGGACTTCTGAACCTCTTGAACGGCATTGTCCATTTCATTAAACATTTGGGCACCTTCCGTTACATATCCCTCGCAGGATTGGATTTCCTTCAGCGACGATACAGCCCCCTTGGCTGTATCTGCTGCCAGCCGCTGGATTTGCTCGAGCAGCTGCGATATATCCCCTGACAGCTTACGCGTTTGTTTTGCTAGCGATTGTACCTCTGCCGCAACCACTTGAAATCCACGCCCATGCTCTCCGGCATGCGCTGCTTCAATCGAGGCATTCATGGCCAGCAGACTGCTTTGGTTCGCAAGCTCGGTAATCATGCCGGTGATGGAAAATATGCGGCTGGCATCGGCTGCGAGCTCGGAGGCCTGGCCTTCACGCTTCGTCATATCCTCTACAAGACCAAGGTACGAGGTTCGGACAAGATCCAGTTTCTCCTTCCCGGTTTGTGACCACTCCCTCATCCGTATACATTCCGAGTTTGTTCTCGCTGCTGCCGTTCGGACCTCGGTTAAAGAGGATTGAATGTTCCGGGTATGCCGGTAGCTTTCCTGCAGGATCAGTTCCCGCTTCTCTTCCGCTTCCGCTTGGAGCATACTGGACAGACTCATCAGATCCCTGACGGTAAGCACGCCTAGCAGTCGTCCTTCATCCGTGATCAGGACACAATCATAAAATTTGGAATCCGGGCGCTGCAGGGACAATTCCAGCAGCGTTCCGACCTTCTCGAATATATCGACACGCGTCGGTTGATGGTCCGCAAACTGGTAGGCGGGCTTGGAATAATACAGGTCCACGGCAAACCTGCCCATCATTCGCTGGTAAAACACATCCCGCATAATCAGTCCTGCTGGTGTATCTGCCTCATCGCAATAAATAACACACGGGATACGCTGATCCTTCGCAAACACATTCAGCACATCGAGGCAGGATTCAGATTTTGTTATAACAGGGACCCTTCTTATGTATTGCCGATATAATGCGCCTGCTTCAGGCTCGTTTGCTGCATGTCCATCAAGTACCGGCTCTACCTCCATCTTCATTCTCTCTGTCTGATTTGGTTTGGTTTGAAGCAGTGTCATGCGCCTTCACCCCTTCTTCATCTGGTCCTTTAGACGCATCTTACCGGACAAGTATTATGGGAATATACTCGAATGATTAAGGGAGTGTAAACTGCGGAAGGATTATTGCGCGGAAATGAGACATTAGACATGTCAGGATCTGACCAAAGACCCAAAAAAAAGACTCCTCATCATTTCAAACGGAATGATGGGAGCCTTTTTTCGGATTCACTACAAGTTTATAACCAACCCCGCGAATGGAGTCAATGTGTACAGATTCAGGATCGAGCTCAAGCTTCTTGCGCAGGGAACTCACATGAACGTCCACGGTTCGCTGACCGCCGATATAATCGAAGCCCCAGACCACGTTCATCAGATCATCCCTCGTTAACACAACGCCCGGTTTTTTGGCCAGGTAGAGCAGCACCTCAAATTCTTTCGGCCGGAGATTAATGCTCTGACCGCCAAGCCGGACCTCGTATTTCTCAGGATAGATTTCCAATTCTCCAAGCGAAATGACGTTTCCCTGGTGGTCTGTCGTCTTTGCTTCATCGGCATGACCGGAAACCCGGCGCATGACGGCTGATACACGGGCCAGCAGCTCAGATACGCCAAATGGCTTGGTAATATAGTCATCCGCCCCCATCTTCAAACCTTGAACAACTTCCTCTTCGGCGTTCTTCGCGGTCAGAATAATGATCGGCGTGGTAATTCCGTTACTTCGGAGCTTCTCTAAAATCTGAAAGCCGTTCATGCCAGGCAGCATGACATCCAGCAGGATCAGATCATATTCATGATTCGACGCTTTCTCGTAACCTGCGGTACCGTGTTCCTCTACCTCGACTTGAAAACCTTCCTGCGTCAGATTGTAGGACAACAGCCGCGATAATGTCGGCTCATCTTCAATAACAAGCATGCGTTGCGTCAATGTTACCCCCGCCCTTATCTTGATAATTGGACTGCTTATGCAAGTATATCAACAGAATGTTAACGGAGTGTTAACTTCCTGTATCGTGCGTTTCCTGCAGGATCGGAAGCTCAATAATGAAGGAGCTCCCGATTCCCAGCTCGCTCTCCACCTTGATGGTACCGTGATGAAGATCCACCAGATGCTTCACGATCGACAGTCCAAGCCCCGTTCCGCCTGATCCGCGTGAACGCGCTTTATCCACCCGATAGAAACGTTCAAATATACGGGGAAGATCTTTCTTCGGAATGCCAATCCCGGAATCCTTAACAACGAACTCCACAATATCCTCGGCGTTCCTGTTACTATGCTTTTCACGAGCCGTTAATTTTACTCGTCCGCCTTCTTGCGTGTAATTGATCGCATTCGAGAGCAGATTCATAAAAATCTGGCGGAGCTTGTCCTCGTCCCCCTCCATAAACAGCTCTTCCGGGATGTCAAGCTCCAGGCTGATTCGCTTCTTCTCCGCCACGGTGCGCATCATTTCGGATATTGTATCAAAGAATGCCGACAAATGAATCGGCGAGTAATCCATCTGAATCCGCTTGGATTCGATCTTGGACAGCTCCAAAATGTCACCGATTAGCCGGTTTAGCCGTTCGGATTCGTCATAGATAATCTGGAGGAAGGAGCGCGATGTCTTCTCATCGGTCACCCCGCCGCCAAGCAGCGTTTCAGCAAACCCTTTCACCGCAGCGAGCGGAGTCTTCAGCTCGTGAGATACGTTGGCCACGAATTCGCTCCGCATGCGTTCAAGTCTGCGGATATCACTTACATCCTGCAGCAGGAACAGCATCCCGCGATAAGACTCCTGCTCTTCCTCCTGCATCATCGCAACCCCATCCAGGCGGATGATCGATTCCACCGGATAATAAATGTTGCGCTCCTCATGGAAGTCCTCCTTGCTCTCAAGGCCTTCCTCCATCAGTTTGGTCAATTCATAATGCTGCTTAAGCTCACGGTACGATTTGCCTGTTATCACTTCGGCATTAATGCCGAGCATTCTCTCGGCAGCACGGTTCACAAGAATGATCTGGCCTGCCCCGCTCACCATGACAATACCGCCTGTCATATTGTTTAGAACGCTTTGCAGCAAATCTTCATTGTCCCGTATCGTCCGCAGCTGGGTTTGCAGGCTGTCGGCCATTCCGTTAATGGCGTGCGCCAATTGACCGATCTCGTCTTTACGGTGAATCTTTACCCTCGCATCATATTCAAGACGCGATATCCGTCTGGCTACGCGCGTGATTTTCTCAAGCGGCGAGGTCAAGCCCTTGGCGACACGATAACTCACCAAGGCAGCTATCAGGAATAGCACCAGCAGGCCGATCCCCATCACGGTCCAGCCTTGTTTGACTCCCTGGTCCACTTCCTTGAGACTGACGGACAATCGGACGAATCCGTCGAAATTCTCTCCGGCCTTGACCGGAAGTGCAACGTACAGCATGTCCTGCTCAAGCGTATCGCTCCGACGAATGGTACTCCCGCGCCCCGCTTTTACCGCTTGAAGCATCTCTTCACGATAAGCGTGGTTATCCATGGTTAACGGATCACTCTCCGAATCCCCGATAACCTTACCATCCTTCAATATAAAGGTCACTCTCGCATCAGACAGTTCTTCAAGCTGCAAGGATCTTTCGGTATAATACGAAAGAGCATCCGCGCTGTCCGTATCCGGAAACTCCATCATGGTCTGCAGAAGCCGAATCTCCCGGACCATATTGTCCTCCAGCAGCTGAATGTGGGACTGCTTGAACACCGTCACCATAGCCAGTCCTGCCGCGAGCATAGATAACCCAATTAAAGTAAGCATAATCAGAGTCAAACGATTGCGATACTGCCTCATGGTCTCTCCTCTTTCTGCCGCGTGATCATTTTGGTTAACTTACCGCCCGTGTGCGTCTTCGTTGGAATAACGCATGAATGATGGTTGCCGCCGGCTGCTGGAACATAATGCCAAGCACCACCGGGATGGAAGCCTGGGGTGAGAAATACGTTGTAGCCAACACCATCCCGAGTGATATATTACGCATTCCGGACGCGTATGTAAATGTAATTTGCATTTCCTGTGTCGGTCCGAGCATCGCATAGGAGCCAAAATAGCCAAGCAAATAGCAGATCACAATCAGCGTAACGACAACCGGGATCACTACCAGCATCTCCTCCTTCATGCCTGCTGCATGGGGAGCGATGGCTGCCGCGTTCAGCATCACCACGAGCATAAAAAACAGCTTCGATATGGGCTGAGCTACAGGAGCCGACCAGTCCTTGACCCGTCCTTTGGAACCTTCATACAGCATCACCCCGATCAGAGTGGGTAATACCACCATGGTCAGCAAATCGAGAATCAGTTCAGACGCATCCCATGTAACCAGTGCATCCCCGATAAACATCTCCATCAGAGCCGGTACGACTAAGGGACTGAGTATGGTATCCAGCACAACTACCGCCAGGATGAACGGAACGCTGCCGCCTGAGCTTCCGACCCACATCACCGAGGATATCCCCAGCGGAATGATCGCGAACAGCAGCAAGCCAATCGTATAATCCGAATGCGTACCAAACACGGCCGAGCCCAGTCCATAGGCAAGCACCGGAGCAGCCGCATGGGCTAGAAAGAGCGTTAATATAACAGCAAAGGGGCGCTTCAGAACCCCTTGCAGATGACGGATCCCACAGCCAAGTGCCATCACCAGTGTAATATAACCGAATAGATAAGGAATCCAGTGAACAAAGTCCACCAAAACATCCGAGAGCAGCCAGCCTAGCACCAGCGAGCCTGGAATCAAGAGAAAGGTGTACTTTTCAAACCAAGATGCAAAGGCTAGTCCAAAACTTCTCACCTGTTTCCTCCAATGACTGAATTGACGTATTTAACTTTCATCATAAACCGGAGTGTCCGAAAACCGCAACGAAAATTCGAAATAAGGGCTCCATTCCCGTATTCAACAAAAAAGCATCGACCGGCACATGGTGGCCAATCGATGCTTCTTCAGATGCTCCGGATTAGGAGAACACCGGCTCTTTAAACATGGCCAGCTTCTCTGCCGAATCCTTGCTCACGTCGGCATGCAGGCTGTTTCCGTGCGAATCCATCGTGACGATCGCGGCAAAGCCGTCAACCTCCAAATGCCACATCGCTTCCGGAATGCCAAACTCCATGAAATCCACGCCGTTTACTTTTTTGATGCATCTCGCATAATACTGGGCGGCCCCGCCAATCGCATTCAGATATACGCCGCCATGCTCCTGCAGGGCTTGAAGCGTCTTGGGACCCATGCCGCCCTTTCCGATGACCGCGCGAATGCCGAATTTTTTCAAAATATCGCCCTGGTAAGGTTCTTCTCGAATGCTCGTTGTCGGACCTGCCGCCTTGACATGCCATCCCTCTTCATCCTGCATCATAACCGGACCGCAGTGGTAAATGACGGACCCGTTCAGGTCGATAGGAGCATCGTGATCCATCAGATATTTATGAAGCGCATCCCGTCCGGTATGCATCTCGCCTCGGATCACCACCACATCCCCAACGCGCAGGGAACGAATTTGCTCCTCGCTGATTGGCGTCTGCAGCACCACTTCGCGGCCCTTGGGCTCACTTGGACCGGAGTCTTCGGCTTGGGAAACAGCCGTTTCGGAATTGGCGTTCATCTGCACCTGACTGCCTGCTTCATACAGCCATTCCGTGATTTCCCCCGTTTCCGGCTCAACCATTACGCCCTGACGGCGGAACGCCCAGCAGTTATAAGCAACCGATACAAAAAAGCTTGCCGGCAGACGGTTCATCGCACCGATTTTGCAGCCGAGCAGCGTGACTTCACCGCCAAAGCCCATCGTGCCGATCCCGAGCTTATTTGCATTTTCCAATATGTAATCTTCGAGCTTCGCCAAATCTTCATTCGGGTTCACATCTTCGACATGACGGAACAGCTGATGCTTCGCAAGCTCATAGCCTGTCGTCCGGTCGCCGCCGATGCCTACTCCGATAAATCCAGCGCTGCAGCCTTGGCCTTGAGCTTGGTACACGGCATGCATGATGCATTTGCGGATCCCGTCCAAATCACGGCCCGCTTTCCCGAGCCCTTCAAGCTCTGCAGGAAGACTGTACTGAATGTTTTTGTTCTCGCAGCCGCCCCCTTTCAGGATGAGACGGACGTCCACCTTATCCTGCTCCCACTGCTCGAAATGGATGACAGGCGTGCCAGGGCCGAGATTATCCCCGCTGTTAGCGCCAGTCAACGAATCCACCGAGTTTGGACGCAGCTTGCCATCCTTCGTGGCGCGAATCACCGCAGAGTAAATCGCCTTCTTCATCTCGATTTGGTTCGCACCCACCGGAGTATGTACGATGAATGTTGGCATGCCGGTATCCTGGCAGATCGGCGATACTTCCTGCTCGGCCATCTCAATATTTTGAGCGATCGTTGCCAGGGCCAGCCCCGCTCGCGTTGCCGCATCCTCAGATGCTCGGCCGCGGTTGACTGCTCTTCGCACATCTCCGGGCAAATTCGTGGAGGTTTCTACAATCAGTCGATACATACTCTCTTCAAATAATTTCATAACGTTGGTAAACTCCTCTCTTTCATAACCCAGACATGATAGCAAAATAAGAATCATTATAAACTGCCAATATTGTTATCATATCATATCATTTAGCACATGAAAGGGTTTACTTCAAAAAATGAAAGAGTAGAGAAAATGTGTTGATACTCCCCCTTTTATCGACCATACCCCCTCTATAAATCTCGCATATATTGGTTAAGAAAAGGAGGTGATTGCTATGATGAAAGCCTCAATCTCTCAGGTGGTCTTTCCAAGGCTTGCCCTGTTTAGAGACGAGTTCTACAATGGACGCCGGTTTATCGTGCGCGGCAATGTAGGCATCCGTAATCTCGAGCGTACCTTCGGCGACATTGAAAGCTTGAGATTCTTCTCGACCAGCTCCAATGCCACCCTGGTCCTGTTCTCGGAGCCGAATTTCCGAGGCGCATTCAGAGTATTCCGCGGAAACACCAACATCGCTGATCTCGGCGATATCATCGGCGGCGATGAAGAACCTGAATCCATCATCAGCTCCAACCGTCGGTTGACGCGCGCTCAGATCAGAACGATCCGGGAAACCGGCGTGCTTCCTTCCGGTTTCAGAAGCATCTGATTCACCTAAGCCAAGCCCCATAACCCCTCCTCTCACCCATGATAAAATAGCGGACATCCGGGCCGAAGCCCCGGATGTCCGCTCTGTTTTCCATGGATTATGTTGTAACGAACGGTTGTTAGCGAATGAAACGTCTTAGCCGTTAATTACTTCGCCGCCATTCACGTGAATGACTTGACCGCTTACGTAGGAGGAGTCCGTCGAAGCCAGATATACATAGGCTGGGGCCAGCTCTTCCGGTTGACCCGGACGTTTCATCGGCTGGGTCGCCCCAAACTCGGCCACCTGATCCGGCGGGAACGTTGAAGGAATCAGCGGCGTCCAGATCGGTCCCGGGGCAACGGCATTTACCCGGATCCCTTGACCGACAACGTTCATCGATAACGAGCGTGTAAAGGCAACGATGGCCCCCTTGGTTGAAGCGTAATCCAGCAGCTGCGGGCTTCCCCGGTAAGCCGTGATGGAGGTCGTATTAATAATCGAGCTACCCTTGGACAGATGCGGCATCGCCGCCTGCGTCAGATAGAACATACCGAAAATATTCGTACGGAAGGTCCGCTCCAATTGTTCTTTGGTAATATCCTCAATTTTCTTCTGCGGATGCTGTTCAGCTGCGTTGTTAACGAGAATATCGAGTTTTCCGAGCTTCTCCACGGTTTCGGTAACCGCATCGCGGCAAAAAGCATCATCGCCGACATCACCGGCAATCAGCAGGCATTTGCGGCCTTCCTGCTCCACCTGTCGCTTGGTCTCTTCCGCATCCTTATGCTCATTCAGGTACACAATGGATACGTCCGCGCCTTCCTTGGCGTAGTAGACCGCAACCGCACGGCCGATCCCGCTGTCGCCTCCGGTAATCAGCGCTACCTTTCCTTTTAGCTTACCGGCTGCCTTGTATTCGTTACTCTCAAACTCCGGCTTTGGGTGCATCTCCGATTCGGTTCCGGGTCTGTGATCCTGATGCTGGGGCGGCAAGGTTTGTTTCGGTTGATCTTGTGGCATATGAACATTTCTCCTTTCAGGTCAGTATCTCAAACTACCTCTCATAGGATGCGTTCGACGCGACTTCTTATTCTCATAAAAAGCCCTTCGCTATTGTTTTTACCCAGATTGTACGAGATCAAACGAAAGTGAAGCTCTTTTCGCCCAACAAAAAAGTCCCCAAAGCGGGGCCTTGCTCCGAAGTCCGTTCAGATCCTTGGCACGCCCCGGTCATTTAACAATTCTATAATGTCAAAAAAAAGCCGCCCGATAAACGGAACGACTTCTCTTTCGTATGTAGCTATTCTTAGATGATATGGTTGAATACCATGAAGAAGATCATAACCAAGAGCAGCAAGGCAAGAAGTGCGCTAAGCGTACCCAGCTTGCTTGTTTCTTCCTTCACTTCACGCTTCTCGCGGATCCCTGCAAGCGCATTCTTCAATGGCTTGCTCATGATGCCTCCAATAGCAAACATCGCCAGCAGCAATACCGTTACAATGATCATCCAAGGAACCGAATACTCGCCTTGGGACATCATGTATCCGCCAGTCAACAACTGAATAACTAAGCCGTACTGAGCAAAACGGTTCGCTACTCGAATCGTATTAACGGCTCCTTCTTGAGCGCCGAGGGACAGCTTCTGAATACCGCCAACAACAAACGGCAGAATCAAGTAGAATCCTAGCGCCGCCGTACCGACCATATGCAGAAAAAATGTCACGTTCCACATAAACAATTCCTCCAAAGTCGTTAGTGTGATTTTTATTACATTAAGTTCATCGTCTCTTATTATACTGGAGAGATCATCCAAAGAAAAGCAAT
This sequence comes from Paenibacillus sp. p3-SID867, assembly GCF_025142895.1. NCBI lineage: Bacteria > Bacillati > Bacillota > Bacilli > Caryophanales > Paenibacillaceae > Paenibacillus > Paenibacillus sp. p3-SID867. The sequence continues at coordinate 45,921 of NZ_JAMBDM010000011.1, forward strand.
CCCGCCCCGAATCACGGGACGGGATTGCATTATTAGACGATTTTGTGAATCCTGATTCAATTACAGGGTCACGACCGAGGTTACATTACGTACGGATTCCGCAGACTTATCGAGCGCCGCTTTCTCTTCGGCCGTCAGCTCCAGCTCGAAAATTCGCTCAATGCCGTCTCCGCCAAGAATGGCCGGTACGCCCATGAACAGATTGTCATAACCGTACTCGCCCTCCAGAAGAGCAATAACCGGAATGATTCGTTTTTTGTCCTTCAGAATCGCTTCCGTCATTTGTACGAGGGAAGCAGCCGGCGCATAGTATGCGCTGCCGTTACCCAGCAGGTTCACGATTTCACCGCCGCCAACCCGGGTACGCTGCACAATCGCTTCAATGCGCTCAGCCGGAATCAGCGTGTCGATCGGAATGCCGCCCACGCTGGAGTAGCGAACGAGCGGAACCATGTCGTCGCCATGGCCGCCAAGTACGAATCCGCGGACATCCTCAACGGATACGTTCAGCTCTTGCGCGATGAAGGTGCAATAGCGGGCCGTATCCAGTACGCCGGATTGGCCGATGACGCGGTTCTTGGGAAATCCGAGTGTGTTGTATGCCACATAGGTCATGGCATCCACCGGGTTGCTCAGAATGATGACCGTGGCGTTCGGTGCGTGACTCTTCACATTCTCGCATACGGATTTCACGATCCCTGCATTGGTATTCACGAGGTCATCGCGGCTCATGCCCGGCTTGCGGGCTACACCTGCTGTAATGATTACGATATCGGAATTAGCTGCATCCCCATAGTTGGATGTACCGACTATGTTGCTGTCAAATCCTTGAACGGGACTTGCTTCGAGCATATCCAGCGCTTTACCTTTTGTTGGGTTCTCGAGCTGCGGGATATCCAGCAGCACCACATCACCCAATTCTTTTTGAGCAAGCATCAGGGCGGTAGTCGCACCTGTGAAGCCAGCACCTACTACCGTAATCTTTTTACGAGTAATTGCCACGATGAATCTCCTCCTTACAGGTTTTTAATGATTTCGTCTGCGAACTCGGAGCATTTCACTTCCGTAGCGCCATCCATCAGGCGGGCGAAGTCATACGTTACGGTTTTGTTGTTGATGGATGTTTCCATGCCTTTGTAGATCAGGTCAGCCGCTTCCTGCCATCCGAGGTGCTCAAGCAGCATAACGCCGGAGAGGATAACGGAACCAGGGTTTACTACGTCTTTGTCTGCATATTTCGGAGCCGTACCATGAGTCGCTTCGAAAATTGCATGTCCTGTTACATAGTTGATGTTAGCACCCGGAGCGATACCGATACCGCCAACTTGTGCAGCCAACGCGTCAGACAGGTAGTCCCCGTTCAGGTTCAACGTCGCAATGACATCAAAGTCGGTTGGACGAGTCAGAACTTGCTGCAGCGCGATGTCGGCAATCGCATCTTTAACGATGATTTTGCCAGCTTCTTCAGCCGCTTTTTGAGCCGCATTAGCTGCATCTACGCCGTCTTTCTCCTTGATGATATCGTATTGAGCCCAAGTGAACACTTTATCGCCGAATTCAGCTTCAGCCACTTCGTAACCCCAGTTTTTGAAGGCACCTTCTGTAAATTTCATGATGTTGCCTTTGTGAACCAGTGTCACGGATTTGCGGCCATGCTTGATCGCATACTCAACCGCTGCACGTACAAGACGCTTGGAACCTTCGGAGGATACAGGCTTAATCCCGATACCGGACGTTTCAGGGAAGCGGATTTTGTTGGCGCCCATTTCGTCTTGAAGGAACTTGATCATTTTCTTCACTTCTTCGGAGCCTTCTTTATACTCAATACCTGCGTAGATGTCTTCCGTGTTCTCACGGAAAATAACCATGTCAACCAACTCAGGGCGTTTTACCGGAGACGGTACGCCGTTGAAGTAACGAACAGGGCGCAGGCAAGTGTACAGGTCCAGCTCTTGGCGAAGAGCAACGTTCAGGGAACGGATACCGCCGCCGATTGGCGTTGTAAGTGGTCCTTTGATAGCAACGATGTACTCGCGAATCGCTTCAAGCGTATCGTTCGGGAGCCATTCACCGTATGTATTGTATGCCTTCTCACCGGCAAATACTTCATACCAGGCAATTTTCTTGGAACCGTTATATGCTTTTTCTACTGCTGCATCCAGGACACGCTTGGAAGCTTTCCAGATGTCACGGCCTGTGCCGTCGCCTTCAATAAAAGGAATGACAGGGTTGTTAGGCACCTGCAGGGTTCCGTTATCAATCGTGATTTTCTCGCCTTCAGTTGGTAATGCGAATTTTTCCAATTTCATGAGTATGAGTTCCTCCTTCGAATATGGTTCTTGTCTCTGCCATTTCCAAAATGCTCGCGTGAATAGGCACAGAGAAACCCGCCACCCGCGATTCACTCACGTTTAAGCGGTTCTCTAGCCTATTGTACATGATTGCCAGCCACTTAGCGAAGTTCTATCGGCACATATTTTTGGTCAGTCATCCCTGTATACTCTGCGCGCGGGCGGATGATACGGTTGCCTTCATACTGCTCAAGAATATGCGCGGTCCATCCGGATACACGGCTGATGGCAAAAATCGGCGTAAACAGTTCATGCTCGATGCCGAGCTGCGTATAGACCGATGCGGAATAGAAATCAACGTTCGGCTTCAGTCCTTTTTGGTTGGTAACCGTTTCGTCGATCAGCACCGACATGTCGTACAGCGTGGTGTCGCCTTTCATTTCACCAAGCTCGCGCGACATTTTTTGGAGATGCTTCGCGCGCGGATCGCCGTTTTTGTATACGCGGTGTCCAAAGCCCATTATTTTTTCACGGTTGTCCAGCTTCTCCTGAATGTAAGCCTGGGCCCGATCAATCGAACCGACTTCGTTCAGCATCTTCATGACGGCTTCATTCGCGCCGCCGTGCAGAGGACCTTTAAGCGCGCCAATAGCGGAAGTAACACCGGAATATATGTCGGACAGCGTGGCTACGGTTACACGAGCAGCAAACGTGGATGCGTTAAGCTCGTGATCCGCGTGCAAAACCAGTGCCTGGTCCAGAGCCTTGATTGAAGTCTGATCAGGATCTTCGCCTCTGAGCATATACAGGAAATTCTCCGCGATGGAGACGCTGGCTTTCGGAGCCACCGGCTCTTTGCCCTGACGAACACGGGCGATGGCAGCAATGATCGTTGGAAGCTGAGCTTGAAGTTTAACCGCTTTCTTCTCATTCGATTCACGGCTCATATCGTCGCCTTCGGCGTCATACAGAGCAAGCGCGGATACAGCCGAGCGAAGCGCAGCCATCGTATTGGTATCCTTCGGATACAATTTGATCTGCTGGATAAGCTCACCCGGAATGGCAGCATAGTCGCTCAAATCTTGTTGAAGGGACTTAAGCTCTTCGGCATTCGGAAGCTTTCCGAACCAGAGCAGATAGGCTACCTCTTCAAAACTTGCATGTTCTGCGAGATCGTCAATATCATATCCACGGTAAGTCAGAACGCCATCGACGATCGAACTAATCGCGGAGGTGGTAGCTACAATGCCTTCCAAACCCTTGGTAGCTGTCATGCAACATCTCTCCTTTATGATCGGGATAAACTGAACTATTTTGACATTCATGAAAACATTTTCATGAAGTCGGATAAAAAAGAAAAACGCGAAAAAAATTGCTATGGTCCTAGTCACAAACCTTCTCATATCATACTGGATTTTGTCTGATATGTGAACATGAGCAGCGACATTCGCCGCATCAAATTGTTTTATCGACACCATAAACATTTTTTTGAAATCACTTACAATTCCATTATACCTGTGATAATTCTCATTGTCGAATCATGAAGACAAGCGTTTTCCAACTCTTTATCCTTATATTGAATCTCCTTGCATACTTATAGGAATGAGCGTTTCTGCTCGTCCCTGAAGTGCTGCAAAGGAGTGTGATTGTTTGGAACGATTGATGCTCAAGCGTTTTGGCCGGGGAGTGTGGGTGCTGTCTTCCATCTTCGTGATTGCCTATTTGATATATGTACTGCTGCCGCTGCTTTACCCCTTCCTTCTGGCCTGGATCATCGCTTATGCCATGAATCCTTGCGTCCGCCTGCTTCAGCGGAGTTTGAAGCTGCCGCGGTGGCTCGCTGTCATGTTGTCCCTGCTGCTGTATTTCGGAGCGGCCCTGCTGATTCTCACGGCAGCTGTCACGAGACTGGTCAAGGAGCTGATCATCCTGTCGCAGTCCTTCAATCTTCATATTGATGCCTGGATGGAATGGCTGACCGCCTGGACCCAGAATGATAGCTTCCAGAATATTATCAATGAGATTAGCCGGTTCTATCAGAACAACCCGAATTATCACGATACCATCAATCAGAACATTACCCGCACGACGCAAACGATTGGCACGGCCGTGACCGACCTCGTTACCGGTATTTTTAACGGAATTCTGCAAATTATTTATTACCTGCCCAACTTGGGCACGATTCTCATTGTTGTTTTACTGTCCACGTTCTTTCTCAGCAACAGCTGGGAGCGCCATAATCGCGCACTTATCCGCATCCTGCCCGACGTCATTCGCAAACCCATGATCTATATTTTCACGGATCTAAAAAAAGCGTTGTTCGGATTCGCGAGGGCACAGCTGATTCTGATCTCCATCACGGCCCTGATCGTCATGATCACGCTTTATGCGCTCGGGGTCGATTCCGCCTTCTCCATCGGTCTTCTGATCGGCTTGGTGGATCTTCTCCCCTACTTGGGCGTCGGCATCGTCCTGATCCCCTGGTCGCTGTATGCCTTTATGTCGGGCGACCTGACGCTTGGCATCGGACTAACCGTCCTGTACAGCATCATCCTGATCGTCAGACAGATTATGGAGCCCAAGGTGCTCGCCAGCAGTGTGGGACTGGACCCGCTCGCCGCCCTGCTGGGCATGTTCGTCGGGCTCAAGCTGTTCGGCATTCTGGGACTGATTATAGGTCCAGTGTCGCTTGTCATCCTGGATGCCTTTCACCGGGCCCACGTATTCAAGGACCTAAGGAATTATATTATCGGAGGCAGATTCAGATAGCAGTAAGACGAAGCAAGTTTGACTCGTCATAGAGGTATAGTGATGGGATTATCATAGGATTGATAAGGTACTTCATGATCATTACCGATTTCTGTTATTTCCTCGTGCTCCATAAATAAATAGACCGGCCCATGATGGGCCGGTCTTATGGGTGATTCTGCTTGTATTATCTGCGAAAGATCGTAATCTTGCCGTTTTTCATATTTTTCTTCATCCATTTCAACAGCAATATCCGATACAGCGGGCGAGTCAGCGGAAATATCAGCGTAAATCCGATCATGTCAGTTACAAAGCCCGGCAGAATAAGTAGCACTCCACCCGCAAATATACATAGGCCATCGGCCATGGAAGCACCCGGAACCATGCCTGAGTTCATTCTCTGCTTGGCATCTTCCATCGCTTTGCGACCTTCGAACCTCATCATGGCCACGCCAACCGCAGAGGTCAGCAGTGTCAATAGCAAGGTATTCATGCCGCCCACGCGATCCGCAACAAACTGAAAGCCGAATATTTCAATAGCAGGCACGAAGATCATCGCTGCCAGCAACCATTTGAACATGAAGCTACTCCTTCCTCCCCCAAAGGGTGTCCCTCAATGCATCATACAGCTTTGGCGCGCATTTATCCAGTCGGGCGGGCTTCCACTCTCTATTCAGCCATACATGATGGGTCGCGCCGGCCGTTAACAAGGCACCGGGAAGCTCGGATTCGGGAGACAGATCCATCGCCTCCAAATCTGCCTGCTCCTGTTCGCTCAGCAACCGGACCTCATATTCATAGTGTATTCGAAGCGGGGAGAAAGCAGTCATTCTGGTAAATACCGTTACAAGATCATCATACCTCGCAGGCTGGCGGTACTTGATATCAAGATCAACCACCGGGAGGAGGACACCTTCTTCTTCCATTCCGCGATACGTAAATCCCATTTCACGGATCATTTGGGTACGCCCGATCTCGAACCAGTTTAAATAATTCGCGTGGTATACGACACCCATTTGATCGCTTTCCTGGTAACGCACCCGAAATGACGTCCAGAACCAGCGGCTTAGTGTCGGTACGGATGGTTTAGGCATCAATATCACCCCTTATCTATGCAAAAAGCAATGGTCGACAGAATCATCGTCCATTGCTTATATGCTGCTATATTCAGAATCCAACGGATTCTTGACGGTTGAATTACTTCTCCTGTGGAATTTGATCCACTTTCAGGAGGTTGGTCGAACCGGAACGGCCCAGTGGCACGCCTGCTGTAATGACAACAAGATCGCCTTCTTTCACGAGTCCGGACTTCACGCCGCCTTGCAGCGCGTAATCAAACATCTCGTCCGTAGAAGAAGCCTGCTCGCCTTTAACCGGCGTTACGCCCCAAGTCAGTGCCAAACGTCTCAATGTTCTGTCTTGAGTCGTGACGGCGACGATAGGAGCCTCTGGACGGTATTTGGATACCATGCGAGCCGTTTGACCGGATTCCGTGGACGAAATGATGGCTTTGGCATTCAGGTCAAGTGCCGAGATCGCAACGGATTGGCTGATTGCTTCGGTAACGCTGGTATCTTGAGCAATACGCTGCTTCAAGAACATTTCACGGTAGTTCAGCGCGGATTCCGCTTTCTCTGCGATACGGGACATAGTCAATACGGATTCTACAGGGTATTTACCTGCAGCCGTTTCGCCGGACAGCATGATGGCATCGGTACCGTCAAAAATCGCATTGGCAACGTCACTTGCTTCCGCACGGGTAGGACGTGGGTTGCGCTGCATGGAATCCAGCATTTGCGTAGCCGTAATGACCGGTTTTCCAGCCAGGTTACATTTTTCGATCATGCGTTTTTGAACCAATGGAACTTCCTCTGCCGGAATCTCTACGCCCAGGTCGCCACGGGCTACCATCAAACCGTCGGATACTTCGAGGATTTCATCCAGGTTGTCAACGCCCTGCTGGTTCTCGATTTTGGAGATGATTTGGATGTGCTCGCCATTATGCTTCTTCAGCAATTCGCGAATTTCCAGCACGTCACTTGCTTTACGAACGAAGGAAGCGGCAATAAAATCGATGCCCTGTTCGATCCCGAAAATGATATCGTTGGCGTCTTTTTCCGTAATGCCTGGGAGAGAAATCGCGACTCCCGGTACGTTCACACCTTTTTTGCTCTTAATGGTTCCGCCATTGACGATGCGGCATCTGATTTCGGTGCCTTGAATCTCCACCACGGTCAGACCGATCAGACCGTCATCGATCAAGATCGTGGATCCGACTTGAACATCTTGCGGCAACTCTTTATAAGTAATGGACAAACGATTCTTATCACCAAGGATTTCCTCGGTAGTAAGGGTGATATATTCATCTTGTACAAGCTCAATCGGTTCCACTTCAAGTTTACCTGTACGGATTTCCGGTCCTTTGGTGTCAAGCAGGATCGCTACCGTTTTGTTCAACTCCTCGCAAGCTTGGCGGATGTTCTTGATCCGGTTGCCATGCTCCTCGAAGTCGCCGTGAGAGAAGTTCAGACGAGCCACGTTCATGCCGGCCATAATGAGCTTCTTGGTGTTTTCCAACGATTCACTGGAAGGACCGATGGTACATACAATTTTTGTTTTGCGCATTTGGGTTTCCTCCGTTTATTCAAGGGTTCTCTATATCTCTTTTTCCAACAACTAAATCTACTACAAAAAGTCTAATTTGTATAGGAACTTTGTCATATCGTCACATACTCATCAGAACTTTTACATAATCACGTCTTCCTGTTCCGCCTTCGCAAAATCGAATTCGCCGATCTTGCGGAATTTGCGGTACCGGTCTTCCTTCAGCTCGCAGGCATCCATAACGGATAGTTCTTTCAGCTGGCTGATCAGTGCGCTTTGAATCGCGGCGGCTGTCTCTTCATAGTTTCGGTGCGCACCGCCCTTAGGCTCCGGTATAATTTCCTCAATGACTTCCATCTCGAGCAGGTCCTTAGCGGTGATCTTCATGGCTTCCGCAGCCTGATCCGCTTTGGATGCGTCCTTCCACAGAATGGATGCGGCGCCGTTCGGTGAAATGGCAGAGTAGATCGCATGCTCAAGCATCAGGACACGATTGCCTACAGCCATCGCAAGAGCACCGCCGCTTCCACCTTCGCCGATGACCACACAAACAATAGGCACCCCAAGGGACGACATTTCCCGTAGATTACGGGCAATCGCCTCGGACTGACCTCTTTCTTCTGCTGTATTACCCGGATATGCGCCTTTTGTATCAATAAACGTGATAATAGGACGCTTGAACTTGTTCGCCTGCTGCATAAGCCGCAGGGCTTTACGGAAGCCTTCCGGATGCGGACTTCCGAAGAATCGCGCGATATTGTCCTTCGTATCCTTACCGCGCTGCTGACCGAGCACCGTGACGGGAACACCGTCAAGTTTGGCCAAGCCGCCGACAACGGCAAGATCGTCCCCGTAGAGACGATCTCCATGCAGCTCGATAAAATCCGTAAAGATCAGCTGGATCAAATCAAGCGACGTCGGTCGCTGCTGATGACGGGCCAGATGCATTTTCTGGGAAGGCGAAATCGAAGAATAGATTTCTTCCTCCAAGCGACTATATCGTTCTTCCAGGCGGGCGATTTCATCCGTGAAATCGATCCCTTTTTCCTGTCCGAATTGTTTCAATTCATCGATCTTCTTGCGCATTTCGGCAAGTGGCATTTCAAAAGGCAATTCGCCTGACATCAGAATCCCCCTTTCACGGTATGCATCTCCAGCAGCTTACCAAGCATGGAGCGCATATCTTTCCGATGAATAACCATGTCAAGCTGACCATGCGCCAAGTTGAACTCCGCTGTCTGGAAATCATCCGGCAGCTTCTGGCGAATGGTCTGTTCAATAACGATACGGCCCGCAAAACCGAATACGGCTCCCGGCTCGGCAATATTGATATCGCCAAGCGTCGCAAAGCTGGCGGATACACCGCCGGTCGTCGGATCCGTTATCACTGAAATATAGAGCCCGCCGAGCTCGTTAAACCTGGACAGGGCTGCGCTTGTTTTGGCCATCTGCATCAAACTGAGAATGCTCTCCTGCATCCGGGCGCCGCCAGAGGTAGAGAAAATAATGAGCGGTAAACGCTTGTCCGTCGCAAACTCGATCGCTCGGGTGATTTTTTCCCCGACGACGGAGCCCATGCTTCCCGTGAAGAAATCAAAACTCATCACGGCCACCACAACAGGCTGGCCGAGAATCGACCCTTGACCGGTAATAACCGCATCATGAAGACCGGATTTCATCTTCTGCTGCTCGAGCTTGGCCGCATATCCCGGAAACTTGAGCGGATCCACCGAGATCATATCCGCATCAAACTCTTCAAAGCCTGTCTCATCCAGCGTCATGGCAATCCGTTCTACCGCGTTCAGGCGCATATGATGTCCGCATTCCTGACACACTTTCAGATTCTTCTCAAGCTCTTTGCTGTATTGAATGGTGCCGCACTTAGCACACTTATTCATCAGACCTTCCGGAATTTCCCGTTTCGGGCGTTCGCCTTCCTGAGGCTGCCCTGCCGTCCCAAGTCGTTCCGATGGGATCGTTGCGTATTTTCTTTTTTTCTGAAACAAGTCTTTAAACACAACTACACCTCTCCAGCCGTAAATTTGAATGGCCGCTGCAATAGCACATCGCCGATCCGTACGCTAAGCTTCGCTATGTAACCCAGATGAAACTAGGGGTGCAATATCGAATTCAACACTTCCTGTACTTCCTCAAGCTCTCCGGAGGGTACCAAAATCTCAAACTGCTGTTTGGAAAGATTCACAGGACGGCTTTGAACCAAAAAACCTTCTTCCGTTAGCCTGGTCTTGATCATTTCCGCCACCTTTGCAGTTGGCGCAATATAGATTACCGTCCACATGCCTTTCAGATCCCCCTAATCTCGTCCCACAGGCATATCCTGAGCCGATATAATGGATAATGATAACATACTTCAGTTTTTACCTCAACAAAGAGAGCAGGGGGCTGAAAGCCAAATCTATACCCTCAGGCAGCGATTCGACACCGCTCGCGCAAATCAGTCAGAACCCGCGGCATAATGCGCCGCATCAGGATTGTTATGCGCGATGCGCGAGGAAGCGGCAGCGGCGATGCCTGCAACGAGATCATCCAGAAACACATGAATCCCGTCCGTTTTTTCATTTAATATCTCAATCACGCCAATTTTTTCTTTATCCAGGTAGCCGAAGCTGGTCAGTCCTATCATGCCATAAATGCTCGTGACACCGAGCGCCATGGTCTCATCCACTCCGTAAAGCGGTTCGTCTTGCTCCATAATCGATTGCAGCGGCTCCGGCAGCAGTCTCTTCTCGGCCAGCTCATCCAGCGCAATGCCTGTATACAGTGTATACTGCACTTCGCGCTTGCCGAGCACGGCCCGTACGCTTTCTTCACACTGCTCGATGGTTAACTTCGGATGATAACGCTGTTGAAGCTTCAATACAATATCCGCGATGGAGCTTACGCTGACTCCTCTGCGGATGAGCATGCTTTCTGCCAAGTCCATTGACATCACAAATCCCCCCCGCGTCTTTGGCCGCGCTCTTTCAATCCTTCTCTATCATGAAAGAGCCTTCTTCATGCTAGTACTCGGCCAACATTACCTGTAGTGTCCTAATTGTATGCGGGAGGGATGCGAAACGTTCTTAAATTTTCATGTTACTTCACTTTAACGGTGTCCTTGCCCAGCATGCTTTCCATTTCGGCAAAAAGCTCTGTGGAAGGCTTGATTCGATAGGCTTCGCTAAGCGCAAGCACCTTCTGGCTCCGCTCATAAAACAGCACCGTTGGCACATGCCCCGGATGCTGCTGCAGGAGCTCTTTCAGCTTCACCAGCAGCTCCGATTGCTCCGCATCGGCCGTTATTTTCACAAACACACGCTGCTCAGCCTTATGATTCGATACGACGGTACGAGATTCCTTCTCGGGCGATAGGCTGTCACCCGACGCTTCGTTTCGAATAGAGGTCGAATCCTGTCCACTCCGGGCGGCAGGCGGCTCCGGAGTCGGGACTGCCGATGGATTACCGGCCAAAACCGGCTGGATGCCGGCTGCACCCGATTTACCACTACGGCCGTTATTATCTCCGCCGGATCTTCCTCTGCCGCCCGCTGTTCCCCGAACCTTGCTCCGGTGAACCAGTTGACTCAAGGTTTGCGGCTCAAGCGGCGCGATTTCCTCGGCCAGCAGCTTGAAGCCTTCGTCCTGCAGCTGAACCTTCGCCCGGATCGCCAGCAGCGCGCCTTTCTCAATCAGATGCGCGCTTCGCTTCCATACTTCAGGAAAAAGAACGACCTCACAGCGCTCAATTTGATCCTCGCACTCCATGAAGGCCATCGCCTTTCCCTGTTTCGTCGTAATGGTCTTCAGTGTAACCACCATCCCGGCAACCGTTGCCATTGACTCATCTTCCGCTTCATGGAGATCCATTAACCGATCAGCTCCGGACTCCGTCAGCGTATCTTCGAAGCCGTCCAGCGGATGGCCGGACAAATACATGCCCAGCAGTTCGCGTTCGAATTCGAGCTGCTGACTTGCGGTATACGGCGGGATGTCCGGATATTCGATGTCCCAATTCGTGGTTTCCACGAAGTCGAAGAGCTGAATCTGGAGATCATCCCGTTCCTTTCTCCACTTCACGGCCGCTTCGACCGTTTCGTCCAGCATGGCAACCAGCTGGGAACGGTGTCCCTGCAAGGAATCAAAAGCCCCTGCCTGGATAAGCGACTCGATCACGCGCTTGTTGCATACGCGGAGGTCCACCCGGCGGCAAAAATCGAGCAGGCTTTCAAACGGCTTTTCACGCCTGATCTCGACGATATTCTCCACCGCCTGCGTGCCTACGTTCTTGATCGCGGCTAGCCCGAATCGGATTCCGCCTCCGGCGGGACGTTGGTCTTCATCATCACCGCCCTGGACAGCAGAACCGCTCATGACGGGCGTAAAATACGTTCCGCTTTCGTTGACGTCCGGCGGCATGACCTCGATGTCGAGGCGCCGTGCCTCCAGCACGTATTCGGCCACCTTCCGGTGGCTGCCCATAACGGCAGTCAGCATGGAGGCCATAAACGGAACCGGATAGTGCGCCTTAAGATAAGCCGTCTGGAAGGCCAGCACGCCGTAAGCGGCGGCATGCGCACGGGGAAATCCGTAGTTCGCGAACCGGACGATCATATCGTACACGCGGTTGGCCTCATCCTCGCTATAACCGAGCTTGAGACTGCCCGAAACGAAATGGCTCCGCTCCCGGTCCAGCACTTCGCGCTTCTTCTTCGACACCGCTCTTCGCAGCAAATCCGCTTCCCCGAGCGAGAAGCCCGCCATCGTCGAAGCGATCTGCATGATCTGCTCCTGATAGACGATAATGCCGTACGTATCGCCTAGTATCGGGATCAGGTCCGAATGGGGATACTCCGGCTCGATCCGGCCGTGCTTGGCTTGAATGAACTTCGGAATAAACTCCATGGGACCCGGACGGTACAAGGCATTCACGGATACGATATCCTCAAACACCGAAGGTTTCAGATCCTTCAGCACCCGCCGGATGCCCGCGGATTCGAGCTGAAATACCCCCGTGGTATCGCCGCGCCCCAGCATCTCATACGTCAGATGATCGTCATCCGGCACTTGTTCGAAATCGAGTGTTCTGCCCGTCAATTCTTGAATCCATCTCAGCGTGCGCTCTATGATGGACAACGTCCGCAGACCCAAAAAATCCATCTTGAGCAGGCCCACGCTCTCCAGATTCTCCATGGAATACTGCGTCAGCGCCGTCTTCTCGCTGCCTTCCTGCAGCGGAACCGCATCCGTCAGCGGATCGCGGGAAATGACAATGCCTGCTGCATGGGTCGAAGCATGACGGGGCATGCCCTCAACCTTCATCGCCATATCGATCAGCTCGCGCACCTTCGGCTTCGTCTCGTACTGCTCCTTCAGCTGCGGGCTTTGCTCCATCGCTCCCGCGATGCTGATGCCCAGATGGTTAGGGATCAGCTTGGCCGCCTTGTCCACATCCCCGAACGGCACATTCAGCGCACGTCCAACATCACGGACGGCCGCCCTTGCCGCCATCGTACCGAACGTAATAATCTGGGCGACATGCTCTTTCCCGTATTTATCCACCACATAATCAATGACCTCTTCCCGGCGCTCGTCACTGAAGTCGATATCAATATCCGGCATCGTAATCCGCTCCGGATTCAGGAAGCGTTCAAACAACAATTTATATTTCATCGGGTCCACATTCGTAATCTGAAGAGTGTAGGCCACCAGGCTGCCCGCCGATGAACCCCGGCCCGGTCCAACCGCGATGCCTTGCCGGTGGGCGTAGGCGATAAAGTCCCATACGATCAGGAAATAATCGCTAAAGCCCATGTTCTCGATGACGCCAAGCTCATAGTTCAGTCGCTGCTCCAGCTCGCTGCGCTCTGCTTCATCCTGCCACCTCTCCGTATTCCCGTAACGCTCTTGCAGACCGTTCAAGCAGAGCTCCCGCAAGTATTCGGCTGCATTCCTCCCTTCCGGGAGCGAGCTGTATTCCGGCAAAATCGATTTGCCGAATTCCAGCTCCAGATTGCATTGGTCCGCAATCTTAGCCGTATTCAATATAGCTTCAGGCACATGGGGGTACAATCGCTCCATGTCGCTGCCGCTCTTCAAATAGAGCTGGTTCGTCTGGATCTGCAGCCTGTCTTCATCTTCAACTGTCTTTCCCGTGCCGATGCAGATCAGGACGTCCTGAACCTCGGCATCGCTCTCGGTCAGATAATGCACATCGTTGGTCGCTACCAGCGGAATGCCGGTCTCGCGGCTTAGCTGAATCAGCTGGGGATTCACGCGCTTCTGCTCCGGAATTCCGTGATCCTGCAGCTCCAGATAGTAATCTTCTCCAAAAATCGCCTGATAACGAAGCGCGGCAGCTTTCGCTTCCGCTTCGCGTCCATGAAGCAGATGCTGGGGAACCTCGCCGCCCAAGCAAGCGCTGAGACATATGATGCCTTCATGATGGGCGGCCAGCGCCTCCATATCGATTCGGGGTCTGTAATGGTACCCCTCCAAATGCCCGATCGAGCACAGCTTCATCAAATTGCGATAGCCGGTCTCATTCTTGGCAAGCAGAATCAAATGATAGATCGGCTGATCCTTGCGGCTTCCCCGCTCCTTGCGGGAGCCTGCCGTGATATAGGCCTCGCAGCCGATAATCGGTTTGATGCCTTGCGCCAGGCAGGCTTTATAGAACGGAATGGCACCATACATCACGCCATGATCCGTCAGGGCCAGCGATTTCATGCCAAGCGCCGCCGCTTCCCGCACCAGGTCACCGATACGTGCCGCTCCATCGAGCAAACTGTAATCACTATGCACGTGCAAATGCACGAAAGAGCTCATCGTAACGCCTTCCTTTCGCCGGTACATGTATATTTGAAATCCATCCAGAAATATCTGAAAAAGTCTTTATACCATTTTATCATAATCCCGCTAGGCCCGCCCATAGAATGAAACTAGGGAATACGTGGACAGGCGTTTGCCATAACATCCACCGAGAGTAGAGAGTAGAAAGGAGACATGAGGGCATGAGCGTTTTTTTATCCAAAGCGATCCTGGACTTTTTTATAGCCTTCGGCATCGTGCTGGGGGGAGCCATGGTAGGAGGCGTGGGCGCCGTGCTGTCCTTGCAGCCCCCGACCCTGACCATGGTTGAAGTGGCCGACCGGATTAAGATATGGGCGCTTGCGGCCGCGATCGGGGGCACCATTGATCCAATGCGAGTCATTGAAAGCAACGTGCTTGACGGGAATTTATCCCCTGCCATCAAGCAGGTTTTATATCTGGGTTTTGCATTTCTTGGAGCACATATGGGCAGCGAGCTGGTCAAATGGGTGTGCTTCAGCCGGAGCTGAATGATGCGCGTACCTCCAGCCCACCGCTTCCGCCCCTTCTATCAGGTCGCATCCATCTTCGTGCTGGGGATGGTTGTCGGCAGCATCGTCTACAATTCGGTTTATCATGCAGCCTACAATAAATTATGGTTAACGAATCAGGAGCAGCAGCTCAAAATAACGCAATATGAAGAAGATATCGATTCGTTAAAAAAATACAATAAACAATCCACGGTCATCAAGGAAATCAAGATCCGCAGCGAACAAAACGACAAATTGCCGCTGGATCCCGTCATCATCAAAGAGCTCGTCAGGCTTATGAGCGATGATCTGGCAGCCCTTCGCGGCCGCAACGTGTTTGATATCGACGCAGACAGCAAGCTGACGCGCTCACTCCTCAGCGACAAAATCTATACGGTCCGCGAGAAAGATTACAAGGTCCAAATCAAGACTATGCTCGTCATGGAAGGCGTGCTGCAAATCTGGGTTAGCGTTGATCATGTGGATGCAAAGTCAACCGGATCATGATACAATACATACTATTGTAAATGATCGAATCTAACATGCTTTTAGAGATTGTTCAAAAAGTCATACTTTAGATCACGAAGCAGCACATGAACACATCCCTTTAGCCACATTGCGAGCATGTTACCGAATATGAAGGAGCCTTCCATTCATGATAACTGTCATCCACTATGTCCTGTACATCATTCTCGTTCTGTCCGTGGTCGCGGCGGCGCTCTATAGCATTCGCGCCCGGCGTGTAGCCGATCCCGCTGACCGCGGCATCTATATGTCCATGATGAACCTCTGTATGGGCATTATGCTGGTTTCCCTATCGCTGGTCTGCATGTTTCTGTTCAGCGGCTCCACGCCGGCTGTCATAGTAGAAGCCGTGTTCTTGGTGCTTGGCGCATTTAATATATTTGCCGGCATAAGAAGCCGCACCTATTACAGCAGACTGAAGAATTCGCGGACGGCCAGCTAAGTCAAATTGAACGGAACAGGGGCATCCCGCAAGGTCCATGAAGACCTGCGGGATGCCCCTTTATTTGTCCGGAGTTTAACGTTAGCCGTGATCGATCGCCTGCATCGTCATGACCGCTTTTGCAATCAGGTTTGTCTGATGCTGGATCTCGATCTCCATCTTGCAGGTACGGCGGCTGATCTCCAGCAATTTTGGCATAATGACGATCGGATCCTCGATCTGCACGGGCCGGATAAAATACGTCGACAGATGATCCAGTACATGATCCCAGCCGCTAATATCCTTGGCCGCTTTAACCGCAGCTTGGCTCATGACGGTCGTGAGCACCCCTTGCGAAATCGTTCCAAGTTCTGAAGCCATTTGGGGCGTGATAAAACCGTGAAAGAACAAACGCCCTTCCTCATCCCGATCCTCTGCAATCCCATTCCAGATCAGCTGATCAAACGTCTCGCCGAGCTGAGGCTGGTTTCGCGCATCCCGCAGTGCCCCTAACACTTCTTTACGAGTAACCGTTGCAAGCAGCTTGCGGTTCCGGTCCACAATCGGAAGAAAATCGATCCCTTCCCACATCATAATCTGCGCCGCAGATGCGAGCGACGTTTTCATGCTTGCCGTTACCGGATTGCGGGTCATCGCTTTCTCGATCGGCTGAGTTTCGGCGAGCCCTTCCACATCCCGAACCCCGACGATGCCGATGACCCGGTTCCATTCGTCTGTTACCGGATACCGGATTTGCCCGGTCGCCTGTGAAATCCGTTTGAATTCCTGAACGGTGACGGAGTTTTTCAACTGGTGATTCTTCGGCTTATCATGAGCGATATCCTCCACCAGCATAATTTTCTTCTTGATTAATCGGTCAAAAATGGCACGGTTAATCATGGAGGCGACGGTAAACGTGTCATGCCTGGACGATATAATGGGCAGATGCAGCTGGTCTGCCAGCTGTTTCACTTCCCGGCTGGTTCCGAAACCGCCCGTAATCAACACGCCCGCCCCCTGCTCGAGTGCCAGGGAATGGGCATCTTCGCGGTTACCGACAATCATGAGGCTTCCGGCATCGATATATCGAATCATCGCCTCCACCTTCATGGCGCCAATCACATATTTATGCAGGCTTTTATTAAGCCCTTCCGCACCGCCAAGCACATGCCCTTCCACAATTTCAACGACATCGGCAAACGTAAGCTGCTCGGATATGTTACGCGGCTTCCGTTCCACACGAACCGTGCCGATCCGTTCCTTCGTGACCACGATGCCCAGGCTTTCCGCTTCCTTTACCGCCCGATAAGCGGTTCCCTCGCTGACGCCCATCTCTTTGGCTAACCGTCGTACCGAGATTTTACTTCCAACCTTCAAACTTTCAATATGCTGAACCAATTGCTCGTGTTTGGTAATCGTATCATCTCGAACGTCCAACTGTTACACCCCCAGAACACTATCTGTACCATACTGTATCTATTATATCACGTCCTATGAAGCTCCCATACCCGTCAGACACAAAAAACCTCCCCTGAAGGTTAACGGATGGGCGATCCCACCGTATCCCTTAAAGGAGGTTTTTGTTCATCACAGCGCTCGCTGTGATCCAACGCTTAATTGGCTTCTTGACTCTTCTGTTCCTCAGGCCATTTCAGTTCCCATTGACGCAATTTCTCCTTGCGGATCTCATCGAGCGCTTTCTGTTTCGCTTCATCTACACCGATAAGGTAATAGAGATGCGAACCGATCACGAGCAGGGCAAATCCTGCCCAGACTGCACCGAACAGCGAAACCCATGAGAACCCGCCAGAGAAAGAAATGCTGGGAAGGGCGTATATCAACATGCCGAGTGCAACCAATAAGTAAGCGGTGTGTTTAAACTTGTTCTTCTTTTTTTTCATTGTAAACGCAGCTCCTCTACTCTCTGAAATCTATATTTCTACTCTATGAGGAGCTTGCGCAATTTATGAGACAAGTTTTTAAAAATGTACCTAATTTGTGTTGAAGTTTATTGTCCGCAGCCCTAAAAAGGGAACGTCTAGGGTTGGGCTGGACCATACAGATGCTGAAGACTATCCGATATAATCTTGTTCACATCTTCGATTATGACACTCAGACGGCGCTCAGCGTCGAACAAACGGCGGATGTTCAGGTTCAGGCTCAGCACCTCAAACTGCTTCTCCATCTTCTCCATTTCGTCCTGTGCCGGCATATCGCCGGACATCATGCGCTGTTGAAGTTCCATCTGGCGCTGCCGGAAATCATCCAGCATGCGTCTGCTCTCCGGATCTGCATCCACGAGTTTCATAGCAGAGGTAATTTCTTCTACCTCCTTGCTTTCCTTCATCGCTTTTGCCAAATCATGTGCCTTGTCATAAATGTTCATTCGTAATTCCTCCAATATGCTCGGCTTAAACGCCGTATTTGAATTCGCCTCTCGCCTTAATCCTTACTCCATCAAAATTCTTATCTCCACAGTATGGTCAGCATGGATTGGAACAATCCGATCACTCCGCCCAGCAGCACCCCAAGCCAGGTGATGGCCCTGAATTCGCGGCCGGACACACTCAGGATGATCTCTTCCAGCCGCTCAATCGGGAACTTCTCCACCTGCTCCTGAACGAGCTGCGGTAAGTTTACAGCCTTCATGGCCGCCGGGATACTTCGCTCAAGGAAGCCCAGCCCCTTATCGAGCAGTCCAGGCAGAGCTGCTTCGATGGCAGCCATTCGCGGTCCAATCAGCTCGCCTACGCGAAGAGACTCGATTTGCTTAATCCACTTGGACCAAGGAAGCTTGTCATCCAATGTGCGGGAGACCCAAGCGAGGCCCGGCTCACCAGCGGCATGTTCGATGAAATTCCCGAGCGGCATTTCACCGTAATACGACAGCTTTCCTGAGATAATATCCGTGATGGTCTTGCGGACCTTCTCACTCTCCAACTGCTGAATCAGCATGGGCGTCAGCTTCTGGACCAGCTTATCCTCATCCACAAAGATCGAAGCCATCGTCCCCAGAAATCCGCCTGCCTTATCGATGAGTGAAGAAGCCACATCCGATAGCATAAGCTGCCCCTTCGCGGACAACAGCGTGCTCCTCAGCTCCTTCAGCACAATATCGGCGGCAGCCCCGCTCCAGCCCTGAATCGTTTCCTCGGACCAACCGGGAACAAGCTCCTTCAGCGGTTTTGCCTCCAATCCGTATCCGTGCCATACTGCTGCGGCACCCCGGGCTGTGAACTGGCGGGCCGATTGTTCGGCACGGACCTTCAATTGCTCCCACTGTTCGGAGCTCCATACCTTTAGCGCCAAGTCTCCGAAGCTCAGCTCCGACTGGCTCCATTCCTCCAGCTTCCGATAGAGGCTGTCCTCTATCTTACCCCGAAACACCGGCTTTCGAATAAGCTCCTGCAATCCCTCGCTTGTCACCAGGTAATCCGAGACCACACGTCCCAACGACTCGGCTATTTCGTCCTTGCGCTTTGGAATGAGCCCTGGCGTGAAGGGTACGCGGCGGCCCAGGATGATTTTTTCTTCACGGGGATGAAACAGCATTTTTATTGCAAAGTGGTTCGTTATGCCGCCAACAAAAGCAGCAACACACACGTTCACCAAAATAAACAGCCAGTTCTGCATTTTCAGCACTCCTTTTTCCCGAGCAGTACAATCACCAAGGGATATATGTCCTCATATGATGCATTACATGCAATGATCAGATGAAGTCTTTTGTCTGTTCACTTAAGTATCCAGTTGTTGTCGGAAGGAGATCCATCATGCGCAAATCCAAGATCAAATCCAACACCAAATCCAAGATATCGACTCAATTAATCCGCTCAGCCCAGCTTTCGGATAACGATATCAAGCTTGGTGACCGGCTCATCAGACAGCTCCGTATCCCGACAGATTCAAAGGTACAGCTTGCCTTTGGCTCCTTCAAGCAGGAAGTCCGCGTTATCTCAGGAGGAAAATCGAACTCGCTGGCCTTAAACCCTTCGGTATTCAGCCATTCGGGACTTCTTCCTCGAACCGTCATGAATGTCAAATATTATCCAACGGAAAGAACGCTGAAGCTCGGTCCGCTTATCGGGATCATGGTCAGCCGATATCAACCGGATGAACCTGATAAACCTTTCGGATCAATCTCAGCTTTCTGCCTGGAAATGGTCAACGCGGCCAAAAAACAGGGCGCATATGTATATTTTTTCACACCTGACATGATCGGTTCGAACCCGTCAACACTTGAAGCCATTGCTTATGACGCGGGATGGAAAAAGCTCAGCGTTCCAGCTCCGGACGTCATTAATAACCGGCTGTCTACCCGCAAACTGGAGAATAGTCCTAGCGTACAGCATTTTATGAGAGAAGTAAAATCGCGATTCGGCACCCAAATCTTTAACGAGAAATTTCTCGATAAATCGGATGTCTTCGAGGCACTCGGGCCTGATGTGAAACTTCAGAAATATTTGCCCGAATCCTATTTGCTCAGCGGTTATCCGACGCTCAAAAAAATGTGCGCCACTTATCGGACGGTCTTCCTGAAACCGGTGCGGGGTAGTCTGGGAAAAGGGATCATCCGGATATCCCGCCAAGAGAACGGCAAATATCAAACGATGACCACCTCTCTTGAAGGAAGCAAGAAGAATACCTACTCCTCACTTCCAAAGCTGTTCAGCAGCTTATCTGGGAAAATAAAAAAAACGCGTTATCAAATTCAGCAAGGGCTGGATTTGATCCGCATCAACCGGCGAAACGTTGATTTTCGCGCGCTTGTTCATAAAGACAAGAATGGAAAGTGGGCAGTGACTTCGGTCGTGGCCCGTATTGCCGGCGGAAACCACTTTGTTTCCAATCTTGCCAGAGGCGGTACGCTATCTTCCGTCAAAGACGCGCTTGCCATGAGCAGTATCCCGTTAACCTCCAGACAAACGGCCCCCGCCCGAATGAATCAAGCGGCGCTCGATATTGCTCATGGACTGGAGGCTGCCATTCCCTATCATTTCGGGGAGCTCGGCATTGACTTGGCAATTGATACGGCTGGCCGCATTTGGCTCCTGGAGGTCAACTCCAAGCCGTCCAAAGGTGAAAATGCACCGCTGAATGCCGACTCCAAAGTAAGACCGTCAGCCGTGCGGCTCGTTCAGTACTGTCAATACTTGACAGGGTTCTAAAAAAGGAGAACATTATGTCGTCAAACAAGATAGGCACCCTGGGTGTCATGGTATGCCGCAAACCGGGCTTCCCTCCCTTCGCAGAGAAGGAATTCCTCCGTGAACTTAGCTCGAAGGCCAAGGGACTCGGCATGCAGGTATTTGTTTTTTGTCCCGATGATGCCTCTTCTGCTTCTGGTGTTGAAAGCTCCATAGATAGGATACAAGGATATCAATTCAATCCAGAAAAAGGCTGGAGTTTCGGCACCTTTCCTCCTCCAGATGTCATCTATGACCGATGTCTGCACCGAAACGGTGAGGAAACGGCTGCCGCCGGTGCGTATCTGAACCGAATGCTGCAGCAGGGCGTAAGACTGTGGGCACGCGGTCTGCCCGGCAAGCAGAAAGTGCATCAACTATTAAAGCGCTCCTCCGCCTTAAGGCCATATCTGCCGGCAACCTTAAGTTATACGGGAGCCGAATCACTGAGCAGGGCACTGCTGGCTTTTGACAGCAGACTTTTCATGAAGCCTAGCGGAGGCTCTCAGGGTCGGCATACTTTGTACCTCGCTTTGACAGATCAACAGCGTGTCAGACTGCAAGGAAGGGACCGGAGCAATCGCATGTTCCAGCAGACTATTCCCGCACAAGAGATGAACGAATGGGTGAGCCGTTTTACCGGTCGACGCCGGTTTATCATTCAACCCTACCTGGAGCTTCATAACCGCAACGGAGATCCGTTTGATATTCGGTCATTGGTTCAAAAGAATAACCGCGGCAGATGGTCCATCACAGGAATCGCTGCACGGCAAGGCGTAAGCCAAGGACTGACCTCGAACCTTCACGGGGGAGGCACCGCATATCCGGCCCTTCCCTATCTAACGACCGATTTCGGAGAAGAAAAGGCCATGAAGATCATTCAGACCATCCGAGATCTGTCCGCTCAGCTTCCATCCCTGCTCGAAGAAGGATTCGGCCGACTTGGCGAGCTGGGAATCGATTTTGGCGTGGATACAAAGGGACGGATCTGGATCCTGGAGGTTAACTCCAAACCGGGCCGCCGCGCATTTACACTAACGGGAGATGGTCACGCAGCCCGGCTGTCCGTCGAACATCCGATTCAATACGCCCGTTATTTATTGCTTCGACAACTTAGGAGGGTAAATACATGAGTTTGAATTTCGGAAATATTCATTTCTCGCAGCAGCCCGAAAAAGTCGTCTTTTTATCCGGTTCGCTTCTGAAGAGCCTGGGGCTATCAAGCAGGAAATCGATTAAGCTACGCATCGGTACCAACACGGTTTCGGCTGCTGTAAAACCGATCGATCGATCGGGGAAACACATCTATTTAAGCAACGGTGTCCGAAACGGTATCCACGTTCCCAGACAGGGCCCTGTCTATATCCATTCCCCCCGTGAAGGAGAGATCGAGCTGGGGCCCGTGGTTGGGGTTCTCTCCGACGGACCTCATAATCCATCCAGCCCCTTTGGAGCCCGAACCTCGTATATTCGACAGCTTCTTCGTGAGGGCAACAAAAAAATGTTCGTATATGCCTTTGCCCCCCGGGATATCAATTGGCAGCGCGAAACAGTTCATGCCTATATGCTCGGTTCCGGCGGCGGTTTTGTCCGCAAAACCGTTCCGCTCCCAAATGTCGTCTATAATCGCCTGCCTAGCCGAAAAACCGACTTCTCCCCTTTTACCAATCAACTGAGAGATCGGTTTCTGAAGCGCAACATTAAATTTTTCAACTGGGCCTTCTTCAATAAATCCGATGTGTACTCCCAGCTGGACGGCGACGTGCAGGCAGGCAAATATTTGCCGGAAACGCATAACAATCCTAGTCCCGAGCGGATTAAGGATATGATGGAGCGCCATAACTTTGTATATTATAAGCCCTCAGCCGGAAGCTTAGGCCTCGGGATTTACCGGTTAACCTATCTTCCCAAAAAAGGATACTTTGCGCGATATCACGGAAACGGGGGTAACACCCTTCTCAAGTTCCCAAGCTTTAACAGTCTGATGCGTATGCTTCAGGCCAAGCACGGCTCCAAGCTGCGTAACTATGTTATCCAGCAAGGAATCCGCCTCATTGAAATCGATGGCTGCCCTATCGACTTCAGATTCCATATGCATAAGAACAGCAAAAACCGGTGGTCCGTGGTTGGTATCGGTGCCAAAAAAGCCGGCCGGGGCAGCGTCACAACGCATATCAAGAACGGGGGCTCCTTGATGACGCCGGAGCAGGCGCTCAGCCGGGCCTTCGGCTCCAAAGCTCGAGATGTGCTGGAGCGTGCCAAGGACGCCGCCATCGCGATGTCGGAGGCCATCGAGAATCATCATCCGCATCTGTTAGGAGAAATCGGGTTCGATATAGGAATAGATGATAACGAGAGGATATGGATGTTTGAAGCGAATTCAAAGCCGGGCCGATCGATATTCAACCACCCTTCTCTTAAAGGGGAAGGAAAAGCATCGGTGGAGCATATTTTTGAACACAGTATGTATCTCAGCGGCTTCCACAGGGGGAATGACTCGTGAACAACCGAGTGGAGAGTGATGGAAGACCGGTTGTAGCCATCCTGACCATGCACGATTCGCATACGATGTTCAGGGGCAACCGGCAAAACTTTCAGGAAATCATCAAGACGGGGAAGGATATGGGCTTTCTGGTCTATGTCGTCACTGTACGTGATCTGAAGCTTGATACGGGTACTGTCAAAGGCTATATTCTGAACAGTGACCATTCCTGGGAGCAGAGGCTATGCCCTCTGCCCCAGGTTATATATAACCGGATCCCTTACCGAGAGGATGAAGCCCTTCCCTGGGTTCGACGCAAAATCAAGGAATGCCAAAAACATCCCCAGATCGATATCTACAATCCACACTTCTTCAATAAATGGCGGCTGTTTGCTTGGCTGAACAAATCACGGTTAACCAAAAAGTGGGCACCTTTGACAAAGCGTTTAAAGGGTTACCCTACTTTATATGAAATGATGAAGCGGAAGCCCTACCTGTATCTTAAACCCGAGGACGGCAAAGCCGGGCAAGGGATCATGAGGGTACGGTATCAGAAAAACAAATCGTTGCCCTACCGCATACAGATACAGAACAACAAAAACAGCACCACCTACAAAGCAGCCTCCTTAGAGCGGCTTTGGAACCGGGTGTATCAGGAGACTAAAGGAAGCTCATACCTGATCCAGCAAGGAATCGAGCTGGCCCAGGTCCACGGTCGCGCCTTCGACCTCCGCATACTTGTGCAAAAGAACGAGTACGGCTCCTGGGCAGTTACAGGAATTGGAGCTCGAATGGCAGGCGCCAAAAGCATCACCACACATGTTCCTCGCGGAGGAACGATTGAGGATCCGGAGAAGCTGCTGCCGATGGTGTTCGGTCAGGAACGGTCCGACGCCATCCTTAGCGAGGTTAAAAAAGCAGCCGTGCATATGGCAAGGCAGATTGAGAAGAGCTCTGGTCAGATCCATGGCGAAATGTCCATGGACCTCGGAATTGATAGCGAAGGCGTTCTTTGGTTCTTCGAAGCCAATTCAAGACCCATGAAATTTGACGAACCCGCGATCCGGAAAAAGTCACTGGAGCGGATTTTTCAATATTCCGAATATCTGATCAATCAAAGATAGCCCCTGCATCAGCCAGAGCAACGGCTAAAGAAGACATGAAAGGAGGGGATCATGTGGAAATTTCATGTCTATCTCTCTCAAACCCCGAAGAATGGCCGCATGCCAGACAGCAGTGCAGCGATTTCTTCCGGCGGTACAGCAACAAACGTCTAACCCGCGAAGGTTACCAGCGTCTGGCCTTGCTATCCTATGACGAGCTGCTGCAGCCCGGCACCTCGATTGTGGCAGCTACGGTTCGAAGTGATGTCGGCCGCATACCTGTGGGGATGTGCTTTGCGGCGGATTATGGGGAAGGTGCCTGCATGGTTGCTGTGCACCCTCTATACCGCAACCGGCATATCGGTTCTTCCCTGATCCGCTCACAATTATCCAAATTCGGGCGGCTGCGATGCAAAGTGGCCGCCGATCATTCGCCAAGTTTGCAAATGTGCTTTCATGCAGGGCTTCAGGCCATAGCGCTTGAGCAAGGTCCGACGGGCAAACCTACACTCGTTATGAGCGGAACCCTTCCCCTGCACCCATTCCACAGTTCTTCAGCATCTCGTGCTGACTCTGTTCAAGAAGGTGAACTTCTGTGTCAAAACCCGTCTTAGGTATTATGACGTTATACTTGGATGAACGGAAAACGCTGGAGGAGCGGCATATCTACGAGCATATGATCAGGGAAGGAAAAGCGATGGGGCTTGACGTTTACGTCTTCACCCCTGCTGACGTTAACAGTACGCAAGGCCTGATCAACGCCATGGAATACGATCCGGATCGCCGGAGATGGGGCCGCAGATGGCGCTCGTTCCCCAATATGATCTTTGATCGCTGCCGCATTCAAAAGAGCCCTCGCTTTCAACAGCTGCTGCGCTTTCGTTCACGCTATCGGCATTTACTGTTTCTGAACAGACCTTTACGCAACAAATGGACGATTCATCAAGTATTATCCACCAAGAAACGCTTCCGTCCCCATCTGCCGGATACTCGGATCGTGACCAGCACAAGCGACATCCACCGGATGCTCAACGTTCATCCTACCGTCTATTTTAAACCGATTAACGGAACGGGCGGACGCGGAATTCTGCGGATTACGAAGGTACCTGGTGTTGCGGGCACGTATGAAATCCGGGGACGCAATTCCAACCGGAGCATCATCAGACCGAAGCGAATGCCTTCAGGCCATTTGGCGCAATATCTGTCGGGCTGGGGCAATAGAGATCGATATCTGGTTCAAGAGGGGATCCAGCTGGAGCTGCCGGATGGAAGAGTGCATGATTACCGGATGCTCGTACAGAAAAATGGATCCGGTCAATGGCAGGTGACCGGCTGCGTGGGACGCGTCGGAGCGCCGAAAAGCGTGACCTCCAACCTGCATGGCGGCGGGCGTGCGACCATGATGGAAGAATTGTTAAGCAAATGGATCGCAGATCCGGCAAAGCGCGCCAGCATCCGCGAGGAAGCCGACTCCCTCGGTGTGGATGTGGCCCAATTTCTTGACGGACAGTATGGAGGCTTGTGCGAGATTGCCCTGGATCTGGCCGTGGATAAAACCGGAAGAGTTCTTCTTCTCGAGGTGAATCCGAAGCCATCAAGGGAAGTCTTCTCTCAAATCGGCGATATGGCTGCCTACCGTGAATCGATGGTGAAGCCCTTAGAATATGCACTGTGGGTGTACAGTCAGAAAAAATCCGCAAAAAATGCTTAAGTTAGATCGTAAGAAAACCGTATTAAAGAATCCAAAAAACGCGCAAAGGCTGTTTCCAAGAGGGTTGCTTGCTACCCTTGGAAACAGCCTTTGCGACTCCTATCTATCTATTCGGCTTGATCATGAAGCCTGAGCAGGTGTGAAAAAGAATGAATAACGACATCTGATCCCTTAAGCTCCTGCTCCCCGCCAAAGCCTGCATAGCGGCAGCCAATGACGGTTTGTCCGTTCTCTTTGCCCGCCTCCACATCCGATGACCGGTCCCCTACCATCCAGGCGTCCCGGATATCGTGTTCATCCAGCAGCAGCCTAACCAAATCCACCTTGGAAGCCGTTCCATGCTCTCCGGCACTGTAGACTCCTTCAAAGAGCGACATGATCCCTCTCGCTTCAGCTATGCCTTTCACATAATGCTCCAGGCCGTTGCTGGCAACAAATAATCGGACGCCCCGCCGATGAAGCTCCTCCAGCGTCTCCTTCACCTCGGGATACAATACGGCTGCTTCATTGCTTAAGCCTTCGAGCTCAAGCTGCAGCAGCAGCTCGTCTGCACGTCGATGGGCTGCCGGCGTTCCATTCGGTATGACAATCTTCCAAATGTCTTCGAGCAGCATTCCCAGACATCCAAGCATGAGCTCCTCATCCGGCGTTTCTCCTTCATAGTGCCCCTCTTCACGCAAAATGTCGAACAATTTGTGATAGGCGGGCAGCAGCAGGGTCTCCGTCTGAAACAGCGTTCCATCCATGTCAAATATCATCGCTTCCGGCTTGATCAACGTTGCAGTATTTTCCAATTTGGTCCTTCCCTTCGCTCCATATAATCTGATTCTAGTCTAATCTTTCCTCATCATATAGGAACCATATCACATCTGCAAACCCCAATTCCTCATTACTTTTGATCTTCTGTACATAAAATATGCATAACCGAGGGAGCTTTATCGTTGTTATACATATAACGCGTACTAACGAGAGGAGGATTTACATGCCTGGAACAAGGGAGTCTGAACCTGCACCGTCAATCAAGCAGCTGGAAGTCGAGCTGATCGCAGAGCTGAGCCGCTATGAGCCCCATGAACAAGCTGCGATTCTCAAGCGGATGGTGTACCGCCTCAAGAAGGGGCGATATGTCCGCAGCCCGATCATAATTGTGAAGGATATGATCCGGACGCCGCTTGTATGGCTGCTGCTGTCCATGGGAGTGATGATTCCCATTCTATTCTATATCCTGTTCGTTTGGGTATCGCTGGCGGTTGAAGGGTAAAGGCGGAACGAAGCGCTATGGTTTATATTCCGGGCGCCGCCAGATCATTAAAGTAGCGGCGTACCATGCCGAGGTAACAAACGGCAGGTACTTGAGACCCTTCAACCCGCTCTCGTCTCCTCCATATATGATGTGCGACATAACGGCAATCGCTGCATTCAGAACGACCCCGCCCGCAAAACCTCCAATTAAAGCCATAACCACCGCGGCAAGGCTTCTCATGTTCGTGCTACCCCTTCTGTTCCCGTCGATCGGACGGCAGGACACCACGCGCCGTATCCACCGCAAGCCAGAACAATCCGATGGCGATGACCGGATGCAAGGCCCCGGCGCCAGGCAGGTTGGCGGTGAGGTATTGGCTGAAGACCAATAACAACAGAACCAGCGATTTCCATTTGTACGGGGCGGGCAGTTTGCCTGCAATACCAAATATCAGCATGAGGACCGGCACGATTTCAAAAAAATGGACAAACAGGGTATGGCTTCTCCACATCGATCCATCATGAAACAGCGCCATGCCGGCAAACAGCGTCTGAATGGCAATACAAACAACAAATATCCATGCCAGCCCTAACGATATCCATACGACCAGCGGTGTTTTTCCTACAGCTTGTTGCGTCATGTCGACACCCCTCTCTTGATTCAAATATCTTTACGAAATCATCCTATCACCGAAATGTTGCGATCTTGTGATGATGGCTTGCGGATTCCGTGAAATTTTCCAATTGCGGCTGGAAACCGTATATAATGGGGGGGATTTACGGCTGAACCTATCGAATCAAATGGAAAGGCAGGATCCTTGCATGGCACATACCTTGCTTCTTGTGGACGATGAACGAAAAGTCATTGAGTTTATGGAGCCGTTCCTCCGGCAGGAAGGATTTCACATCATTACCGCTGCGACAGGCACGGAGGCTTTGGCCAAAGTGAGGGACTTTAAACCGTCGCTGGTCGTATTGGATTGGATGCTGCCGGAACTAAGCGGCATTGAAGTATGCCGGGAGCTCAGAAAATCAAGCCGTGTCGGCATCATTATGGTTACCGCCCGGGTTGAGGAAACCGATAAGCTGATCGGGCTGGAGGTAGGGGCAGACGATTACATGACCAAGCCTTTCTCCCTCCGGGAGCTGGCCGCGCGTATCCGGTCGGTCCTTCGCAGAATAGAAGGCGAAACGGTTACCGAAGAAATGCTGAAGCGCGGCGAGTTGATGATCTCGGAAAACCAATGCCGGGTATGGAAACGCGGCCGGGAAATCCAGCTTACACCTACCGAGTTCAAACTCCTCCTGACCCTTGCTTCCAGGCCTGGCGTGGTTTACAGCCGCCTGCAGCTGCTTCAGGCGGCCATGGAGGATGATATTCACAATGATGAACGGACCGCAGACGCCCATATCAGCCGAATCCGCAAAAAAATCGAAGATGACCCGGCCGAGCCCGTTTTTGTCAAAACGGTGTATGGATTCGGTTACCGGTTTGAGCAGCAGCCATGAGCGTGGGCCGCAAAATATTCATCGTCCTCTCATCGTTCATTATCGGTTTCAGCACCGTCTTCGTTCTTCTTACTTATGTCGTCATCCGCGATTCCATGGATGCCATGCTGCAAACCTCGCGCGAAGAAGAGCTGGATCAGCTACAGGAGCGGCTGCTCGGTTACTACGTGAAGAATGGGCATACTTTCCGTGCCGTTCAGGATCAGGCGTGGTTAGCGGACAGTCCCCGTTCAGCCGACCGCCTGGAAAGCATCCTTCTGACATCCGGGGAACAAAAGACCCTCTTGCATGAGGGGGAGGCTGTGGAGAAGCAGATCAAACGCCTCGGGGTAAAGCGGACATTGCATGTTGAAGGCGAACCGGTCGCGGAGCTGTATTATTATGATACGGATGTGGCAAACCTGACCAAGCTTCGGGTCGGCACGCCCACATCGATCATCATTTTGCTGGGAGGAGGCACCGTCCTCTTTATCCTGCTTTCCCTCGGGGCGGCCTACTGGATATCGCGGAGGCTCACTGCCCCCCTGCGCAAACTCGTCCCGGCTATCGAACGACTCGGTCAGGGCGAGTATGGTGTTCAGGCTCCCGTTACCTCGGAGGATGAATACGGGAGGGTCGCGGTTGCTTTCAACGGCATGTCTTCCAGGCTCGAGCAGTCCGAGATGGTCCGCCGCAATCTGGTGGCTGATGTCGCCCATGAGCTTCGAACACCGCTGACGATCGTAAGAGGCAAGCTGGATCTGCTTCAGCAGAGCAGGCAGCCGATCCAGCCGGAACTATTGCTTCCCATCCAGGATGAGTTGATTCGCTTAACCCGTCTCGTGGGCGACCTTCATCAACTATCTCTGGCCGAAGCGAAGCAGCTCCCGCTTGTTCGGAAACCCACGGACATGCTGGATCTTCTGGGTCAGATACAGGAACGTATCGAGCCAGATGCCGATGCCAAGAACTTGACCCTGCGTTTGACGAGCGCTACAGAGCACACTTCCGTTCCTGTGGATCCAAGCCGAATCACACAGGTGTTTTTGAATCTCTTCATCAACGCGGTTCGGTATACACCTCAAAACGGGCTTGTCCACACCACGATCCAAGAGGAGCCTGCTTCCGGCATGCTTCGGATTGATATTCGGGATACAGGTCCAGGAATTGAGGAGGAGCATCTTCCCTATCTCTTTGACCGCTTCTACCGTACGGACGGAGCACGTGCGCGGCATCAAGGCGGTATGGGACTGGGTCTGGCGATTGCCAAGGAATTTATCGTATCGCATGGCGGCACGATTCAGGCACAGAGCCAGCAGGGGCAAGGAGCTACATTTACGGTCCGGCTGCCCTATCATGATCATGACTCGGAGCAGCCGCACGGGATATAGCGGCCCCCCTAAATCCTATCTAACTTAAACAGACAGGCCCGGACAGATATCGACCGGGCCTGTCATTGTTTATACATTCGGATGGCGAAACGATACCCTCTCCCTAGAATATTTTTTTCGTTGCCCGATCTTCCTTGATGATCTCTACGGCTTCCCTGAAGCGGATGGAGTGGATAATTTCACGTTCCCGCAAAAATTTGAGACTGTCCTGCAGGTCCACATCATCCGTCATGTCGATGAGCCATTGATATGTAGCGCGTGCCTTCTCTTCCGCCGCAATGTCCTCATACAAATCCGCAATCGGATCGCCCTTGGCTTGAATATAGGTTGCCGTCCAAGGGACCCCGGCCGCATTCTCATAATACAGCGCATTGTCATGGTTGGCGTAGTGCGCTCCCAACCCGGCAGCCTCCAGCTCCGCCACGCTGGCATCCTTCGTCAATTTGTACACCATCGCGGCAATCATTTCGAGGTGTGCGAATTCCTCGGTTCCGATATCGTTGAGCAATCCGATCACTTTGTCCGGAATCGTATACCGCTGGTTCAAATAACGCAGCGCAGCAGCCAGTTCGCCGTCGGCGCCTCCATACTGCTCCATTAGAAATCTTGCCATTCTCGGATCACATTTACTGACGCGCACCGGATACTGAAGTTTTTTTTCATATACCCACATGGGCTCTTCCGCCTCCTTGTTCTCGCTTTTCCTCTTCATGAGGGCTGCATGCATAAGGTGAAAAAAAGCCGCAGCCCCCTTGCCATACCGTCATTGTTAAACCTGCCAAGGCCAAGGACCCTCGGCCCATTCAAACGGATACTTGGAATAAGCACGGCCAAAATTTTGCAGCGGCCCATACAGCTCTTGAAATTGCTTCGCTAGCACCGTTCTCTCCTGCGTCAGTTTATTGAACTGCTCGATGCTCTTGAGATCATTCGGATGAGTGTCCAAGAACAGATTCAGCTCCACCAGGACAAAATCCAATGCCTGAAGCTGCTCCAGCATTTCGTAATACTTCAGATCTCCAACCTGGGGTCTGGCTTCATTCACGGCACATCACTCTCCTTTAAATTTTCGCGAAGTATACGGGCTATACAAGGATGGCCATAACGTTCCGTGCCTTAGCGCCTCAGCAGGGCTAAACTGGGGCAGACCCGGCGGTTGAAACACGACATACTGGTTAACAGGTACCACATACGATCTGTAAAGCTTAGGCGGGCATGGATCAAATGGCGAATGAAATACCGGGTATACACGCACCTCTGGATTTTCCTTCAAAGGGATTTCCTCCTTATCGTTACGATCCGTCGTTATCAAGGACTCTTCGTATTTAACATATGTCTTCCGCCCAGAAAATGAACTCCAAAATGACAAAAAAACCCTCTTCCCTGGAATATTTCCGGGAAAAGGGTCTTCATGAAGTTGTCCTCAAAATTTGATTTTGATTTGGAACAAGCCCGCTTTACGCATAGCGGAATAGATAATAACGACAAGGGGGCCGATAAAAAATCCGATCACGCCAACCAGTTTAAATCCGATATACATGCTGACCAGGGCAGGCAATGCGCCGATGCCGACAGCATCCCCGATGACCTTCGGTTCCAGCACGCGGCGGATCACGGTAATCAGAATGAACATGAAGATCAAGCCGACTCCTGTAAAAATATCGCCTACCGCGAGCAGGTAGATGGACCATGGTATCAAAACGGATCCTACGCCCAGAATCGGCAGAATGTCGACAATGGTGACAAGCAAAGCGATGGCAAGCGGATAGTTAACGCCTAATACCAGTAAGCCGAGCAGCGTAATCACGTACGTAAACAGGCTGAGGATCAGCTGTGCCCGCAAAAAGCCGAAAATTGATTTTTTCAGGCTGATCAGCACCTCGTTCACCTGCGACTGTGATGTCTCATCAAACAGCGACAACACTTTCTCACGCATCGTATCGAGGCTGAAAGCGAACAAGTATACCGCTACGCAGAATACAATGAACGTGACGAACAGGTTCGGCAGCGTTTTGGCAAAGGACAAAAATGTTGATGATACTGAATTGACAAGCGACCGTATATAGGAAGAAATATTCGACATGAATTCGGTAAGACTGTCGGCAAGACCCGGCGAAATGCCGTTCAACATGTCTTGCGCTTGTATTATCGTATGCTGAAGGAATTCGTTGGCCCCTTCAAAATATTGCGGAGCCCGGCTCCAATATTCGACCAGCTGGTTAAACACCTGCAGACCGATCAAATAAGCCAGGAGCAGCATCAACAGGAGGAATAGCGTGCTTGTCACCGTTGCGGCCGCAATGCGGTTCATGCGAAGTCTTTTCATTAAGAGCCGATTTAACGGCTCCAATGCAATAGCAATCACGATGGCCAGCAAGAACGGAGCTCCAACCGTAAACATTCCGTACAGCAACAGGAGACTGAGACCGATAAAGATCAGCTGCTTAATCGACATAATCCACTTCCTAACAAATAGAGTCTTGCTAGTTCTAAATGAAGCTGCTCTCGAGCTTCTGATGAATCATGACGCGAGTTACACGCAACCGTGTAGACTCCTCTACCTCAAAGACCACCCCGTCAAAGGTGGTTTTCTTCCCGACCACCGGGTTCCCTTCAAGCTCTTTGAACAACCAACCGCCGATGGAATCCACGTTATGCTCTTCAATCATTAAACCGGTCAAATCATTCACTTCTTCAATGAGCATCCGCCCGTCCACTGAAAAGTACTCATCATACACTTCAATT
This sequence comes from Paenibacillus sp. p3-SID867, assembly GCF_025142895.1. Taxonomy (NCBI): domain Bacteria; kingdom Bacillati; phylum Bacillota; class Bacilli; order Caryophanales; family Paenibacillaceae; genus Paenibacillus; species Paenibacillus sp. p3-SID867. Next base: position 79,192 of record NZ_JAMBDM010000011.1, read on the forward strand.
TCAGGCCGCTCATCTTCAAATTCATCGTACAGGTCCCCAACAATCTCCTCCAAAATCTTCTCGGCTGTGAGAATACCTGCCGTCCCCCCATATTCGTCCACCACGAGCGCAAGTTGCTCATGTCTTGCCTGCATCTTCCGCAGCACCTCGCTGATTTCCGTTGATTCCGATACGTCCATAATCGGTCTCATCAAGGAAGCCAGATCACGCTGCTTCTCAGGCTCCGCCAGCAAGAGATCGGTAATGTGGACAAATCCGATGATGCGGTCTTTGTTGTCCGTTGCGACCGGGTAACGGGAGTGCTTCGTCTCATTGACGATCCGAAGATTCTCTTCCAAGGTATAATTGGTGAAAAGAACGTCCATATCCGTCCTTGGCAGCATAATTTCTCTGGCTCTCAAGTCAGAAAAATCGAACAGGTTGTCCATTAATTTCATCTCGTTCTCGTCAATGACACCGCTCTTTGCGCTCTCGTTCATCAGAATCCGAATCTCTTCCTCGGAGTGGGCCGCTTCGGCCTCGCTTGCCGGCTCGATGCCAACCATCTTCAGAATGCGATTAGCGGAAGCATTCAGGACCCAGATCACCGGCAGAAAAATGCGGTAAAACCAAAGCAGCGGCGCCGACAGAATCAAAGCCGTGCCCTCCGTCCGCTGAATAGCCAACGATTTCGGTGCAAGCTCCCCTAACACAATATGCAGGAAAGTGATAATACAGAAGCCCACCGCCACCGATATTGTGCCTATCAATCGCTCATCCGTAAATCCAATGCTATGCATAATAGGGGCCACCAGCAAATCTGAAATGGCAGGCTCCCCAATCCAGCCAAGACCCAGGGAAGTTAATGTGATCCCAAGCTGGGTTGCGGACAAATAGGCATCCAGCTTCTGGTTTACTTTCAGGGCAATGCCTGCCAGCCGGTTCCCTTCGCTAACGAGCTGGGTCAACCGGGATTGACGCATTTTTACCAGTGAAAATTCTGCCGCTACAAACACGCCGTTCAACAAAACGAGCAGGAAAACCAAGAGCAAATTCAAAATCAGTTTCCCGACCTCAAATTCCTCCGCCATGATGACACGCCTTCTTTCTAGGGTTCTAGTTTGTCTTTGCTTGCCTTGACTTGAAATCCACACCCCGGTAGTACATGTCGGCCACCAACAGGTTCGGCCCACAGCAGCTCACTGCATCGCAGTGACAGTTAACCGTCTGGTTCAACGGGTGTCCTGTTGTCCATTCGTTAAAAATATCGTCAAGCTTCTGTTCCTTAATATTACCAAAAGCCGGGATATCAGCAAAATCCGTCACATACACGTCGCCCGAGAATAAATTCACATTCACCCGGTTACGGCCATCCGGGTCATTCCGGACCGTTACGTTCGGTTCTTGCCGCAGGCGGCGAATGATCTCCTGGTCATCATCATCGGAGCTGCAGGCATAGAAGGGCAGCGTACCGAAAAGCATCCACATGTCCCGATCCCGGACATCCAGCAAATGGTGGATGGCAGCTTTCGTGTCGTCCAAGGACAGAACGGGCAGAGCGGAAGCAAAGTTTGAGGCATACATCGGGTGAACCTCGTGCCGCTTGCAGCCCATATCCTTGATCAGCTTGTGGATGCCGCCGAGTTTCGTATGCGTCCGGTAGTTAATCATCGATTCAGCGGATATGTACATCCCTGCCGCACTTAGTTTCTCCGAATTGACCAGCATTGTATCGTACATTTTGTATGCCGTTTCCTTGGAGACGGGACGTGCACTATTCGCAAACCCGACTTCATAGAAGTCGTCCCCGTTCAAATAATTGAATGAGATATGCATAACGTCCAGATAAGGCAGCATTTTCTCATACCGACTTATATCGAGCGTCAGATTGGAGTTAATCTGAGTCCGGATGCCCCTTTCCTTGGCATACTTCAGCAAGGGAACAATCACGTTATCCACTGTTTTTCCAAGAAATGCCGGTTCACCGCCCGTCAAACTGATCGTCTGCAGATGCTCTACCTCGTCCAATCGCTTCAGCATCGTATCGAGTGGCAGCATCGGCGCTTCCTTCATGACAAGCATATCACCGACAGCGCAATGTTCACAGCGCATATTACAAAGATGCGTCACTGTCATTTCCACACTGGTCAGCACATGACGACCATGCTCGCGCAGTGAAGTTATCGGATCCCACGGATCATAACTCGGCGAAATGGGCCTTACGGCTGATGGAAATGGCTGTGCTGTATTACTCATGGTTCACTCACCTTATTTCTTTGAATTACCGATTCATTCAGTACAACTTACATTATATGTACTCTACGGTTTTGATAATGTCCATTATATGATTATAACATACCCGAACAGAAGGCCGGTCTGCTTGATTCGGCTGGGAAATCATCCACTGTCCCCATGTTGGTCTGGGCCTTCCTTGGAAGTAAGCTTATGGGCCGGAAACATCCATCTTGGACTCCACCAATTCGCTCTGCCCATCATCTTCATAAACGCAGGCACAAGCAGCACCCGAATCACGGTGGCATCCAGCAGAATGGCTGCAGTCAGGCCTAAACCGATCGCTTTCATCACTTCATTATCCGTAAATACAAAGGCACCTACGACGACAGCCAGAATCAGGGCTGCGCTTGTAATCAGCCCGCCCGTACTCTCCAAGCCTTCGGCTGTGCTGAATTCGTTATCTCCCGTCCGTTCGTAATTCTCCATGATTCGCGAGAGCATCATGACTTCATAATCCATCGATATGCCGAACACCACGCAGAATATCAGGATTGGCAAAAGCGCAAAGATGGATCCCGTGGAGGATACACCCAGCCACTGCGCGCCAATCCCCTCTTGAAACACCCATACCACGATACCGAGTCCGGCTCCGAGGCTGAGCATATTCATTATGCTTGCTTTTAAAGGGAGCACGACCGATCGAAACGCCAATAGGAGAATGACATAGGTAACTACAAATACAAAGACCAGAACGTAGGAGATATTCTGATGGATGGCTTCCATGATGTCCAGTTTATAGGCGGGGCTTCCGGTGACATAGGTCGTCAGCTCATTCGTATCCATCATCCGTAACGCTCGGACGAGCTGCATAGTCAATGCATGGGATTCGCCATACTCCGGGATCACGGCGACGGCTGCGAAATTTCCCCTAACAAAACGATGCTGCTCCAGCTGATGGCGGATATCTTCGCGGGACAAATATTTCGAGGCTTCCTCCACCGAACCTCTGCCGATGCTCAGATAACTCTCTACCTGCTTCACACCCGGCATCATCCTGATTTCATCCGTATATGCCTTCATTAGCTCGATGCTGCGCGAATCCTCATAAGAGGCCGGAAGCTCGACTGCTACAACGATCGAATTCAATTCACGCTTATCATAAGCCTGTGTGAGCAGGTCGTATCCATATCGGGATTCATAGGCGGGGGGAAGCACTTCGGCTGCGGGGATGGCGATATTCATGTCCCGAACCGGATAAATCGCCACCAATAGTAAACCGATCGCTGCGATAGAGATGGTCACAGGATGCGCCATGACAAATTTGGAGAGCCTTCTCCACAAACCGGAGGTCTGCCGTGCCCGAAGCGTCCGGTAAGCGGCAGGGAATAGAGGAAGCGTTTCTATACGCGGACCCAATATTCCCAATAATGCGGGAAGAAGCGTATTACCGGCCAACACTGATAACAGCACCACGGTAATGCCGCCTATGCTGAAGGAACGGAAGATCGGCAGATCTATGAAACTCATCGCCACAAAACCGATCAACACGGCTGCCCCGGAGAACATCACCGCTTTGCCGGCGGTTGCGCAAGTGACAGCCAGGGCAGTGCCCACATCTCCGCTCCGTGTCCGCATCTCTTCTTTGAATCGGCTTACGACCAGCAACGCATAATCGATGCCCACGGCCAGGCCCAGCATCGTTACGACATTCGGTAGGAAATTGCTGATCGAGCCGTCGGCCAAAGCTACGAAATACAGGATTCCCATCGTGACCACCACGCTGGCAACACCGGCTAACAATGGCAGGATCGCGGCAGTCAACGTTCCGAATACGACCGCCAGAATGAGCAGAGCTGCGGGAATGCCTATCATCTCAGCATGGATGATATCGCTTTTGACGGCTTGGTTCATATCGGCGAAGATGGCGGTATTCCCTGTTATGTAAGTATCCGCTCCCGTGATGCCCGGAACCGAGTCTCGAATCTCTTCAAACTGCTTCAAGGCTTCCGTGGAATCCAGATCCAGCAGCACCGTCACGGATACGATATGATCCTGGCCTGCCTTATGAGCTGCCATATTCATATAAATATCCCTGACATAGGGACGGGCTCGCAAAGGCTCAAGCTCCGTCAATATTCGCCGCTGTGCCGTGCCTGCCGTCAAATTCTCATCGTGCTGGCTCACTACGACAATATCCAGCGAAGCTGCCGACAATCCTAATCCCTCTTCCAGCTTCTCAATCCCGATCTGGGCCGGACTATCCTTCGGCGTAAACCCGTTGTGCTGCAGAATGGACGGCAGCTTGAATGCAAACGGAAGCAGTCCGCAAAACAAAAGAAGCCAGGTTACAACAATGGCTTTACGGTAGCGGTATATCTGTCGCCCCCATGTATGCAGCAATGTTGTATGGCTGTTACGTCTCACGAGTCTACCTCCTTAAGTGTAAGTTTGATCTATGGTGCTCGCCCGATACCAGCGATCATAATGGCCAGTGTTTCAGCCAAATCCAATTCATAAGGTGCAGATAGCGGGGTGCCTTCGGCATCGGTTAATACGCGGACAACAGGTCGATGCGGCACATGTGCGTGAATTTTGGATACCACCCCACTCTCACCCGTATGTAATTTCACGGTGATCCCAGGAGGATATATCGCTACCCGATCCCGAAACATGGCCAGGAATGACTGTTCATATAGTGTTCCCGAGCCTGCATACATCACCTCTACCGCTTCATGCGGCAATAAGGCAGGCTTGTACACCCGCTGCGTTGTCATCGCATCGTAAGAATCCGTAATCGCAATCCATTTGGCGTATTCATGAATCTCAGGTCCCTTCAAGGCTCTGGGATAACCGCTGCCATCCAGGCGTTCATGATGCGACAGGGCGCAATGCGCCGATAACAACGGAATGTTCGGTTCGTCTTTCAATATTTTGAACCCGATCTCGGTATGCTTCTGGACCTCGCGAAATTCTTCTTCGCTCAGCCGTCCTGGATGATTCAACAGCTTCTGCGATATCCTCGTCTTGCCGATATCGTGAAGCAATGCCCCCAAGCCCAGCACCTTCAGATCATCCCGATTATAGCCGTAAGACACCCCAAGAACCGTTGAATATAGACAGACGTTAAGCGAATGACGATACAGGTTGTAATCGTTCGTATTCATATCCGTCAGGAGCACCATGCCCTCGTCATGATCCGATATTTCATCCATAATAGACTCCATCATCCCGGAGAACGTTTTGCCTAAATGAAGGAAGCTTCCCTTCAGAGCAGCCTGGCTCTCCAGGGTCTTAAAGCTCGTCCGTATCGACTGGATCGCCTGCAGCCGTGTCTCCTCGGTCAACAACTCCGGAACCAGGATATCCTCTGTCATCGGCTCCTCGATATAGACATACCCGATTTCCAACGTGCCCAGACGGCGAATCAGTCCTGTCGTCAGCTCCACGCCTTCGGCAAGCAGAATTAAACCGTCACTATTATATATTCTCTTACCAAGAACCATTCCCGGCCTCAACGCGTTGATAGGTATAAGACGCAAAATCCGTCACTTCCTCTGCTATTCTCAAACTTGTGTGGGATATAGCGTCCAGTCTTCAGTGGATCACGATACGAAGAAGCCGGATCTCCTCCTTGTGTCTACTCCTGCTTAATGCATGATAAACAGCCAAAAAACGGCAGCGAGAACAAAACGGTAGATCGCAAAATGAGTAAGCCTTATCTTCTGTATGAGCTTCATGAAGGCCAAGACGACAAAATAGGCAACAACAAACGAAACGATAAATCCGGCAAGAAATACGCCGATCGTATCTAAAGTAAAATATCGGTAAGAATCCAGCAATTCATATCCGGATGCAGCACACATAATGGGAATTGCAATAATGAACGAGAAATCGGCCGATGCCTTATAGCTCACCCCGCTAAGCATTCCTCCGGAGATGGTGGAGCCCGAGCGGGAAAAGCCCGGCCATAATACGGATATGATCTGGTAGACGCCAATCTGAAGGGCCTGCTTGTATGTCAAATCATCCAAATCATGCGATGTCACTTGAACTTTATGCTTATTGTACCATTCTGCAAAAATCATAAAAATACCGCCGGCAACAAGTGCAAACAGCACCGTCTGCGCATGGAACAGGCTCTTGATAAAATCCCTCGCGAAAAATGCAACCAGCAGGGCCGGAGCAATTCCCAAAAATATATGAATCAGATTCAATCTTTTTCGAGGCTCTTTCTTGGTCAGCGGTTCACTTCGGCTCCAGCCGAGCAGGTTCAAAATTCGATTCCAGTAAACGATCGCGATCGCCATAATGGCGCCAAGCTGAATGACAACCTCAAACGTCTTCATGATCGGAGTTTGATCGTCGTAACCGAGCACCTTGGCCGTCAAGATCATATGACCTGTGGAAGACACCGGAATGAATTCGGTTAGTCCTTCCACGATCCCCAGTATAATGGATGTGATAAAATCCATGGTCCTTCCCCTCCCTTACCTTTGTCCTCCTCATATGTATGCTCGGCCAAAGGAAGTTAGTCGGGATTGTCAGGATATCCAGCGTGGAATCATGGACTCTTCAAGCGAACCGGGCCTCGATAGCTCACTTCGCAGCAGGTCTCTAATAAACTCCGGCAGCATATATACCGTATCCTTACCAAGTGACAACGACTCGTATCCGATTTTAAAAGTGAACATGTCGAGTGTCCCCACCTTATATTCCCGCTGCGGCTCTAGCGGTTGCCCCTTCATGGAGATGTGCGTGATCTTTCGGTAAGGCTCTCCGTTCTTGTCATAGTGAATTTTCAACCCATCGACTGCCAGGCCGCCTAATATATAACCGCGGAAACCAAAGCCCATTATCTTCTTTCCGCTGAACTCCTGAAGCAAACTCTCCTCAAGTGCCTGATAGATATGTTCTCCGCGCAGCTTCACGATGCAGGGGTTAATCGGTGACGGGCACAGACCGTGCAGCATACCTGTGCTGATCTCGCCCTCCGGCAGCGGCCCGAGCAGCTGTCCCGAGTTTACGATGGCAAAATCCGCATCCGTGTGCTGCAGCACCGCCTGAGCCAGCAGGTTTGCAAACGGCGACTCCTCCTCATAGTGAATGGGCAGACTACGATCATTAACGGCAACGGCCTCCGTTAATTTCTCCCTTGCCAGCTCATGGTGCCTCATGATCGCCTGCTCTACGATGGGTTCCATCAAGTTTTTATCCACGGGGAGCAAACTTCCCTCTATACAGGTAAAGCGATCTTCAGCATGACTGCGCTGCATGACGAGGCGACCTACGTATTGTCCGAACTTGCCTGCACCGCACACGGCTGTCTTTCCAATCATCAGGGGCTCCTCGAGTATATGATGGGTGTGACCGCCAAGAATAACATCAATCCCCTCAACACTTTCTGCTAATCTTTTATCAATCGTTAGTCCTAAATGGGATAAAACGATTATGATATCACACTGGCCCTGAAGCGCTCGCACTTGCTCAGCAATAGCCTGCACCGGATCTCCGGCTTCCCAGCCTAACAATTGATAAAAACCTGCAAAAGCAGCCGTTGCGCCGGTAAGCCCGATTCGAATGCCTTCTCGTTCCAGGATCACATGCGGCTTCATCCATCGAGGAGGATTACCACTCTTAGTCTCACTAATGTTGCAGCACACAACGGGACACTGCAGTCCGGCGTATACACTCTCCAGAACATCATATGAAATGGTGAGCCCTTCGTTATTGCCAATCGTAATGGCGTCGTATCCTGTCAAATTAATGACATCCACATTGGCTTGGCCCATGGTGCCTTCGGTTTCCACCGATGCCCGGTCCATATGATCACCGATATCCAGTACGATTGCCCCATCACCGGCAGCCGCCTTTTCCCGGGAAATAAGTGCCGCCACACTGCTCATCATCTCAAAATGGCTATGTATATCGTTGGTATACAATATCGTCAGCTTCTGTTTGTTGCTTCCTAACCCCATTTGGCGGCCCCCTCCCCAAGTTCGTTATTCGATAATTTCCGGTCTTACAAGCATAACATTTTAGCGAAGAATATGGTATATTGTAGCCCATAAGAATTACGAGGTGATGAAGAATGTCAACAACCATTTCTATATTACTATTTGCAGGATTAGCTGATCGAATCGGCACAGCTACGCTTACATTCAGCGTACCTGGCTTGCCCCTTACTGCCGGGGAATTAAAGCTGCTGCTTAGTAAGGCTTATCCTGATGCCCAATCTCAGATTTCCACGGCTTTCGTCGCGGTCAATCAAGAGTATGCGCCCTCGGAACAGCTTATTCAGAGCGGCGACGAGGTAGCTCTAATTCCGCCTGTGTCCGGTGGTGACGGTACAACCCCGCAGGACTCCGGATCCAGGTCCTCGGCAGATGGGAAATGCACGATATCCTACGACCCCCTGTCCGTAGAGGCAACCATTGCCAAAGTTCATGACGATAATCATGGAGCAACGCTATCCTTTGTAGGTACAACGCGAGAGATGACCGGCCAGATGCGAACGGTTACGCTGGAGTATGAAGCATACATCCCGATGGCGCTTAAAGAAATGCAGCAAATATGCGCGGACATCTTTCGACAATGGCCCGGTACGCAATGTGCGATTTCCCACCGTATCGGTACGGTCGGAATTGGAGAAACCAGTGTTGTGATCGCTGTATCCTCCCCGCATCGGAATGCATGTTATGAGGCCAGCCGTTATGCCATCGAACAACTGAAACGATCCGTTCCAATCTGGAAGAAGGAGATCTGGGACAATGGTTCAGAGTGGAGAGGCCCGCAGACCGGACCATGGGACCCAACCGTTAGGCAATAAGTCATGATTACACATTGTAAAACCATAATTTTCTTGCTAAGATAGTTTTGATCTTTTTACTTATATAAGGGCAAGAGGTGCAATGATTTGAGAGTACATGTCACGGACCTGATACCCGGTGATCAAATGCAGCATGATGCTTACAACACAAACGGCGTTCATGTTCTACAAAAAGGAGTTACCCTTCGTTTAGAGGATATATCCAAGCTACTGCAGCACGGTATCGATTACATAGAAATAAAGCCACGCGCACTGTCTGTATCCCTCGATTCTTCGTCTGAAATTTCAGATTCATACAACAAGGTTAAACCTCATTTCAATCTTGCATTTGACGGGTGCTCTACCTTATTTACGGAAGCGTCACAATCCGGTAAATTCAATGAGTCCGTTGTGGACGATGTTTTCATGCCCTTAGTCGACTCACTGAACGAGCATACGGATGTTGTCTCCCTGCTATTGCTGTTTAATGGTAAAGACGATTATACCTACAGGCACTCCATTCAAGTTGGAATGTTATCGTACTACATCGCGGATTGGATGGGTTACTCCGACAAGGAAGCTTATGAAATCGGCAAAGCCGGCTATCTCCATGATATCGGCAAAAGCAAGATTCCTAGAGATATATTGGACAAGCCAGGGAAACTGACTTCTCAAGAATATGAAGAAGTAAAGCTGCACACCATTTATGGTTACGAGATGATCTCTGAATCCATGGATGATAAGGTCACCGCTATGGTCGCGCTCCAGCATCATGAACGGGACGACGCTTCCGGTTATCCACGAGCGCTCCGTGCAGACCAGATTCATCCATACTCTCACATTTGCGCTGTAGCCGATGTATATAGCGCGATGACAACGAACCGGGTCTATCAATCCAAGCAGCAGCTGTTAACCGTACTTCGGGAGCTGTATAGTCTTAGCTTCGGGAAGCTGAACGGCAAGCCGACGCATGCCTTCATCCAGCAGATGCTGCCGAACTTTATCGGTAAGAAGGTTCTGCTGACGACTGGCGAATCCGGCATCATCGTCATGAACAATCCTTCGGATTACTTCCGTCCGCTTGTGAAGACCGAGGATCGATTCATCGACCTCTCCAAGGAGTATAATACCGAGATCCAGGAGATTCTTCTGTAACCGGGGTTTCGACTAAGGCCCCTTATAAATAGCCCATATAACCGTCAGACTGTATGTTGGCGGTTTTTCGCGCGCTTTTGTGACATTTCTCACATCCCCTCACTCTTGATTTCTGGCAAAATAAAAGGCGGATCCTCTCAAGACGGGCTCACGCAACTATATAAGTCACATTGAATCAACATAATATAAACAATCCAGACATCCCCAGCATTAAAAAAAGAGGCAAACCACTCGTGCCCGAGTGATTTGCCCCCTTGTACATAAGAAATATTTAGCCGATGGAACCTTCCATCTCGAATTTGATGAGTCGATTCATCTCAACGGCATATTCCATTGGAAGTTCTTTGGTGAATGGCTCGATGAAGCCCATAACGATCATTTGCGTAGCTTCAGACTCGCTAAGGCCACGACTCATGAGGTAGAACAATTGTTCCTCGGACACCTTGGATACGGTCGCTTCATGCTCCAGCGTAATGTTGTCATTCTTGATCTCATTGTAAGGAATCGTATCAGACGTCGATTCATTATCAAGGATGAGTGTATCGCACTGGATGTTGGCTTTCGCGCCTTCTGCATTCCGACCGAAGGAAGCCAGTCCACGGTATGTTACTTTACCGCCATGCTTACTAATGGACTTGGATACGATCGTAGAAGTCGTGTCCGGCGCCAAGTGAATCATTTTGGCTCCTGCATCCTGGTGCTGGCCTTTGCCTGCTACAGCGATGGACAATACCATCCCTTTTGCACCGCGACCCTTCAGGATAACGGCAGGATACTTCATTGTAAGCTTGGAACCGATGTTGCCGTCCACCCATTCCATCGTGGCGTTCTCTTCAGCAACGGCACGCTTGGTCACCAGGTTGTAGATGTTTGGCGCCCAGTTCTGAATGGTTGTATAGCGAACGCGCGCATTCTTTTTACAGATGATCTCTACTACCGCACTATGAAGCGAGTTCGTGCTGTAGATCGGAGCCGTACATCCTTCTACGTAGTGCACAAAGCTGTCCTCGTCCGCAATGATCAGCGTACGTTCGAATTGACCCATGTTTTCGGAGTTGATACGGAAATACGCTTGCAGCGGAATTTCACATTTCACGCCTTTTGGAACATAGATGAAGCTTCCGCCAGACCACACGGCACTGTTCAGCGCAGCGAATTTGTTATCCGTTGGAGGCACAACCGTTGCAAAATATTCTTTCAAGATCTCCGGATGCTCTCTAAGAGCCGTATCGGTATCCATAAAGATAACGCCTTGATCCTCAAGATCCTTTTGCATGTTATGGTATACAACTTCGGATTCGTACTGTGCGGATACACCCGCCAGGAACTTCTGCTCTGCTTCCGGGATACCCAATTTATCAAAGGTTTCCTTGATCTCGGTAGGTACTTCCTCCCAAGTCTTGCCTTGCTTGTCGGAAGGTCTTACATAGTACTGGATATCGTTGAAGTCCAACTCATCGAGATCGCCGCCCCAGCGAGGCATTGGCATTTTCTCGAACTGCTCCAGTGCTTTCAAACGGAATTCCAGCATCCATTCCGGCTCGTTCTTGATTTTGGAAATTTCCATAACAACTTCACGCGTCAAACCTTTGCCGGTTTGAAAAATAGCTTTGTGCTCGTCACGGAAACCATATTTATACTCTTCAATTTCTGGTGCTTTTTTAGCCATTTAACTTACCTCCCTATCGATCTATTCATTCGCTTACTTCGCGTCTATTCCTTTTCGGAGTGCGTTCCACGCAAGTGTTGCGCATTTAATGCGTGCAGGAAACTTGTTGACACCGGATAGGGCTTCAATATCCTCGTACTCTTCAAAATCTACGGCCTCGCCTTTCATAAGGGAGGAGAAGCGGTCTGCCAGGCTGATCGCTTCATCCAGCGTCCTGCCTTTTACGGCGTCCGTCATCATCGAAGCGGAAGACATGCTGATGGAGCAGCCTTCCCCCGTATATTTGGCATCGGCTACCACGCCGTTCTCTACCTTAAGCTGCAAGGAAATGCGATCTCCGCAAGTCGGATTGTTCAAATCGATGGTTACCGCATCTTCTTCAAATTTACCACGATTGCGGGGGTTCTTATAATGATCCATGATGACACGTCTGTACAAATCGTCAAGTTGCATCGCCAAAATACTCCTTTGTCTGGATTAAGGCGCTAACTAATCGATCAACGTCCTCTTCTGTATTATACAGATAAAAGCTCGCGCGTGCCGTAGAGGATACTTTTAACCAACGCATAAGCGGTTGACAGCAATGATGTCCTGCACGAATCGCAACCCCCTGTGCATCCAGCACCGTTGCCACGTCATGCGGGTGAACGTCGCCGAGATTAAAGGTAACAAGGCCCACTTTACGTTCACGAGGACCGTAAATGGTAATCCCGTCGATCTCGGAGATGCGGTTCATGGCGTAGGCCGCAAGCTGCGTCTCATGCTGTTCGATGGCGTCCATTCCGATTTCCTCCAGGAAATCGATGGCAGCGCCCAAACCGACAGCCCCTGCAATGATAGGGGTACCCCCCTCGAACTTCCAAGGGAGCTCCTTCCAGTTTGATTCGTACAATCCAACATCATTGATCATTTCTCCGCCGAATTCGATCGGCTCCATTGATTCCAGCAGCGCCTTCTTGCCGTATAATGCGCCGATACCTGTTGGAGCACACATCTTATGGCCGGACAAAGCGTAAAAATCGCAATCCAGGTCCTGGACGTCCACCTTCATATGCGGTGTGCTTTGCGCACCGTCAACTACTATGACGGCACCGTGGCGGTGTGCGATTTCCGCAATTTGTTTCACGGGATGCACAACGCCCATGACGTTGGATACGTAAGCGATGGCTACAACCTTGGTCCGTTCGGTAACGAGTGCCTCGACATCTTCGACACGGATCGTGCCGTCAGGCTGCAGAGGAATATATTTCAGCGTAGCGCCAACGGCAATAGCCGCCTGCTGCCACGGTATGAGATTACTGTGATGCTCCATTTCCGTCAGGACGATTTCATCCCCGGGACCGCAAACGGAGCGCGCGTAGGACGATGCTACCAGATTTAGGGCCGTCGTCGTACCACGGGTGAAAATAATCTGTTCCGAACTCTCGGCATTAATGAAACGGGCAACCTTCTCCCTGGCTCCTTCATAAGCATCGGTAGCACGGCTGCCGAGTGTATGAACCCCGCGGTGCACATTGGAGTTCTCCCACTCGTAGTACCGCTTGATAGCATCTATGACCACCTGCGGCTTTTGTGATGTCGCGGCATTGTCGAGATATACCAGCGGATGTCCGTTGATCTCCTGATGAAGAATGGGAAATTGCTCACGGACAGAGGCGATCATTGTCCCAGCTTCCTTTCAACGAGCCCCTGCAGTTGGTCACGAAGTCCCTCAAGCGGAATTTCGCTGACAACCGGAGCCAAGAAGCCGTAAATAATCAAGGATTCCGCCACGGGACGCGAGATACCACGGGACATCAGGTAGTAAATTTGCTCCTGATTCACTTGTCCTACGGATGCTGCGTGGCCGGCTGTTACATCATCCTCGTCAATCAACAGAATCGGGTTCGCGTCGCCGCGGGCTTTCGGGCTAAGCATCAGCACGCGTTCGGTCTGTTGTCCGTCCGCCTTCGTTGCACCCTTCTCAATCTTGGTAATGCCGTTGATGATGGCTTGTGCCTCTTCGCGCATGACTGCACGGGTGATCATCTGGGACGCCGAGCTCTTGCCGAAATGCTTCGCTTGCGTGGTGTAGTTGATCTTCTGGGAGCCGGAGCCGACCGCGATGACTTTCGCATCGGATGTCGAACCGTTGCCCTTCAGAATACTCATGGTATCGCTAGCTGTATCGCCATCGTTCATCTCGCCAACAATCCACTCAATCGAAGCGTCATTGTCCAGCACCGCACGACGGAATGTAACATCGGTTGCTTCGACAGCCAACTGGTGAACGGAAGCATAACGCACCTTCGCTCCGTTTTTAACGAAGACTTCCACCGCTCCGTTATGGGTCACCGGCGCAGCCAAGGAATCCGAAATGTAGTTGTCTACATAAGTGATCTGACTGTTTGCTTCGGCTACTACCAGCACATGCGGTGCAAATGTCGCTTCGGCATCGTCTGTCAGCATAACGGCTTGAAGCGGAACATCAACCTCCACATTTTTAGGAACATAGAGGAATACCCCGCCGTTCCATACCGCAGCATGCAGAGCAGCCATCGCATGCCCGTCATTCTTAAGCGCTTGGTGCAGATAAGGCTTAACCAAATCCTCGTGTTCTTTAACCGCTGTTTCCAAATCGGTGAAAATGACGCCTTTGGCAGCCAGTTCCGGAGCCAGACTCACATATACGGTTCCCGAATTGCGTTGGATAACCAGGCCGCCTTCTCTTGAACCTTCAACAAGTTTGGCTACCTGTTCAGGCAGTTCGTCAAGGGAAGCAAGTTTATTGCTCTCTTTATATTCACCATAGCTTTGGATGTTCCAGCGCTCGATGCGTTGTTTCTCCAGCTTGGGCAGTTCCAACTGGCCAGCCAGTTCCAGGGAAGCCAGACGGCTGTCTGTCAGCCAGGCCGGTTCCTGTTTACTTTCGGACAATGCCTTCAGAGCCTCAGCGTTGACCGGAAGAATGGTTTGTGTAGTCATATCGTTTCCTCCTCCCGTCTATTTACGCGTCTTGACCTACAGTTTCATCAGTAATGCCCAGCTCTTCCTTAATCCAGTCATAACCTTCTGCCTCCAGGCGCTCTGCCAATTCAGGACCACCGGATTTTACGATGCGTCCTTGCATCATCACGTGAACATAATCTGGAGTGATATAGTTAAGCAAACGTTGATAGTGGGTAATAATCAAGAAACCGCGTTCTTCGGATTTCATGGCATTTACACCGTTCGCTACAATTCTCAAAGCATCGATATCCAGACCGGAGTCGATTTCGTCAAGCACGACAAGTTTCGGATCCAGCATCATCATTTGCAGGATTTCGTTACGTTTCTTCTCACCGCCGGAGAAACCTTCGTTCAGGTAACGGTGAGCGAACTCAGGATTCATCTCGAGTTCTTTCATTTTACCTTCCATTTGGCGAATGAACTTGATCAGGGAAATCTCGTTGCCTTCACCGCGGCGCGCATTGATGGAACTGCGCAGGAAGTCGGAGTTCGTAACGCCGGCGATTTCGCTCGGATATTGCATGGCCAGGAACAGACCTGCGCGTGCGCGCTCGTCAACTTCCATCTCCAGCACGTCTTCGCCGTTAAGGAATACCTTCCCTTCGGTAACTTCATATTTAGGATGACCCATCAACGCGGAAGCCAAAGTACTTTTGCCTGTACCGTTTGGTCCCATGATGGCATGAACTTCTCCGCCTTTCATCTCAAGGTTGATACCTTTAAGGATCTCCTTGCCTTCGATTGCTGCTTTCAATCCTTCAATGACAAACTTGGTTGACATATTAGATTCCCTCCGTTGAATAGGTAGTGTATTGTTGTCCTATATGATAACAGGATTGGACGCCCTGATTTCATAAAACAAAAAATAATTATTTATTTATAATCATTCTAAACTGATTATCAATGATTCTCAAGCCATTTTATAATAAAATATGACGTATTTCAACCGGACAAGCGTTTTGCGGACAACATTCGGACAACCGTAACAATTAAAAAACAGGCATGACCGATAGACCGGCCAAGCCTGTTTGGTTCACCCTGTTCCCCTCCATATTTGCGGTTGCTTCCGAGATTCTATTACGGCATCCGGCACCGGCGTTTATCGCGCGTTGACAGACGGTGCTCAGGTCAACATCTTGAGCTATAAGGCACACGGCATGATAACCGGCACCCTCTGCTCTTGCAAATACAAGGGAAGAACAGGCAGCATTCTGTTGTATTACGCTTTACCCAAGGAACGAACGCAGCATCCACATGTGCTTCTCAAGATCTGCCTTAAAGCCGGTGAACATGTCCGCGGTTGGCGCATCGCCGGCTTCCTCGGCCATTTCGATGCCTTCCGCCAACTCCTCGGATACGGTTGCAAAGTCCTCAATCAAGGCTTGTACCATGCCACGGGTATCCTCGTTGCCCGAAGCCTCCTGGACAGTCGCAAGTTCCAAATATTCTTTCATCGTAGCAGCCGGTTTGCCTTTAATCGAGAGCAGGCGCTCCGCCACCTCATCCATCTTAAGTGTAACTTCGTCATACAATTCTTCAAATTTAACATGAAGGGAGTAGAATTGCTCTCCGGATACATACCAGTGATAGTTGTGGAGTTTGACATAGAGCACGTTGAAGTTCGCAACCTGTTGATTCAACAATTGCTCCAGACTTGCATTTTTCGTTTTTCCTGCAGCTTTGCCAGATGTAGTTTTTGCCATGGTTAATCCCTTCCTTTTCTATATGAAATGCACCCTGTACTGCGTCAAAGGAACATTGTGCAGAGCGGTGTATACCCATTGTAACGGGTACCATCTGCTAATGCTATTCCTTCATTAATATATGAGTACATCCTGTGCTTGGGCGTCTATTTGTAGTTTACCCTTTGGACAACGGAGCGAATCAGGTTCAATAACCTTTCGTCTTGCCAAAAAATTATACAAAATTCGCGAAAAAACGTTATACTAGGTAATACCAAGCAAAAAAGTTGGCTTTGATTTTCTTCTATTCTATTTGGGGGTGACCATCCATGTCTGCATATCATCCGCTGAACGCGGAAGAAGCTATACAATTAGCTAAAAGTATACCGGGCCGGTTCCCGGACCATGCCCAGCTCGAATGCCGCGAAATCGGCGACGGCAATCTCAATCTGGTGTTTCATGTCACCGCCAAAAATACGGCTGATAGTATCATTATCAAGCAAGCTGTTCCTTATGCAAAAGTTGTAGGCGAATCTTGGCCGCTGTCTCTCGACCGGGCCCGCATCGAACGACTGGCGCTGGAGACGGAGTACTCCATTTGCCCCGACCTTGTGCCCGAAGTATACGGTTATTCGGATGAGCTCGCCTACACCGTAATGGAAGACCTGAGCGAGTATACCATCATGCGCAAAGGCCTGATTGAGGGCAATGCCTATCCGAAGTTCGCAGAGCATATCGGCCGCTTCCTGGCCAGAACGTTGTTCTACACGTCGGATCTCGGGATGAATCAACAGAAGAAGAAGGAACTTGCCGGCCGCTTTGTCAATCCGGATTTATGCAAAATCACCGAAGACTTAATCTTCGAAGATCCATACCGCGAATCCGCCAATAACAATTATGCGCAGAGCATAGCTGATGAAGCGGAAGCCCTACGCGCCGACCTGCCGCTTCACTTTGAGGTCGCGCTGCTTCGGGAGAAGTTTCTGACTCACGCACAGGCTCTGCTGCACGGGGATCTGCATACAGGCAGCATCTTCGTCACGCCGGAATCCACCAAGGTAATCGACCCGGAATTCGCTTATTTCGGTCCGATGGGATTCGATATCGGTGCGGTCATCGGCAATCTGCTGCTAAACTATGCGTCACAGCCGGGCTGGAGTCGGGACGAGCATACGCTGGCTGCCCGGGAAGCCAGACTCCTCGAGATGGCAAGCGACGTCTGGACCCACTTCGAGAACAACTTCCGCGCGCTGTGGAATGATGATCTCTTGGACGAGATGTCCCGCACGCCAGGCTATCAGGACCACTATGTATCACAGATTTTGAAGGATACTGCAGGATTCGCGGGCTGCAAAATGATTCGGCGCATCGTCGGATTGTCCCATGTTGCGGACATCGACACCATAGCCGATGATCAAGCCAGAGAAGCTGCGCAGCGCAAAGCGCTGGCCATCGGCAAAAATCTCGTGCGACATCATCGCAGCATCAAGTCATTTGAAGACATTTTAACTTTGATTACGCAAGCAACTAAAGGAAACGAGGTATCGATATGAGCGGTATGACTACCGGCAATGCCAGCACCTATGAGCCGCTAAGCTCCGTTTATTGGGGGGGAGACCATCTGGTCCTGCTGGACCAGCGATTGCTCCCGGAAGAGATTGTCTATCTTCAGCTCTTCACACCGGAGGAAGTCTGGGAAGGCATTCACTCCATGAAAGTCCGCGGCGCGCCGGCTATCGGCATCGCGGCAGCATTCGGCGCAGTCCTTGGCGGCATGCAGGTTGAAGCCGACGATAACGAGGGATGGCTGCAACAAGTCGCAAAAACTTGCGCTTATCTCGCAACGTCCAGACCGACAGCCGTCAATCTGTTCTGGGCGCTGGACCGTATCAAGCTTGCGGCTGAGAAGCTGGCAGCTTCCGATCTCGATACAGCCGGACTGAACGCGGCGCTGCTCGCCGAAGCCGAAGCCATTCGTGCCGAGGATGAGGATGTATGCCGCCGCATCGGTGAAAACGCGCTGCCGTTCTTCCAGGACGGCATGGGCGTGCTCACCCACTGCAACGCGGGCGGATTGGCAACTGCCAAATACGGTACCGCCCTGGCGCCGATGTATCTGGCTCATGAGCAGGGCCTGAACATCAAGGTGTTCGCAGATGAAACAAGACCTGTCCTGCAAGGCGCGCGTTTAACTGCTTTTGAACTGCAGCAGGCGGGGATTGACGTTACACTGCTGGCGGATAACATGGCCGCCATGGTTATGTCCAAAGGCTGGATCCAAGCGGTTATCGTCGGTACGGATCGCGTTGCCGCAAACGGCGATGTCGCAAACAAGATTGGAACGTACGGAGTAGCGGTACTTGCTAAAGCTCACGGCATTCCTTTCTACGTAGCTTGCCCGCTGTCCACAATTGATCTGAATACGAAGACAGGCGCCGATATTCCGATTGAGGAACGTCCTGCCGAAGAGATCACGGAAGGTTTCGGCAAGCGCACAGCTCCGCAAGGCGTAAAAGTGTACAACCCTGCCTTCGACATTACGCCGAATGAATATGTGACAGCCATCATTACGGAAAAAGGCGTCGTGCAAGCTCCTTATCATGAGAGCTTAAAAAGCTTGTTCGAATAACCGCTATATCCGCCAAATGTTTTATGGCATCATAAAACGGACAACCGGCCCCCAGCCGAATTGTCCGTTTTTTTACGGTTTGCATTTTAGTGCATCTGAAGTCTAAACCTTGTTATCTCCAAAAAAAGAGCGATCCGCACAGGAATCACTCTTGGAACAGAAGGCATACATGACTCATAACATGCGCAGGATCGCATCCTTGCCAGCCAAGCCAGGATGAATGCCCCACTTCTCTGCCTCCAGGGTTACCGATTCCAGCGGCGCTTCCAGCAGCTGCTCCAATGTGCGAACCCCTACGGCTCTTCCTGCGATAATCTTGCGGTCAGCAAGCTTTTCGTTAAGAAGGCCCACATCGAGTGCACCGCACATAATATAGCCCCGGGAAGTGTATACGGCCAGCAGCGTTGTTTTCGGAAGCTTTACTTCGACGCCCATAACGGTATGTCCTTCAATATCGATCGGCAGTAAAGTCACCAATATCAACAAACCTCCCCTCACGTCGGCTTAGAATTATGTTTATTCTTTTGGAACCGACATGGTGCGAATGTCTCTCATATTATGCATTCCAGCCCACACGTAATGGTGCGAATGACTCGTAAGTCAATAGAATAAAGATGAAATATGCATGACATTAGGACTATGAATATTCGAAAATTATGGTATATTTGATTCAGTAGAAACAATGTGAAAGCTGGTGAATAATAAAAGCTATGAACACAATTCCTGCCACCGACGATAACGGCTTTTTATTCAACGTTGATATTCTGGTCAAGAGTTCCTCCAACGCACTGGCTTTGCAATATTTGCTGGAAATGCTGAACGACAAGACTGAAGTCGTCGATTTCCGGGTTAAGTCCGGAATGGAACTTGGAGAAATTATCAACACCTTGGTTCAAGCCAAGAAAGATTCCGTTATTAGCAAAGCCTCCGGGAAGATGGCTTCTGCCGCTTCTCAGATAGAGAAACCTGCGCCACCTGCGGCTTCCTCGCCGGAAAAAAAGATCGCTGCAAGCGCTCCTCCTGTCCAAACTCCACTCACCGGAAGTGATCCCTTTGAATGGATAAAAGTATACAGTAAGGACAATCGCCTTGTTCGCCTGACAACCAACCGCCACGGTAAGCAGACAAGTCTTCCCTGCCGAATTCTCAACTATGATGAAAGCAATTTCCTGGTCAACGTCTATCATGTCGATGAGAAACAAGTGTATACCTTCAAGCTCAATGAAATTGATGAGTTCAGCGTCAGCTGAGTCGGTATTAAGTCCACGGTATTCATCAAAAAAACGGCTTCGCCGCCCCATAAGCAGGGATCGGTGAAGCCGTTTTTTTTAATATCAAGCATTTTTTCGGGACAACGCCGAAGACATCAGCATCAGCCAGCCCACGATAAAGGATACACCGCCGATCGGCGTAATCGCACCGAGCCACTTCAAGCCCGATAAACTTAACACGTAGAGACTTCCGGAAAATATGACGGTTCCCGCAATGAATAAAGTCCCTGACCAGAACAGCTTCCGGGATTCGCCAAGAACCTTCGCCACAATCCCCGTAATCAGCACCGCAAGTCCGTGAATCATATGATAATGGACTCCGGTCTCATAAATGGCAAGTTCGTCCGGCGTAATCTTATCCTCCAGCATATGGGCGCCGAATGCCCCGATAGCGACAGATAATGCCATCAGGATCGAACCCCATGCGATGAATCTACGACTCATGCCTCTTCAACCCCTTTTTTCAGCGGACACCCGTGTCCTTATGTAATCAAATTAAGTGTAACGGATTCAAGGAAGCTTTTCCACCGGCATGTGAGACGCTTTGGACTTGATTTCAGGGCCATTTTGTGAAAGATTAATAAGGATGTCTTTTTATTGAAGACCACACGAACCCATTAGAGAATGAATTCTTATGTTAGGAGCGATTATGTACATGGATCAACAATCACCTGCCTCCCCATCCGAGGACCAAGGTTCACCTAAGCGACCCAAAACCACCTTTATTCCACCCGAGGATAGAAAAAACTCCCGCTTCGGCATCGCCTCATTCATCTTGTCGATCGTGACGCTGCTCGGGTATATTCTGCTCGGCGCGCTCGGCACCACGATGATTGAGCCATACATGACGGAGAACGGACCGCTCCTTGAGCCGACTCAGGAAACGCTGGAAGCGATGACCACGCTGGCGGCCGTGTTCATCATCGTGATGATCATCAATATCACCGGCTTGGTGCTTGGCGTTGTAGGCTGCTTATCCAAAACACGCAAGCGTGCTGTCGCCGTGATTGCCACCATCGTGAACGGCGTAGTCATCATCACCATCGGAGCTCTTTTCTTATTCGTATTAAATGCTTAAGGAGTGCCACTTCAAGACACTTGCCTGATTCATCTCGGGTTAAGTGTCTTTTTCATGACAAACCCGGATTGATACTCACATATCGCTCTTTCTCCCGAATATAATGAATTACTACAGCCAAAAAGACGGCAACCGTGTCAAGGCAATACTTGGGAGGTGACTGTCCATGCAAAATGAAGACGCCCTGTCGTTTGTCGTATCCCGTGAAGACTGGTCGCTGCACCGCAAGGGCTATCAGGATCAGGTACGTCATCAGCATAAAATTCGTGAAGTCATCAAACGCAACCTGCCCGACCTTATTACCGAGGAAAACATTATTCTGTCCGACGGAAAGCAGATCATCAAAGTTCCGATCCGCAGCCTTGACGAATACCGTTTCATCTATAACTATCAAAAGCAAAAGCATGTCGGTCAGGGCGACGGTGACAGTCAGGTTGGGGACGTCCTTGGACGCGACCCTTCGTCAGCCCAGCCCGGTAAGGGAGAATCGGCCGGCGATCAGGCAGGGCAGGACATCGTGGAAACCGAGGTCAGCCTGGAAGAACTGGAGAATATGCTGTTTGAGGAACTGGAGCTCCCGCTGCTGCAGCCCAAGGATAAAGAGCAGATCGAGACAGAGTCCATCGTCTTCAACGACATCCGCAAAAAAGGCATCATGTCCAACATTGACAAGAAACGCACCATCTTGGAGAATTTGCGCCGCAATGCAAGAGACGGCAAACCCGGCATCCACGGGATCAGTCCGGACGACTTGCGTTACAAGACCTGGGACGACACCGTCATCCCGGAATCCAATGCGGTCATTATCGCCATGATGGATACGTCCGGATCCATGGGCTCCTTCGAGAAATACTGCGCGCGCAGCTTTTTCTTCTGGATGACCCGCTTCCTTCGCAAGCAGTACGAGAAAGTCGAAATCGTGTTTATCGCCCACCATACCGAGGCAAAAGAAGTGACCGAAGAAGAGTTCTTCACACGGGGTGAAAGCGGCGGAACCATATGTTCATCCGCTTATCAGAAGGCGCTTGATATCATTCATCACCGTTATCCCCCTTCCAAATACAACATTTATCCCTTCCACTTCTCCGACGGCGACAACCTCACGTCCGACAATGAACGCTGCGTCAAACTCATCGGCGAACTGCTGAAGGTCAGCAATATGTTCGGTTATGGCGAAGTCAATCAATACAATCGCAGCAGCACGCTGATGTCGGCTTATAAGAATATCAAGCTGGACCAATTCATGTA
Organism: Paenibacillus sp. p3-SID867; assembly: GCF_025142895.1. Lineage (NCBI taxonomy): Bacteria > Bacillati > Bacillota > Bacilli > Caryophanales > Paenibacillaceae > Paenibacillus > Paenibacillus sp. p3-SID867. The sequence goes on from NZ_JAMBDM010000011.1 coordinate 101,931, forward strand.
TCATGTCATTAAAGACAAAGGGGAAGTGTACGAGGCACTCAAAACCTTTTTTCGTAAACGGCAGGGAGCGGCGATCTGACCCATATTCTACATTAATAAAAGGGAAATCATGGATGTCGAATCATCCTGATGTTGGAGGAGGCAGGGACCTCCTCTTTCTTATGGCCTATTGTGATACAGCTAACAATTGGTTACCGAATCATGGATAACGAGATGTGTAGACTTATCCTTTCAAATGAAAAATCTGTTTTATTATTGACATCATAATGTAGCCGTAGCTTCACTTTTTTGTCACCTTCTGTTTTTCCTGGAATGATAGTATTGGCTATGACATCGTGTTGCAGGATATTACAGGATTCGATAAGCGTCTCCTTAATTTAAGATATCCTCCTATAAAGGAAAGGGAAGGTTTACCATGTTCCAAATGACACATTCACTATTCAGCACCCAGACGTTTGAGAATATGTCCTACATATTATCGCAGCGGCTGTTCCAGGGCGGCGTAAGCGCAGATCCTTCGAAAGGAGTGATCTCCCGTGCCGGCATCAGATAAGCCACATTCACGCTACATGCCCGGTCTTGATGGGCTGAGGGCCCTCGCTTTGATCGGAGTGATGGGATACCACTGGAATTTCGGTTTTGCAGGCGGTGGTTTTCTCGGAGTCAGTTTATTCTTCGTACTGTCCGGCTATCTCATTACGGATATTCTGGCATCGCAATGGCATTATCATCGCCGGATCGATCTGAAAGATTTCTGGATCCGAAGGTTCCGACGTCTCCTGCCGGCCATGCTGCTCATGCTGTTCATCCTGGTGGTGTGGGTTACGCTATTTGACCGATCTCGGCTGGCTACGCTTCGGAGTGAGGTGCTCGGTGCGGTTACATACATAAGCAACTGGCAGTTTATTTTTCAGCAGCAATCTTATTTCGAATCATTTGGCCCGCCGTCTCCACTGGGGCATTTCTGGTCGCTTGCCGTGGAAGAACAGTTCTACTTGCTGTGGCCCCTAATCATGTTAGCCGTACTCAAGCTATTCCCCCGCAGGGGACAGCTGTTCACTTTCATTGCTGCCGGAGCCGCGATTTCAGCTCTCGCCATGGCAGTGATCTATCAACCGGGAGATGATCCTAGCCGGGTCTACTATGGAACGGATACCCGGGCGTTTGGTCTGCTCATCGGAGCAGGGCTTGCTATCGTATGGCCCAGTTGGAAGCTGTCCACCCATGTTTCAAGGGCTGCCCGGCGCAGACTCAACCTAACAGGCGCAGCGGCAATGCTCATCATACTGTTCATGATGTGGCGGGTGGACCGGTACGATTCGTTCCTGTATCAAGGGGGCATGTTCCTCTTCTCTCTGGCCGCCGCCGTCCTCGTTGCGGTGTTGGCGCATCCTGCAGCTTCGATCAGCCGCTTGTTAAGCTGGAAGCCCCTGCTGTGGATTGGCGTTCGATCCTATGGCATTTACTTATGGCATTACCCGGTGATGATCCTGACCTCACCTGCATCCGGCACAGACAATCTGAGTCTGCCTCAGGTTGCACTGCAAATCGCGGCAAGCGTGCTGCTGGCCGCCCTATCCTGGAAGTATGTTGAAGAACCGATACGCCATGGCGGACTGAAGAAAGTGTGGTTTAAAGCCCGCTCCATTCGCCGCCGTCCGGCTTCGATTTCATTAAGAGGCTGGGTCGTGTCGCTAAGCTCGCTCATTCTAATCGGTATTTTTTGCTCAGGGATGATGAGCAGCGTATCTTCTGCGAGAACGGTAGGCGATATCGCTGCCATGCTGAGCCTTGATGATCCTGCCCCGGAGGAGCCGGATCAGAAACAAGGCGGGGAGTCCGGGGCGATGGAGCCACCGCAAGGACAAACGCCGCTTCCTGCAGGCACTGACGACGGGAACATCTCCCCTCCGCCTACCGACGCGAAGCAGCCTGGTGTTATTAAGAAGCCGGACCCTGCTAAAGAAACGGATGAAATGCCGCTTCCGAACGAAGCGACACATTCTGGCGATGAAGATACAGGCGGAAACGAAGAACCGGACCCTCCTGCTGGAACTGACGCTGACAACGAAGACAAGAACACCGACACAGGGAGCGAAGACCCGGATAAGGCTGATTCCGAAAAAACAATCCCGGATCAACCGAATGAAGATAAAGCGGGTAAACCTGGTGAGGAGAAGTCCGATAAGCCGGATCAATTCAAGGACTCGGGAAGCGAAACGACAGGCGGAAAGAGCAATCATTCGAAGCCAACGAATAAGCCTCAAAATCCTCCGGTATCCCAGTCCACCGTCACGGCCATTGGGGATTCGGTCATGCTCGGGGTATCCCCTTATCTGGAGAAATCGCTGCCCGGCATTCACATCGATGCAGAGATAGGCCGCCAAATGCGTCAGGCCGATGACCTGATCCCTGCCATGAAGACCCAGAATCGGATAGATGGCGGCATTATCATCATCGGGCTGGGAACCAACGGCGCTTTCTCGCAAAAGGATCTCGATTCCCTTCTGCGTCCTCTGGATTCAGCTAAGCAAATTCTGCTTATCAACACGCGGGTTCCGCGCGATTGGGAACAGAACGTGAACGGCATGCTGGCAAAAGCAGCTGCCCAGAACCCGAAAGTTACACTGGTGGATTGGTATTCAGCCAGTAAGGATCATCCGGAATACTTCCGGTCTGACGGTGTCCATCTGGAGCCGGAAGGCGCCGAGGCTTACACCTCCATGCTGCTTCAAGCTATCAAGAAATAAAGCGTTCATCCTGATTCTTGCCATTATTCATTCTCATATCGTCGACCTGATCTCATCCTTCTATGAGACAGGTCGGCTTTTTAGTTATATACGTAATCGGAAGCAGCAATATGATATAATTCGGTTACTTAATCTCATTATTTCTTAATAGAAGGCGGTGTCCTGGTATATGAACAATATCGTGTCAATGAAATGGCTGCTGGCGAGACTCTATGAACCGGATCTGGTCATCGTCGACTGCCGTTTTGCCCTCGGCAAGCCGGAAAGCGGCCGAGCCGCTTACGAGGAATCGCATATTCCGCGTGCCGTTTACCTCGACCTGGAGAAGGACCTCTCCTCTCCTATCACTCAACATGGCGGACGCCATCCTCTACCGGACCTGGATCAGCTTGCAAAGCGTCTCGGCCAGTCCGGCATTCAGGAGAGCAGCCGTGTCGTCATCTACGACGACCAGGGCGGAGCCATGGCCAGCCGACTATGGTGGCTGCTGAAATACACCGGGCATGAACAGGCTTATGTGTTGGATGAAGGCTTTACCGCTTGGAAGAACGCTTCGTATCCGGTAACGGATGAACAGCCGATCGTCATTCCGGTACCCTATGACATCAATCTTAAGCCCGATAAACTGGTCCTCGTAGATGAGGTGCGCGCGGCTTCGCAGCATGGTAACAAAACCCTCATCGATTCACGCGAACCGCGCAGATATGCCGGAGCCGAGGAACCGTTGGACGCCAAAGCCGGACATATTCCGGGTGCGGTGAACTACTTCTGGAAGGGCGTCCTGGACGACTCCGGACATTGGAAGGATGCAGGCGCGCTTCGCAAGCATTTTTCCGACATTCCGCAGGATGCCGAGATTATCGTATACTGCGGCTCCGGCGTCACCGCTTGTCCGAACGTGCTTGCCCTGGAGGAAGCCGGTTATGGCAATGTGAAGCTGTATGCGGGCAGCTGGAGCGATTGGATCAGCTATGAGGAGAATCCGGTAGCTACAGGGGAAGAGGGTTAAGCGTTCGTTTTTATTTGTATACTTAAAAAAAGGAAACGCCCGCGATCTTTGCGGGCTTTTTTAGCGTGCGCTTAATACTGAAACGTTTACCGCAAGGAATCGATTTTCCGAAGGTCGGACGGTTTTGCCTCTGCTTCGTCTTCTTCGCCGTACAGCTTCTGCATATGCTGCACATGCCCGGCCCCCCAGTCGCTCATTGTCTGGAGCACGGGCTTCATGAGTTGTCCGTACTCTGTAATCGAGTATTCGACCTTTGGCGGAATTTGCGCAAACACTTCGCGATGCACAATATCGTGATATTCCAGTTCTTTCAACTGCTGGGCCAGCATCTTTTTCGAAATATCCGGAATGGCTTTTTGTAATTCACTGAACCGCATTGTACCGTTGCTCAGCAGGCGTAGAAGAATCAATGATTTCCATTTGCCCGTGAGGATTTCCAGCGCGGTTCCGAATTTGCAATACACCGTCATTCTTATTCCTCACTTTCTGATCATGCCAAGGGTTTACTTTTGGTTACCTGGTTAGGTTTAAGTGCCTACTTCCTGATTGGGCTTTCTCACTTTAGTATAGAGGCAGATATCGAAATTGAACAAGTGAGGGGAAAAGAAAAGATGAATGTGACGTTATGGATCGTACAATTCATATTGGCGGCAGGCTTCGTATATTCGGGATGGATGAAAACCGTTCGTATCGAGTCATCAAAAAAAACATGGTCCTGGGTAAAGGATGTACCGAAAACTCTAGTTGTTCTGATCGGAATCGTAGAACTACTCGGAGCGCTGGGCCTTGTTTTGCCGTGGGCGCTGAACATAGCTCCGGTGCTTACGCCGATCGCCGCGATGGCTTTGGCTGCGGTCGCACTGCTCGGGATGATGTTTCATATTTGGCGAAAAGAGTACCGGGAGATCGGCGTGAATATCTTTTTTGTAGTTCTGGCGTTGATCGTGGCAATTGGAAGACTATAAAGGAACCGAAGGACCGATCTGATGCTCGCGGCCTGCGAGCGGAGAGGAATACAAAGATTAAAATCGCAAAAAGCTCGCTACCATTGCGGGCTTTTCATTATTTTGTTGATCATCTGCATTCCTACATCAAAATTTCCAAGAGATGCTCAAGAGCCATCGAGCGTATCCGCTTCTCCTCAGGGATATTCTCATAGAGAAGATACTCTTTGCCTACTACCGCCATTCGCTTGCGGAGTGCTGCAATTCGGCCTTTGCCGGTATCGATAAACCGGAAGTCTATCTGGCGCAGGCACTCCATTCTTGTTAAGCCATCGAATACTTCTGCCTTGATCCTTGTAGGAATCTCCTTCAGCATTAGAACCTCCAACCGGTCCGCGGTCCACAGGTTGTCCATCACCTGCAGGAATTTCATGTAATCCAGTTCGAGCTGCCGAAGATTTTATATGAGAGAAATCGCACAGGTGCTCGACTTTCGGCAGCGACAAATGGAGGAAGGCCAAGTGATCCAATGCCGCCAGGGCATCGAAATTCGTCAGGTTTCGGACGGAGGACAGTCTCAGCATGTTTATAGTCGAGTCAGGTAAATTAATGACTAATCGGTAAAGTATAGTAATTAAATGCTTGATCCAACAAGGCACTAGCCTCTTGACGTTTCAAAAGTTCTTTTGAACGGAAGTTCACGGAGCCATCAGATTTAACCTTGGTATCCGGGTCCATGATCCCTTGAGAAATAAGCGCTTTGATGGCTTCAACTGCCCAGGCATCCGTTGTGCCACTCAGTTTAACCTTCGTTCCAGGCTCTACCTGCTTCAGGTTTTGGATCATCACCGCCGCCATTTGTCTAGTGATCGGAGAATTAGGCTGATAATTAGGCAGTCCGGCTTTCATCTGCTTCTTATTGAGTTCAATCATGTAAGGCTGTTTATGCCACCCATGGCCGCGAAGCAGCACTTCTGAGAATTCGCCTTGAGTCATCGTTCCTTTTGGATCAAAGATATGGGAAGACTTCCCGTTCATGACTTTCAAAGCCTGGTGCATTAGTCGTGGACATTGTTGCGGCAGCTGTCCGGCTGTTAGGTGGGATAATAGCGGTCGTTGCCATAGCGGATAATAACAGAACCGCGATGGTGCGAATCTTTTTATTCATACAGGGTCCCTCCTCAAAATGTATTTGCCTTATAACAACTGGCTGAACCGAGTATGGCAAATGGCTTGTCATATCAACAAGTGTCATTTCGTCACTCACAATGCCAAGACACTTCAAAATGTCGTATGACAATTAGGCACCAGGATTTATGCCCATAAAAAATGGCACCAAACTATGGATAAATATTCCACTCCTGCGGGGCATCTTTTATCAGTAGGCGTACCACCGCCGCTCTATTTATCCAGTGGAACAAGAAGAAGCTGCCCCTCCTGCTAGGAATGGGACAGCTTCTTTTCAATCCTATATGAAACTTGAACAAGATACCGGACTACCTTAGCGTATATCCAGCAACTTCTTGCTCACGCAAACCATGACAACCCCAAGCCCAAGAAAATACAAGGGCATTGTGATTAACGAGCCATTGTGAAGAAGGCTCATGCCGCTGGTAATCAGGCTGACGACAATGTAATAACCCAATCCGAAGATCGCTCCTGCCGTTCCGAGCACATCTCCATATTGGTTCAACGCCAGACTAAGGCAATTCGGAATCGCCATTCCGATACCGAGCAGAAGAATAAAAATGCACGCTACCATCAACACCATATGCATTAGGGTGGCGTTAATTCCGCTAACAGCAAGAACGGTATGGGAAAGGGCCCCCAGCATCGTAATGATCGTGCCAATCACGATAATGCGCTCAGCCTGGAGCCTGGTCAGCAGTTTCTTCGACAGCATCGCACCCAGGATGGATGACATCGCAACAAAGATACCGAAGAAACCGAATCCGCCGGGACTCATCTGAAAAAATTCAATAAAAATAAACGGGGCCTCCGCATAGTAACTGAACAATATGCCGTTGGTGGCTCCAATGAGAAAACCGAACCCCCATATTCTGCGGTCGGTGACAAGACGCTTGGCTACGGAGAGAGTATTAATCTTCAAGGTAGCCTTTACTCTGGTTTCAGGCAGAGAAGCCCAGGTATACGCCAGAATGGCGGCACTCATTAAAACCAGCGTCAAGAACACCGCTCGGAAGCCAAGAGATTGATCCACCCAGCCGCCAATGAGCGGTCCAATAGCAGGCGTAAACGCAAGCGCAGCCGAAATCTGGGCAAACACCGCATGTCGCTTGGCTCCATCGATGCTCTCACGTAAGATGGTTTGGGTGACAACCGAGCCGGTGCTGGCACCAAAGGCCTGAATGAATCGGCTCACCAATAACCATTCGGCCGAACCGGACAGATAGCAGCCCAAGCTGCCTATTCCATAAACCAGGATGCCCCACAGCATAGCAGGGCGACGTCCGATGGAATCCGAAAGCCTTCCCCAGCAAAACACGCCGAAGGCAAAGCCCAGAAAGTAAATGCTGAGCGTCAGTTGGATTGCATTATTGCTTGCTCCCAATTGATGGGCAATATCCGGTAATGATGGTGTATATATCGTTTCACTAATTTGCGGGAAACCCACAAGGACAATCAATAGCCATATGGATGGATTTGAGATTTTTCTTTGCACAGCTAACATCCCCCTTATCATTTCAAAAAATCTCTAGTTGGCTGGCAAAGAAATTACGGGATCGGGGGTTTGCATTTGGTTAGTCTAGTAAATGAAAGCATGAAAATTCACCTTTTTTTCTGAATAAGGGGGGTATATCTACCGATTATTATAGCAGAATCACTGTCAAAATACGTTTCCCTATTCTTGCTTGTACGAAGTCTTATCTGAAACATTCAACTTATGTGACGGGTTTTGCCACCCGTTCCGGGCCTAAACCTGCGTAAGCCCTCCACTTGCATTCATGTGCTACGCTTGAATCAAGAATCACTTATTCTCCGGAAAGGAAGTGTGTACGCTATGATACTGAACCATCTTAACCTCACCGTCACCGATGTAACCGCAGCAAAGGAATTTTTGCAAACCTATTTCGGATTCAAAATTGGAGACGAGCGTGGCCAGTCGTTTGCAGCACTGTTTGACGATCAGGGAATGGTGCTGACCTTAATGCGGGGTACCGAGGTCAACTATCCCAAGACGTTTCATATCGGCTTTATTCAGGAAAACGAAGCAAAGGTAAATGAGATCCATCAGCGTCTAAGCGATGACGGCTTTGATGTCACAGCGCCTCAAAGAGCGCACGGATGGACCTTCTACGTTAAAGCTCCGGGCGGTTTTACTGTCGAAGTACTGGCCTAATGACATAGTTACATGGTACGTGAACGACTGCTGAGCGCAAAATAGAAGAGCCCGCACATTACGCGCGGGCCCTTCTCCTTCAAGATATGCTAACCCTGCCAATAAGAGTAATCCTACGCTTCCTCCTTCCCCCAATTGGACCCTGGGTTTCCCTGCTTGCATTCCTATCCTTCTCAATACAGCTCCCACTTCTCCGTGCATAACGCCGGCAAAGAATTCGCAACCTGTTCGCACTCCTCATACCCCAAGCTGCCGGAATGCGCGAACAGAATCGGATATTCACCGTTTATCGAATCTTCCCTCATATCGAACATATAATGATTTCCGCTTCCATCCATGGCAAACGACACCGCGTTCGGCATATACTCCGGCAGCTCGTAAGCCAGGTTCATCTCCCTCAGATCATCCGTGCTAAAGAACTGAAAAAGACGTTCTCCCTGTTGAAACTCTCCACCGTTGGAGTACTTCAACAAGTCCAAATAGCTAGCGGGAAAACTTCGCTGAGGCAGCTTCCAACCTGCAGGATCGAGCGGCGTATATTGATCGTAAAAGGGAGACGTTTTGTGAAAAGGATTCACTTGTCTTCCCTTGATGTCCTCTATTTCTGCCGCAGACAGCTCCTCATTCCACTCCTTAACAAAACGGGCCATCTGTTCTTCGGTGGCACCCACGCGTTTGTCGTACGCCTGCTCAAAATCGATATTCCACATCCTTGGCCTTCCTCCATCCTGGTACTTCCTGCCTTGTAACTTCTTCAAACATTATAGAGGAAATACCGGAAAAAGGAATCATGCCGCCGGAATGAAGCTCTTTCCATGTTCATGGATTTGCGGCTAAGACCGAGGTCACAGATGGGAACCTCCACTGGCATCGATGCATTGACCGGTGATCCAGCGGCTGTCCGGAGATGCCAGAAACGCAGCTATGTCGGCGATATCCCCAGGCTCACCCCATCTTCCGAAGATCGAATAACCGGCTCCGAATTGAAACGAGGCCGAGTCCTGAAGCATGGCAGCATTCATGTCGGTAGCTACGAATCCGGGCTGGATCGCATTGATCGTAATTCCGCGGGAACCCAGCTGGCTCGACAGAGAGAGGGTCAGTGAATTAATAGCCCCTTTCGTCATCGTATACGCCGGAATATTAGGCAAGGAAATTCGCGTTACTGCAGAAGATAAATTGATAATGCGCCCATCGTCCCGAAGACGTGGCAGAGCCTGCTGAATCATGAAGAATGGCGACTTCACGTTCATTCGCATCACTTCATCAAAGCTCTCCTCCGTGGTCTCCTCGATGGTTTCCACTAAGCCGATCCCTGCGTTGTTAACCAGAATATCGAAATACGTATTGCCTGTTCGTGCTTTCAATGTCTCATCCAGCGCCGCGTACAGGGCACTTATTCCATCCGAGGATGCGAGATCTGCCCCTACCAAGAAAGCTTCTCCTCCAGCCCGTGTTATCTCGCTGACGACCTCTTCCGCCGCCTCATGGTTCTTGCCATAATGAACGGCTACCAACGCTCCTTCCTTCGCCAATCGTATCGCGATGGCACGTCCGATGCCTCGGCTGGAGCCCGTGACCATAGCAACTTTCCCATTCAATGTATTCATGTTCTCATCATCCCCTCTTCTTCTTTCACTTTTAGTTTTATCACAGACCCCATTTCGAAATGTTGCGCTCCTATTCTCGCCTTCCTCTCGATAAACCCCATAAAAAATGCCCCGCCTGCAAGGGGGGGCTACAACGCAGGCATTTCCGTCGTCACCTACGCTCAGTGAATTAAAATCATTTACATTCCATGTAATGATTATTATAATGAGAGTATCAAAAGAGCTGCGCAACCTGTGTTTGCATAAAGCGATTAAAGGATGATTTTTTCCTTTAGTCGCTTTTTTTGTGAGCTTGTTGAAAGTCATGGAGGTATATCGTATGAAAAAAAGAGCGTTTGATATGATCATGCTGCTTATCGGGGCATTTATTTTTGCGCTGGCCGTCAATTTATTCGTCATTCCCAACGATTTTGGCGAAGGCGGCGTCACCGGGATATCGATTATTCTGTTTTATGTGCTGAAATGGTCCCCGGCGCTGGTCGGCATAGTGATTAACGGAATTTTGCTGATTGTCGGCTATAAGCTTCTGGATAAAAAAACGACCGTCTATACCATTATCGTTGTAGCCTTTCACTCCCTGTTCCTGCACTTGACGGAGAACTGGCACATCGCTTCGGATGAGCCGGTGATCAATGCCATCTTCGCCGGGCTGTTTGCCGGCGTCGGAATTGGACTCATCGTCCGGGTGGGCGGCACAACGGCAGGTACGGTGATATTGGCCCGTCTGGCTAATAAATATTGGGATTGGAATATCAGTTATGCCCTGCTGTTCTTTGACCTGATCGTGGCCGGACTGTCCGTCTTTGTAATCGGGATCGAGAAGGTGATGTTCACCGTGGTCATCCTCTATATTGGAACCAAGGCGATGGAGTTCATTATCGAGGGCTTGAATCCCAAAAAGGCCGTTACCATCATCTCGACTCATCATGACCGCATCGCGATTCGGGTTACGGAGATTATGGACCGCGGGGTGACCGTACTTCGGGGTTATGGATATTACACCGGTCAGACCAAAGATGTGCTCTACATCGTCATCAGTAAACAGGAAGTTTCCATGCTCAAAAAAATCGTCCGTGCGGAGGATAAAAATGCCTTTGTCACGATTCACGACGTACGCGACGTGTTTGGCGAAGGATTTATCGATATTTCGAAATAAAGCCGGACTTATCCTTATATGAATAAGAAGAAGATCGAAACAGCCGTTTGGGCATGTTTCGATCTTTTTTTATTATGCCGTCAAGGCACTTAATGCCAAAATAAACATCGCTGCCAAAAATTTTTTCATGCCTTTAATCACTGTAATTAAATTCCAATTTTTCCATATAGTCAGACGCGAAACATGCCGAAAAAATTGAAGGCAAAGTTCCTTTTATTTGTATTTTTCCATGACAAATTCGGATCATTTTTTGCATTTTCGCTACACGAAACATGGGGTTATGGCTTATTAACTTACACCAAATGACAACTTTATAGAAATATTTAATGAGTTCGCAAAAAACATTTTATTGGTAATACGAGGCAAGATTCTATAAAATTCTTTTTAACTTAAAAATGCTGAGTGCAAACTTTTAATGTTTTAGTACAAATTGTCCGAGACAGGCTTTCTTTTCCAGCAAAACCGACGATTTATCACGCAATTCTACTTTAACGATTTGAAGGAGTGCATCGCAAAAGTGACTACGAATATTTCTGTTTCTTCACCCCTTAATGCCGCGAAAGACTATGTGGAATCCATCTATAACCAAGTGGTGGCCCGGGATCCGCACGAGAAAGAATTTCATCAAGCCGTCCGGGAATTTGTCGATTCCCTCGTCCCTGTTTTAGCCCAGCATCCGAAATATCGGGAACACGGTATTCTGGAACGCCTTGTCGAGCCTGAACGAATGATCACCTTCCGTATACCATGGGTGGATGATCAAGGCAAAACCCAAGTAAACCGCGGGTTCCGCGTCCAGTTTAACAGCGCGCTGGGTCCGTACAAAGGCGGCATCCGGTTCCATCCTTCGGTTTATGCCGGCATCGTCAAATTCCTTGGCTTTGAACAAATCTTCAAAAATGCGCTCACAGGCCAGCCCATCGGCGGCGGCAAGGGCGGCTCGGATTTCGATCCAAAAGGCAAATCCGATCAGGAAGTCATGCGTTTTACCCAGAGCTTCATGACCGAGCTCTACCGCCATATCGGACCTGATTCCGATGTGCCTGCCGGCGATATCGGTGTCGGCGCTCGCGAGATCGGTTATATGTTCGGCCAATACAAGCGTATCCGCGGAGGACATGAGGCCGGCGTGCTGACAGGCAAAGGCGTCATCTATGGCGGAAGCCTGGCACGTACGGAAGCAACCGGTTACGGCTGCGTCTACTTCGTACAGGAGATGCTGGCTTCGCAGGGCCTTAGCTTCAAAGACAGCCGCGTCGTGGTGTCCGGCTCGGGCAACGTCTCCATCTATGCGATTGAAAAAGCACAGCAGCTCGGTGCGCACGTCATCGCCTGCAGTGATTCCAACGGATACCTGTATGATCCGGACGGAATTAACCTCGAGACCGTCAAACTGCTCAAGGAACGGGATCGCCTGCGGATCAGCGAATACGTCAAGATTCACCCGCATGCCGAGTATACCGAAGGCTGCACGGGCATCTGGAACATTCCATGCGACATCGCGCTTCCATGCGCCACGCAGAACGAGCTGGATGAAGAAGCAGCGAAGACACTCATCATGAACGGCGTAAAAGCCATCGGTGAGGGAGCTAATATGCCTTCCACGCTGGAAGCGATTGAGCAGTTCATCAGCAGCGGCGTGTTGTTCGGACCGGCTAAAGCCGCCAATGCAGGCGGGGTTGCCGTATCCGCGCTGGAGATGAGCCAGAACAGCATGAGAATGTCATGGACCTTTGAAGAGGTGGATGCAAAGCTCCATCAGATCATGAAAAACATCTACAGCAGTGCCGTAGATGCTGCAGAAGAATATGGCGTAGCCGGCAATCTTGTGGCTGGTGCCAACATCGCAGGTTTTATTAAAGTAGCTGATGCCATGATCGCACAAGGTATCGTATAAATAAGAACAAAAAAAGCCCTGCCGCATATGCGGCAGGGCTTTTTGCAGCTTATAGAAGCTCGCTGCGGAGCTCTTCAGCCGATTTTGGAGATAAGTATCCCAGCGGGATATCAAACACCGTCTTGGCGCCTTGCTGTCCCTCTCTGCTCAAACGATGGGCAGCTCTTGCATAAGATACCAGCACACTGGCCGTAAATTCCGGATTGCTGTCAAGCTTCAGGCCAAATTCAACAATTTGTTTATTACCGCTTCCGGTTACGCCGCTGCGAATGACAAATCCGCCATGAGGCATGCCTGCATGCTCAGCTTCAAGCTCTTCTTGCGTAATGAAAGTTACGGTTGTATCGTAATCGGAAAAATAGTTAGGCATCGACACAATCGTTTGACGGATTTGCTCTTGGTCCGCGCCTTCTTCCGCTACGACGAAGCAATCTCTCCGGTGCTTCTCGCGTGTGGCAAGCTCCGGTGTTTCACCAGAACGGATTTGGTTGATAACCTCTTCTACTGGAACCGTGTATTGAACGCCCGCCTTTACCCCGGGAACACGACGGATGGCATCCGAGTGGCCCTGGCTCACGCCTTTGCCCCAGAAGGTATAATCCTTACCTTCCGGCAAAATCGCTTCGGCAAGCAGACGATTCATGGAGAACAAGCCCGGATCCCAGCCTGTCGAAATGACGCTGACATGGCCTCCGCCCATCGCCGCTTTGTTGACTTCCTCGAAAAACTCAGGGATTTTCGCGTGTGTGTCAAAGCTGTCTACCGTATTGAACATGCTGGCAAGCTGTGGTGTTTGCTCAGGCAAATCCGTAGCCGAACCGCCGCACAGAATCATAACGTCAATCTTGCCGATATATTGCTCTGCCGCTGATATATGCTCGAAGCGAGCACCGGAATTGGCCGGCATTTGCTGCGGGTCTCTGCGCGTGAAGATGGCTACCAGCTCCAGATCCGGATTTTGCCCGATGGCTTTCTGTACGCCTTTGCCCAAATTTCCATAACCTACGATCCCTACTTTAATAGATGTTTTCAATGTAATCCTCCCTTTGTCAGAACCATTTCCTGTAGCATGATGTTTATGTACCGCTTTAAAGTATAAGTATATAGACATCACTCAAATTGTAAACTATTTTATATGGACAGGAAATTGTTTCTATCTGTGTTATTCTTATTTTCCACCGTACTATCCGATAACTTGTACAACATTTCCTTCTTGATCCTTGATTTCCGTCTTCAGGACTTCAATCCGAATTCCTTGCAAGCCAGAAAGCTCGAAGGTGCTGACCTGCGGCAGCAATCGGCTTGAAAATTCACCCGCGGTCCGATCGTCCAAAACAAGGGTAACATCTCCATCCTCTGCAGTCCAGCGGCTCTCTTCCCCCGGCTCAAATACGACCCGAACATCCGAGCCTACAAGGCTCAGTTTGTTATCTTTCAGAATTCGGCCCTGCAGCAGCTTCCCGATAATTTCGGCCTGCTTGGCGCCTATTTGTAAGGTAGCCGGGGTTTTACTTAACCAGCCCTTCTTCCCCGGTTCAAAAGCCAGCTGGCTCACGTAGAGAAATCCGGTGTTCGAGCCCTCTTGTTTTCTCCCCCGATCAACGGCTTCCAAAATCGAAGGCACCTTCAGCAGCGAATCCCGATCCAGATCCGTTATGTACTGCGGCATATACTCCGCACAAGCTTGTAATACGCCAAGCGTATTCCATGTCTGCATCGCCTCGAGCTCTTCACGTGTGATGCCAACCATCTGCAGGAATTCTACCCGACCATTCGGCGTATCCATCCCCGGCAGCTCGGGATCCAGGGTGAAGGCAAGTGCGGTCAATTGCGTATCGGCTCCCAGGCAGATCGGCCCATTGGCATCCAAATAATCCCCCGAGCGAAAAACATTCCCGCTGTTAAACACGTATCTCCCCATGTTCTGAAGCAGATTTAGCGCCCACGCCGGCGGCTCTTCCTCGTCCTCCCGCTTAGCCAGCCTGAACGTCAATTCGAATCCGTAACCGCTCTCCTCCGGATTGTCCGACTCCTTGTCATACAGCTCGCTAAAGCCATAAGTGACCATATGCCAATGGGGAAAAGGGGCATTCGACGTATAAGCGCTGATTCCATTCAGCGGATCGGGTCCTCCAAGAGCATAAGGAATTAGGGCTCCGTAATGTTTCGGCTCCTGCTCCCCGTACAGCTTCAACAGCTGCTCATCAATTGCGTCCCAGCCTGCGGCGTTTTCTTCATGTGTCATATCCTGTTCCCTCCCGTTATCCTGTGCATCCAAAAATATAACCATATCCGAGTAGGCCCAATCATTCAAGTCACCATCCTCTTCCGCTTCATTATATAGGACGCATAGAGGAATGAAGAAGTAACCAGCGAAGTGTATAATAGAACCATCTCAACAAAGGAGCCTACATGTTCATGAAAAAAATAACGGCATTATCCGTAACCTTAACACTTTCAGCTTCGCTTATAGCCACTTCGCTAGCCCCGCTGCCGGGTTCCGTCGATGCGGCCTCCGCCAAGGAATGGATACAGATCTCCGAACGGACATCCTATTACGGTGAAGCAGCCAACGGCCAGCCCAATGGTCGCGGTACGATCAAGTGGGGAAATGGCAAACAATATTCCGGCGAATTCATTAACGGGAAGCGCACCGGAAACGGTAAATACATTAACGAATACCAATTAGACGGTGAGACGCATAAGGTGGTATATACCGGCCGCTGGAACAACGACAAAATGGATGGCGAAGGCATCCTGACGCATAAGGTGACGTTGCCTGACGGGTCCGTTCGATGGAATCAGATCCAGAAGGGGACATTCCAGGCAGGCGTCTTCCAAAGCGGATACGATGTCATTCATGCCGTCGCGGATCCCGACTACAGCTTTACCTACAAGAAAGGCAAGGAATCGCTCGAAATCATGGGTTTCAATCGAAACATGAAGCAAGCCTGGGCCGCCGGAACGATGTTCAGCGTTCACTACAAAAACGGCAACATCAACAAAAAATCTTCGATCTTCCCTGCCAACTCGGCGGCTGAACAGCGTCAAAATGACGCCGCGATTCGTTATTTCAAGAGCATTCAAAGCAAAGTGAATCCTCACCTGGAACAATTTGAAGCATTGTCCAAGCAGGTTCCGTTAAAATAACCCAGCCCCATACAACCGTCAAAGAACCCGGTAACTTGCCAATAGCAAGACCGGGTTCTTCTATTAACAAAGGATATTAATCATGAATATCTATGACGCAGGACCCTTGAGGGCATACTGCAACGTATAATGATCCGGCTTCTCGACCAGAATGATATCCCCCATTAATTCGGCAATATCTCTACTGTGAGCGTCCCTCGTTCAGCATCGTGATGGTCTTTTCGATTCGCCGCTGCCGGGTTTCCATCGTCTTGGCCCCCTCGATCGACAGCACCAAGCGGCGTTTATTACTGTAGGACAAACCATCGAAGTATTGTCGTGCCACCGAGTTTTGATCCAGAGTCGCGGAAAAATCATCGGGTACCGTGATCTCGCGCGGCTCGGTATCAAGCTCAATCTGAACGGTCACTTCGTCACCCGCCGCAACTCCCGCTGCTTGCCGGTTCTCTGCGCTAAGCGGCAGCATGAATACGCCTCCCATAGGGGCGATGGTACTGCGATAGGTATGCTTGCCGATGGTGACCGTAACTTTGGGTTTTTTGCCGGAACCGAGGCCTTCCACCACTTCATCCGGTACCTGAAACCCTGTTGCCGTCTTACTGCCTAGCACTATTTTCGTTCGAAATTCCATTTCTGTATCCTCCAGTTAAAAATCATGGGTTACATCTACACCAACGCAGCTTTATTGTGCCGTCCAGCCGCCATCCACAAGAAGCAGAGTGCCTGTAACGAGATCAGATGCCGGGGAGGCGAGATAAATAACGGCTCCGGCCACATCGCCTATGGTGCCGATCCGCCCTGCCGGGATCCGTGCCAGGACGCCGTCACGAAAATCAGGGGAGTCCAAACGCTCGGCTGTTCCCGGCGTATGGATGAACGTAGGGCCGACGGCATTAATGTTCACGCCACGGCTGGACCACTCCAGCGCCAGCACCTTCGTCAGCTGATTTACGCCGCCTTTGGAGGCGCAATAGGCTGCCCCTTCCGTAATCCCAACGACACTCACCTGGGAGCTGACGTTAATGATTTTTCCGAACCCCTGCTCAAGCATGATACGGCCAGCGGCCTGACAGCAGAAAAATACGCCCTTCAAATTCACGTCCATCATCTCATCCCAATAATCCTCCGTGATGTCTTCCGCCAGCACCCCCTCTCCCAGACCCGCGTTATTGACCACGATATCGAGCCGGCCGAAATCCTTGGCTACCTGACCAAATACAGATCGGATCTGCTCCACATTCCGGACGTCCAGCTCATATGCCTTGGCCTGACCTCCTGCCTGAGAGATTTCCTCAACCAATGGATGGAGCAGGTCCGTGCTTCGTGCCATGACGGCAACCTTGGCCCCTGCCGCTGCCAACGCTTGGGCTAGTCCATAACCGATGCCTTTGCTGGCCCCCGTCACGATTGCGATCTTATCCTGTATGCTGAAATTAGGCTGCATATATAATACCTCCATCTCTTATATACATTTATGTTAGTTTCATTAAAGCATGATGGCTGGTCAGCAGCAATCTTTGCCCGTCCCCCTTCTCTATAAATTCATCCCGTTAAGTACTAAGAATACGTTCATTTGCAGCAGCAATAGAGGAATCACAGCCCGTGGACTAGAAATGATGAGGATCAATGCGATCGTTGTTTAGTATGGAGAGTATGGAGGAAATCCAAGTATGAACGAACAGTTATCTGAAGCGCAGCAACAAGCGATTCTTCATGTCGAATCAACAGCGGCGGGCCAGCGAAGGGCCGCCTTGAAAATGACGGAGCACATCTTGCGGAAGCATGGAAAAGATTTCGTAACGATCGGCTCACTGTTAACCCATATCGAAAAATCTGCCCGCGTCACGTTGAATTTCCATCCGGATCGGATACTGCCCGCCGGACACGCTGTCATCGAATCCCTCTTGGCAGAAGGCATATATCATAACCAGTTCACCACGAGCGTGACCAATGGAAGCAAGACCGCTTATCCGGGCGGTGACCGCGACCAATGGGAACGGCTCCTGTTTGGCGGAGCCTACCAGCAGCCCGGTGTGCTTAACGACGAGCGGCCGAAATACGGAGGACTTAATCTTATGAATTATGTCGATGGCGCGTCTCCCCGCTTTGGCTCCTGTTTGTTGGTGCTGTCCCCTAACGTATTGAACCGCTGTACCTTTACGTTCGGAGACAGTCATGCAGGTCCCGAGTATGTAGGCACGCTCCGTCGGTGGGATTCCATTCTCGCTGCACTCTTGCATCAAGTTGAGTCCACTGGCTCGGCCCTGGGTTCCCCGAATGTGGACATTCCATCCATGCTGGAACGGCTTCTTCATCTGCCTTCATCGTATATCGGTTCTTCCGTGCCTGTCGGTCGTTCCTTGGATGATTATATTGAAGCGCAGATCCATGGCGTCATCGACTTGTCCAGCGATGTGGAGGCCCTGGTAGCCGATCCTTCCTATAGGAACACCCCAATTGGACATTTGCTTCATGCTTTATGTGAACGGTATAACCTCACCTTGTCCTGGCATCCCGGCTTCTGCCTTGCTGTACAGGATGTTCCGGATGATTTTCGGGGACCCGCCATGCCGCCGCTCGCCAAGCGGATCGATCAACGGTTTGGAGGCTCGCTGGGCATGCTGGATGCAGCCATTATCGGCAAAGCGGCTGCCCAACTGCACCATGATTCAAGCGAATGGAGCGATTGGGGAACATATGATGAAACCTTCCAGCATCTCAAACAGCTGTGGCATGTGCTCGTAAAGTATGGACATTCGTATCCGTAGACGCCAAACCGCTAAGCTGTATTTTTTGCCTAGTAGCTGCATTGGAATGATGGTTTGATTTAGATAACCGGGCTAGCGGAATCCGTTCAGCAACGGCTAGGCCTAGCAAACGCAGCTTCTTATATATTGATCTTAGAAAGGATGATGACCGGATGGATTGGGTAAAGCGGATGAATGAGGCCATAGGCTATATAGAAGAGCACATAACCGAGGAGATCGATTACGCTGAAGCTGCTCAGATCGCATGCTGCTCCGTTTATCATTTTCAACGCATGTTTCCGTTCATTACGGATGTGTCGCTGTCCGAATACATACGGAGACGCCGGCTGACACTGGCCGCTTACGAGCTGCAAAACAGCGATATCAAAGTAATTGATCTGGCGCTTAAATATGGTTATGATTCCCCGGAGGCGTTCGCGCGTGCGTTCCAGAACATGCATGGCACAACGCCGACGGCTGCACGCCAGACCGGCACCAAACTGAAGGCCTATCCCCGCATCTCCTTTCAATTCTCAATGCGAGGGGCTGCCGAAATGAATTACAGAATCGAAGAAATGAAGGAGTTTTCCGTTGTCGGTTTCAAGGAGAAGGTAAGCACGCAGCGTGCTTATGAAGACGTTCCCCGTCTCTGGATAGAGGCCCAGGAGAAGGGCATTTTCGAGGAATTATGGAACTATCGTGTGCAGGACCATCCGATCCGCGGAATACTGGGTGTTTGTGCAGACGGTGACTACGGGAAGAATGAGCATTTTGACTACATCATGTCCGTCGTATCCACGGATACGCCTCAGGAACCGATGGTACAGCGACATTTCCCTGCCGCCACTTGGGCCGTATTCGAGCTGGAAGGAGATCCAAGCGGCATTGCAGAGATGTGGAAACGTCTTTATACGGAGTGGATACCATCCCAAACTTATGATCTCGCGCCGCTTCCCGCCATCGAATGCTATCTTCCTCCGGACGAGCATAAGAACGAGTTATGGATTCCCGTGATTAGAAAGGCTTAATACAACTCCGCAGTAACGACGTATTTTTTGCTCACCGCTACGAAGATCTATATCGTGCGGTGAGCACTCCATCATTTTTCCCCGCCTATATGAAACAAGCCCAGCGTCCCCAATCCTTCGAGGACTTTCATGTTCTCATATTTGAACAGGAATCATAATGATAAATTCGGGGTCATCCGCATAGGGATCCTGGCTCATCGGATATTTTTCGAAATGCGTTAAATGATCCGGGTTATATTCCGAGTAACCTTGTTCTTTGATCCAGGCATAGATATTGTTATAGGATTGATCGATGTGCTGCTCTTTCCGATGAGTACAAGTGGCATAGGTTGATGCGGGAACGGATATCGTAACCATCCCCTCCGGCACTTCGTCGATCCGTTCCACTTCCACGACCGCGTAGTGAATAAATCCGTCACCACCGGGAACAGCGTGATAAGATAGCCCCAGCAGCGTGTCGGTATGCACGGCATGGGGGATCTCCGCGAGCCGCTCTTGCATCAACCGATGCACTGCACGTATCCCGCCTGCACCCGCCTCGGCAAATGTGCCTTCCCACTTCAATCCTATCGCCTGAAAAGCTTCCTTAGTCGTAACCGCTGCTTCGTTTCGTTGATCGATTGTCATCAGTAAATGCTCCTTTATCCTGTATTTGGTTTCATTATATACTTGAACTATGCCAGAAACTGTCACAGTATAAAAAAATCACAGGAGCGAAAACATGCCCAAAACCGAACGCATCCTTAAGGTCATGCAGCGGGTGTATGAACGGCAAAACTTCACTGTTGGCGAATTAGCCGAAGAATTCTCGGTATCGTACCGTACGATGCTCCGCTATCTTCATGAGCTGTCTCGTTTAGGTGTCCCTTTATACGCCAATGAGGGGAAAAACGGCGGCTACTCCATTCTGACATCGCGGCAAAAGCGAGAACGTTCCGCACAGACGAATGAATCTATTCAGCGGATCATCAAACCGCAAACGCTGATCGTCGGCCTGGAGATGAAGCTTCCATTTACGGCCTATTATATGTCCCAAGCCCTCAAGCCAAAGCTCTGGCAGGAACTCCAGGACCGTATGGAGGAAATTCCATATATCCGCAAGAAAACGTCGAAGCCCTTGTATATTGCCGCTGTTTTGAATCGACAGCAGATCTATCACTATGTAGCCGGAATGGAGGTAACGACGATTCGTGATACGCCGGAGCGGATGGTGGGTTTAACCCTGCCGACACAGGAATATGCCATGTACATCCATGAGGGGCATTCCGACCGGGAGGATACCGACCAGTCCTATGCCTATGTTATCCAGCAGTTGAAACAACGTGCCCTTACGCCAAACCCGTCGCTCTACAGCTTGGAGCTGAGAACCTCGGTACATGCCTCTAAGGCCCAAATCTACATACCTATAACCTGAATGAATCAGAGGCTTCCCAAACACATTTGTCACGGAACAATATGAGAATAAAGAATTCGGCCTTGATGATATAAAAAAGAGAGTCCTGGATATGATCCTGGACTCTCGCTTGTACTTATTAAATGGCTTTCGGATTATCGACGACTGGATTAACATCCGCATCGTAATCCACGCCATCGGTTTCAAAGCCGAACAGTTGGAAGAACTCGCGGCGGTAACCGGCAAGGTCAGTCAATTCTTCAATATTTTCGCTTGTTACCTTGCTCCACAATTCGGCTACCTCGGCCTGTACATCCTCGCGAAGCTCCCAATCGTCGATACGGATGCGACCCTTCTCATCCACCGGCGTTTCTTGCCCTTTATAGAGGCGGTCGGAGAATAGACGATAGATCTGCTCGATGCAGCCTTCGTGAAGCCCCTTCTCCTTCATCACTTTGTACAGCGCCGATACGTACAGCGGAACGACGGGGATCGCCGAGCTGGATTGGGTCACTAACGCTTTGCTGACCGTTACATAAGCTCGCCCGCCTCCGGCAGCAAGCTTCTCGTTCAATTTCAGCGCGGTTGCCTCCAGATGATCCTTGGCTTGTCCAATGGATCCATCCCGGTAGATGGCTTTGGTAATCTCGGAGCCGATGTAGGAGAACGCAATCGTGGTCACATCAGGAGCCAACACGCCGCCTTCCGCCAGCTCATTCATCCATAATTCCCAATCGTCGCCGCCCATCACCTCTACGGTGTTCTTCACTTCCTCTTCCGTGGCCGGCTCAATCGTTACCTCCGTCACTTCACCCGTATGGAAGTTTACCGTCTTGTTGGTATAGGCCGGTCCGATCGGCTTCAATACGGAGCTGACCGTCTCACCCGTGTCAGGCAGCGTACGGCGGGCCGAAGCAACACTGTACACCACGAGATCAACCTTTCCGAGCTCCTTGCGGATAAGCTCAACCGTCTTGGCTTTGGTCTCTTGCGTGAAAGCATCTCCTGTCACGCTGAACGATTTTAAGCCTGCAGCCTCCGCTGCCTTCTCGAATGCGACCGAATTATACCAGCCTGCCGAAGCGGTCCGCTTCTCGGTTGCCTGGCTGGGACGATACACGCCTACAGTATTTGCCCGGGAGCCGAATGCGGCAGCAATTCTGGCCGACAAGCCGTACCCGGTGGAAGCGCCGATAACCAGCACATTACGCGGGCCCTCAATGCCAGGCTGTTGTAACACATAATCAATCTGCTCCTGCACCTGGGCTTCGCAGCCTACAGGATGGGATGTTGTGCAAATAAATCCGCGTGTTCTAGGTTTAATGATCATATTTATATACCTCTCTTCTTAGTATTCATCGTCTGACACCATATGTATGGTCTTTTAAATTTCCTTTCTATTTTACCTGTTTTTTGTGGAGAGAGGAAATCTTTTGACAGGAAAACCAAGAAAACCTCTCCTTCGAATCATGCTGGCTGCAGCCAGCATCCATTCAAAAGAGAGGTTTTTATTAGCGTATATTGATAATTAGCAATCCATTATGTGACCGTTACATTATTTAAATGAAGCGTAACCTTGGTCAGCCATGACCACGCTGCCTGTAATCGCAGCGGCTTCATCCAGTGACACGAGATACACGGTATCCGCAACAACCTCAGGCTGTGTTAATTCACCGCCCATGACTTTGGCTCTCATGGAATCCAGCATCCCGGAATCCTTATAACCTTGGATAATCGGTGTATCCACTGCTCCAGGAGCAACGGCAACGACGCGAATGCCATATGGTGCCAGTTCAAGCGCAGCGGATTTGCTCATCATGATGACGGCGCCTTTTGTAGCGTGATAAGCAAACGTTCCCGGTGAAGCCAGGAATCCGAATACGGATGCTGTATTGATGATCACGCCTTTAATGCCAAGCTCTTTCATCTTTCTGCCTGCTGCGATAATACCGTAAGCCACCCCGTGCTGATTCACGTTAATGGTGCGATGATAGAGATCCATATTCTGCTCGAGGACCGGTCCAGCCCCGCCAATACCTGCATTGTTGTGCATGACATCGATGCGGCCGTAAAGCTCAACCGCTCTATCCACAAGCGCCTCGACGCTTTCTTGTTTGGAAACATCGACTTGAACGAAAGTGGCTTCGCCGCCTTCTTTTTTGATCAAATCGACCGTCTCTTGACCAGCTGCCTCATTATAATCGGCAACGACGACACGATCGCCTTTTCTTGCAAATTTAAGGGAGACCTGACGACCGATTCCGCTCGCTCCGCCGGTAATTACCGCTACACGTTGTTCTGACATTATCAATGACCTCCTAGGGTATAATAGCGTTATTGTTTGAACATTGTGTGTCCATGTCCTTGTGTTCATTGTAACGCTGCGTTATATTTAAGTAAATTTAAACCTAATTAATATTACTTAATTACAGATTAAGGATGGGGTCATATGAATCTTGAACAACTGGAATATATCGTGGAGACAGCCAAGACAGGATCGTTAACCAAAGCAGCCCAGAATTGCAACGTTACCCTTTCCGCCGTCAGCCAAGCAGTGTCCAGCCTGGAAGCCGAGTTCGGCTTCTCCTTGTTCACCCGATCGCGGCTTGGTGCCGTACCCACAGCAGAGGGCCAGCGAATCCTCCAGAAAGCCTATGCCATTTTGGAACAATTCCAGGAGCTGAAATCAGAAGCCGAAGGATATTCCAACCTGCTGAGCGGATCTTTGCGGATTGCTACGGTTCCGGTCCCCTTAACGCTGTCCATCGATGCCATTATCCAGTTCAAAAAGGACTTCCCCCAGATCAAACTCGAAATTACGGAAAAAGCGACACTTGATATTATTGAGGATATCAAACAAAATCATGCGGATATCGGTTTGATTTTTGTGGATGATTCCACCATTCATCAACACCGCGGACTTCACTTCGGCAAGCTGCTGGAGAGCAAATTCGTGGTGGGGGTCAGCCGTCAATCTCCACTTGCCATGCGGCAATCGATCACGCCCGAAGAACTGCGTAAATATCCCTTGGTTCTCTACAAGGATGACAGTCTGTTCAAGCTGATGGATGTATTCGAGGAGCAGTACGGGGAAATGGATCTGCTCTTCTCAACCAACCAGACAAGGGTCATACAGAAGGTCGTCGAAGAAAATGTAGCGGTCACGGTGGGGGTCGATTTGTCCTTCTCCAGCTTCACACCCGTACCTTCGGGAAACATCGTAACGCTGGAGCTGGAGATGCCCCCCGGCCACACTGCTTCTTCATTCGGATGGGTACAGCCCGGAACACACCATCTGTCGAAGCCGGCCTCGATCTTTCTGGACAAGCTGAAGCATCAGATTGGGTGAACGGAGCCTTTGCTTTCAATATAAAAGCCAACCGGCGTAGGCAAGGCTGTTATCCAGTCCCCTGCTCTTCGGTTGGCTTTTTTTAAAAATCTGAATTTTAACGCAATGACTCGCTGAGCGTCAAACTCACCGGGCAATGATCGCTTCCCATCACATGGCAGTCGATCTCGGCATCCTTCAGCTTCTCGGTTAAACGGGCAGACGCCAGAAAATAATCGATGCGCCAGCCGATATTCCGCTCCCTTACCTTGGCCATATAAGACCACCAGCTGTATACGTCCGTACGGTCCGGGTAGAAGTGGCGGAAGGAATCGATGAAGCCCGCTGCCAGCAGATCGGTCATTTTGCCGCGCTCCTCCAGGGTGAAGCCGGAATTGCCATGATTAGACTTGGCATTTTTCAAATCGATTTCCTGATGCGCCACATTCAAGTCGCCGCATACGATCACGGGTTTACATTCGTCAAGCTGAAGCAAGTAAGCACGGAACCGCTCCTCCCACTCCAGCCGATAATCCAGTCTGCTCAGGTCGCGCTTCGCATTCGGCGTATACACGTTTACGAGATAGAAGTCCTCAAACTCCAGCGTGATCACTCTGCCCTCGGGCTCGCTGTCTTCCTCCAGACCATAGCGAACGGACAATGGGGCAATTTTCGTAAATACCGCCGTTCCCGAGTACCCCTTCTTCTCCGCATAGTTCCAATATTGTTGATATTCCGGCCCTAAATCGAGCTCGATCTGCCCCGCTTGCAGTTTCGTTTCCTGCACGCAAAATATATCGGCATCCACCTGCTGAAAATAATCCATAAATCCCTTCGTTACGCAGGCCCGCAATCCATTGACGTTCCATGACACTAGCTTCATATCGCAACCTCCGTGGTATCCATATCGTTTAAGCGTGTTGAATCTATGAATCTTCTAAATTCTATTATGGTATCATTCACGGCTGAAACGAACAAGCAGCTACGAGCGCTTTCATCATAACTTCATAAACGGAAGATGAGACCCTGCGTGCATAATCCCGAGCCAAATCAGGAACAACATAAACGTTCGCAAAGTACGATCATTCGTACGTTCGCAATCGATGAGAACCCCACATAAGGAGGGAACACAGCATGACAGGCAGAAACAGCAAACCTAAGAACGACGGTCCTTCCAGCAGCCCTGAACGATTGGACCAATACGGTGATAAACTTGCTTCCGAGAATGAGGAAGAGTTTACTTCGGCGGCCGAGGAGCACTGTCGGGATCAGGAATAACGGATTTGATACGACTGTTGATGTACATTCGATAATCACCGCAGCAAAAACACCCATCCATGCCAAGTCAATGAATGGGTGTTTTTCCTAATCGATCGTCTGGGCAAACACGATGCCCGTCGGTTATAGCCATTCTGCTTCTCGCTGTCGTTACTCCGTCACTCCGCAGCGGTTGCCGTCTGGATCCGTCAGGGAGAAGCCCTTGAACCCGCCAAAATCCTCAATTTCCGTCACGTCGGCTCCCTTGGCAACCAATCGTTGATGAATTTCACTTACATTCGTGGTATGCAGGTTGAAGTATTGCCCCACGCCATAATCATTTCTGGGAAAAACCGGCTGCTTCACTTCATAGGACCGCACGAGGCAGAAGGAAACCTTCTCATCATTCATTCGCATGACCACCGCATTCGGTTCATCCGTATGGATCACTTCAAACCCGAGCATATCCGTATACCAGGCCGTCGAACGCTTCAGATCACTGACCGGTACAAAGATGCCAACGCCGTACAAAAGGGATTTTTTCAAAATACCTTCCTCCTCTTTGATTTGCTTATATAGCTGCTGACACATAAGTAACGAAATTTCGGGCTAAAACCAAACAGCGTCCAAATATAATGTTTTATTCCGTAAGTTTCCATACGTTTCCATCCGGATCTTCCATATAAAATGCAAGGGCTCCGCCAACCCGGCTCAATTTGCTTATTCTTATTCGCAGCTTCGTCAATTGGAGATACGAGGTACAAATGGCTTTGGGATCCCTTTTCCGAAAAGCCTCCACAAGCCCATCCAAATCCAGTCCTGCCGCTGTGCCTGCCCGGGATTTCGCTTGCAGCTTAGGTTCCATGCCTGTTTGCTGCAAGCGATGCAGCTTCTTCAGCCTGGTTCGCGCACGTCCGAGCGACACCTGAACCGTCCCTTCCGACATGAAGAGAAAATCAGCCGTCTCCCTGGCCGTGAAATCAAAAACGTCCATCAGCAGCAAAATAACCATCGCCCGTGGGGACAACCGGTCCGCTAAGGCCTCCAAGAGCTCTCTGGTGGACAAGCCGTCATCCTCGGCCGCCCTATCTCCTAACGCATCCTCGGAAACCCTCATTCCGGGCTTATCCTTCTTCAGTCGGTCCTTCCACGCGTTGCTTGCGATGCGATATAAATAGGCATTGGACAGATGTTTTCCAGGATCGGTTTCAACGGCTCGCATCACCTTTAACATGACATCCTGCAGCAGATCCTCCGCTTCCCATGGATCTCCTGAGATTCGCATACAGTACCGGTGCAGCTTCGCCTGCACATTGGATAAGTCCGGCATATACTTCGGCATCATCATTCCCACCTCGCTAACTAGTTCTGCGAGTGCCTACGTTTTCCTGCTGAATGTTTGCGCCGTCCCTGTTCCATATACGCACCCATACAAAAAAACCGCCTCCCCACTAATGTCGGAAGACGGCTGATTGGCTCGATCTGACAACGTTTATTTCACCAAACTGTCCAGCACGTTATCAATGATCTGGCCGTTGGCAATCGTACCGGTATACAGCCAGCTTGTATCTTTTCCATATTCATAGATGTTGCCGTTCTTAACGGCGGGAATATTCGCCCAGAGCGGATCTTGGAGCACTTCAGCCCCTTCGCCGTCGCTGTTAATAAAGAACAGATGATCCGCGTCGAGCTCGGCCAATTTCTCCAGGGAAATGGAGGACCAGTTGCCTGTAGCCGATGCCGAAATTTCCTTCACCACGTCCGGTACCGTAAGTCCCAAGTCGCCATACATAACGGCTCCACTGGACAATGTCTCGCTAACGACGAACAATTTACCGCCGACAAGCCAAATCGCTGCAGCAGATTCACCGCCGATCGATTGCTGGATTTTCTCCTTGGCCTCCTTTGCCTTCTGCTCGTATTGATCGAGCGCCGCTTGCGCTTCCTCTTCCATGCCAAAGATTTCCCCCACTTTCTTCAGCTCTTCGCGCCAATCATTATTGACCTCATTGCCGATGACGTAGGTTGGAGCAATCTTCTCGTATTGACTGTACTTGTTGCCTTCTACCATGGAAGCCGAGTCCATGATCAATAAATCCGGCTGGAAGCTCGCTACCGCTTCAAAGGGAAGATCATGCTCAATCGTAGGCACATCCTTCAATGAATCCTGCAGATAATCCTGGACGCTTCCGCCTTTGACCGACCACTGCGCGATCGGGGTAATCCCTAGCGCCACCAGGTTATCCTCCAAGTAAGAAGCGATGACCCGTTTCGGCTCGGCTGGAATTTTCACCTCATGGCCCATGGCGTCTTTCAGTGTCCGTTCCGTCTTGGTCTCTGCGCCACCTTCACTTGGCTTGGCTTCGGTGCCGCCGCTCTGCTCGTTTGGCGTTTGCGCCTCCGTTGGCTCGTTCCCGGCTGCGTCCTTGCTATTTCCACAAGCTGCAAGCAGCGTGAAAGCTGCCAAGAGTCCTGCGATTATCCATATTTTTTTCTTGAACCGACTCATTAATCAGGTCCCCTTTATGTATATTTTTTCTGCTTAGATCACTAGCAATCTTGGGATGAAGTGATATAATAATAACCATGATAATGAAATTCATTCTCAATTACAATACTTTCATTTTTATTTTTTTATCAACACGAAGGTTTAGGTGACTATGCAAGCAAATCAGCCCATTAACAAATCAACCGCAAAATCCATCTACCGCCCCAAGACAGCCGCGGCCGTCATTCTGCTGGGGCTTGGTCTGCTGGCTGCCGCGATGGCATCCTCGATTATCTATGGTGCTTCGAATATTAAGTTGTCCACCATATGGGAAGCGTTTGTCCGCTTCGATGCCCATTCCACCTCGCACCAGATTATCCAGAGACTGCGCATGCCGAGGGCCCTGGCAGCTGCATTGATCGGCGGTTCCCTGGCGGTTTCCGGAGCCATCATGCAAGGCATGACAAGAAACGCGCTTGCTTCCCCTTCCATTATGGGAGTCACCGCAGGTGCCACTTTCATGATGTCGATCGGGTTTGCCTTTATGGAGTCGCCATCCAACACCGTGCTCATGCTGCTATCTTTTGCCGGTGCGGGCCTTGGGGCCGGACTCGTGCTTCTCATCGGCTCGTTATCCAAACGGGGCCTGACGCCCGTCAAGCTGGCTCTGGCCGGATCTGCCGTAACCGCGCTCCTGAGCTCGATTTCCTCGGCCATTGCCATCCGCTTTAACGTTGCCAAGGATATCAGCTTCTGGTATGCCGGAGGCGTGTCGGGCGTGCAGTGGGTGAACGTGCAGCTTCTGATCCCTGTCGCCATCATTGGGCTGCTCATTGCACTCGCGCTCAGCAGATCCATTACCGTCATGAGCCTGGGCGAAGAGGTCGCTACCGGGCTTGGCCAAAAAACAGGAACCGTGAAGTTCCTGGGCACGCTCGTTGTGCTGCTCCTCACGGGCGCAGCGGTAGCTGTGGGCGGAACGATCGGATTCGTGGGGCTTGCCATCCCGCATATTGTTCGCTTCATCGTAGGTCCCGACTATCGGCTGATCATCCCTTGCTCCGCTGTCATGGGAGCACTTCTGCTGGTGTTTGCCGATGTGGGCGCGCGGATGATCAACCCTCCGTTCGAGACGCCTGTTGGCGCAATTACGGCCATGATCGGCGTTCCTTTCTTCCTCTATCTTGCACGTCGGGAAGGGAGGGGGCTGTAGCGATGAATACAACGCGAAAAATCATGTCCGTGTCGATGATCCTGCTGCTGGCCATATTAGCCGTGTTTCTGTTCAGCCTGAATATGGGCACGATGAAAATCCCGCTCGCTGAGGTCATCAAAGCATTCAACGGGACGGGATCTGAGCAAAATTATACCGTTCTGATGCACTTTCGTTTACCCCGAATGGTCATTGCCATCCTGATCGGTGCGGGAATCGCCGTCTCCGGTGCTATTCTGCAGAGTGTTTCGCGGAACGCGCTGGCAGACCCGGGCATCCTAGGCATTAATTCCGGAGCAGGACTGGCCGTTGTGCTGTATATCTTTTATTTCCAAGGCAGCTCGTTCAGCTCCGGCATATGGTCTGTCTATATCATGCCTTTTGCCGCCCTATTTGGTGCATTTCTTGCCGCCTTTCTCATCTATTCGCTGGCCTGGAAGCAAGGCGTAACGCCGATCCGGCTGGTGCTTGTGGGGATTGGCATTAACGCGGCTTTCGGCGCGCTTATTATCGTGTTCCAGCTCATGATGGACCCTAACAATTTCATGCAGGCTACCATCTGGCTGTCCGGAAGCATTTGGGGCGCAAGCTGGGAATATGTCGTTGCGATCCTTCCGTGGATCCTTCTGCTGATTCCCTGGGCGGTGTATAAATCGCAACATTTGAATGTGCTGAACCTTGGGGACCACACGGCAGCGGGACTTGGGGCCACGGTAGAACGCGAGCGAAGAACGCTGCTGTTCATCTCCGTTGCCCTGGCTGGCGCCTGCGTGGCCGTAGGCGGCGGCATCGCGTTTCTTGGACTGGTTGCTCCGCATCTGGCGCGTAAGCTTGTGGGTCCCCGTCATCAGGGAATGCTGCCGGTCTCCGCGCTGCTCGGCTCGCTGGTGCTGCTTGTGGCCGATATGATCGGCAAGAACTTGATGGCCCCTTCCGAAATTCCGGTTGGATTGGTTGTCTCCTGCCTCGGAGCTCCCTACTTTATTTATTTGCTGATCAAGGATTAATTGAATGAGTTTAAAAAAAGACGGCGATCACCTCCCGAATCCATTCGGAGGCAATCGCCGTTGTTTTGTATCATGTGCTAAAGATTGATTGGCGTACATCAGCGAGTGCTATGCACTGCTCTGACTCAGCTCGGAGGCAACCTTTTTATTCCGCAAAACAAAAAGACCGCATTACGCGGTCTTTCATAAGCTGTGCAACTACGTCACGCAGCGGCTTTATTAGTGAGCACGCACCAGGATCTTCACCTGGTTCTTCTCTTTGAGGAGAGCCTCAAAGCCCCGTTCAATAACCTCATCCAGTTTGATCCGCTGGGTGACCAGCTTATCCGCCGGGAAGAACCCTTTTTCCATCAGGCTGATGACAGCCGGGAATACGTCGCGATAACCGATGATTCCGGTAATATTCCGTTCCTTCATCACAACATCGTTTGGCACGATGGGAGCTGAAGTTTCGAATATGCTGACAATCATAATCTGTCCGCCAATCTTCGTAGAGTTGATCGCTTGATTCAGCACGGGCGGAACACCCGTCACTTCAAATGCAACATCTACCCCATTGCCGGTACGGCGATGAAGTTCCTTAACCACATCGTAAGCCCTCGGATCAATCACGATGGCACCCAATTCTTCAGCCTTTTGTTTACGCTCAGCAGACAGCTCCACGGCGTAAATTTCGGACGCCCCTGCTGCCTTCAATGCCTCGATGACAAGCAGACCGATCGGCCCCGCACCGAATACGACTGCCCGATCCCCTGCCTTCAGCTGGCTTTGGCGTACGGCATACAAAGCGACTGCCGAAGGCTCTACCAAAGCCCCTTGTTCATAGGAGACGCTATCCGGAATTTTATGAACCATATGCTCATCCGCGGCGACATATTCGGAGAATCCGCCGCCACCGCCGGCAAGGCCAAGAAAACCCATTTCGTCGCACAGATTGTATTTTCCTTGTTTGCATGCTGCGCATTTTCCGCATGCAAATACAGGCTCAACAACCACGCGGTCACCAGCCTTGAATTTCGTAACGCCTTCGCCAACCTCTACCACCTGGCCGGAAAACTCATGGCCCATAACCACCGGAGCCTGTTCTCCAGTAAGGGTGTGAGGCGTATTCTCAGGTATAAATATAGGCCCGGCTACGTATTCGTGGAGATCGCTGCCACAAATCCCGCACCATTCAACCTTGATTTTCACTTTTCCACTCGTAACTTGCGGCTCCGCAATGGTCTCCAAACGCAGATCCTTTACTCCATGCCAGCGCAATGCTTGCATTGTCTTCATCTCCTTATAGGTTCGAAAAAATAAAAACAAAATAGGAAACGTTTCCGAAATCAAATATGTCACAGTTTTGACAATCTGTCAAACACGATGGACCAAAATGTATGAAAAGTCATGGACAACCGGTGATCAGGGTTCATCACTTTTTTAAGGAGTTGCAGCAATTTATGCGTCCTCTTCCGCCGCACCTCTTTTCTTAGCGAGGTGTTCCATGAATTGAAGGTATTCTTAATGTTATAATATAGATATTACTCCATCAGGATTTAGAATCAGATTAATAACAGGAAACGTTTCCGATATAGAGAGAGGACTTTTTGAATATGGTGAATCCCAAAAAAGTGACGATTGAAGATGTCGCCAAACAAGCGGGCGTTGGCATTGCCACCGTGTCCCGAGCCATCAACGACAGCAAGGGGATCAGTCCGAAAACGAAAGCACGGATCATGCAGGTGATCGAAGAAATCGGATTTAGTCCGGATACATCGGCTCAAAGCCTGAAGGTTCGGCAGACGAATCAAATCGCCTTGGCCGTGCCTGACATCCGAAATGCAATCATCCCGGAAATCGCCTGGTCGGTGGAACAGACCGCCAAGCAGCACGGATATCGGGTCGTTCAGATCAATACGGCCGGGAATGCCCGTAACGAGCTTGAAATCGTGAGAGATATCAAGAAGCTGCACGTAGACGGCTTAATTATCATGCCGCTGGCTTATCCGAAAACGCTGGGCGACCTGATCAACAAATCCAGCCTCCCCGTCTCGATCATTAATTACGGGAAACAGCTGGGAGATGAGTATAAAGCCGATATCGTCGGCCTGGCACGCCAGGAGGGCAGGCTTGTCATGGAGCATCTGCTGAAAATCGGTCGGACCCGCATTGCCTACGCGGGTGCGCCTAAAGATAAAATCGAAGAGCGGTATTGGGCCTATGAGCAGTCGCTGACGCAAGTCGATCCGTCGCTTGTCTATTTCGGGGAGGATTTCTCGTTTGAAACGGGGGTTCGTGCGGCGGACTATTTCTATGGCCTGAAGCATATGCCGGACGCCATCTATGCGGTAAACGATATGGTTGCGATCGGCATCGTCAACCGTTTTAAAGAGCTGAAGATCCGGGTTCCCGATGATGTGGCCGTCGTCGGCATCGATAACAATGTATGGACCACCGTCACGACGCCTCAGATCAGCTCGGTGTCCATCATGGGCGATGAAGTAGCCCGGCTGGCTACGGAATTGCTGCTCAAGCGCCTTCGCGAGCAAAAGTCCGGCCAATACGAGCGCGTGCAATTCGAACCGAGGCTCATCGTCAGGGAATCCAGCGTATCCGTTATACGAAACGCAACAACCGACTAGGATGAAGGAACCAAGCCCATAAAGAAGAGCCTGGAACGCGGAGTTCCAGGCTCTTTTTGCCGCTCTTTAAGAATATTAGACGCTTAATGACTTAAGGTATATAAGTAATAGCCGTAGTCGGTGGGCGTTCCCGGATGTCCGATTTGGCGGAGCATGGCGGTTACGTTCCCTCGGTGGTACGTCCCGTGATTGACCAAATGCTGAATATATTCCAGGCAGTTGGCTTTAAAGTCTCCGGAAGGATAGACGGTTTCCAAATCCTCATGCAGCTCAATGAAAAGCCTGAAGCGCACCGCCAGATCGTCCATTAACTGGCCCAATTCTTCGATTCGCTTGCCTTCCGTCTCCGCAACCAACCGAGCAATCGAATCCTTCAGACTCTCCAAGTACGCAGGCGACATCTCCGTGACCCCGCCCTCGTTAAAGAATGCCAGCCAACCGGAATCAATGACATAGATGTGCACCATCGTGTCATAAATGGATGGAAAGACGCTGACAATCTCCTTGCGGTATACCTGTTCCGAAAGCCCCTGCAAATATTCGCAAACCTTCCGGTTAGCCCATACGTGATAATCATACTGCTGCAATATCCATGTTTTCAAATCGTTGTTCCCCTTTTCATAGGCGGGGAAGCACGCAGTTTAAGGGCAATTATGCGTTAATCCCCTTATAAGTTTGCCCGTGAACGATTGTTGTTTTCATCTCGAACGCCTCCTGAAAATAATCTGATCCTATTCTAGCATAAAAAAACATATCAAACGCCCCATTTAATCGCACCAGACTCAACGTGTTCGGTTGAAACGAGGGGATCGCCTTCATGTATTAAACGTCAGTCACCGCTTACTGAACTTCTTGCTCCTGAAAAAATCGCGGCAGATACGAACGGTTCCGCTCCAGCATCTCATCCAGCATCGCTTCCGCGGCACCAACGGAATCGATGAGCGGATGAACGCTAAGTGCGAGCAGCGCTTTCTCTCTACTTCCCGTTACTGCCGCTTCGATAGCCAAACTTTCGTAGGTTTTCACGGCCTGGATCAGGCCCACCGCCGCAGCCGGTACTCGCTCGACCGGCACCGGAAACGCACCGTTCTTCGTCACGACGCAATTCACCTCGATACTGGCATCCACCGGCAGGAAGTCCAGCGTGTCTCCGTTCATGACATTCAGCGTCTGAATCTCACCGCTATCCGTATGAATAGCCTTCATCAGATTGACGGCCGCCTCGGAGTAATAAGCACCGCCGCGCTGCTCAAGCTGCTTCGGCTTTTCCGCGAGCCCCGGCTGCTCGTAAATCTCGAACAGCTCTTCCTCAAGACGTTGGACCGTCTCGGCTCTTGTCTCCCCTCTTACCGCGGCAGCCTGCTGCTCCTCCAGCATCTCGCGATGGAGGTAATAATATTTTAAATAATAGGACGGAATCGCACCCATCGCCCGAATCAGCGTATCATTCCAGGCCAACTGAGGCACGTTGCCGGCTGAATAGCTCCCGCCTGCAGCCAGCAGCTCCTCCAGCTTCGACTCCCCGTCAACCTCAATTCGGCTGATCCAGTGCAGATGATTCAATCCGGCAAACTCGCAGTAGATGCGCTGCGCCGGCACCGCGTAAAGCCCGGACAACCATTTGTAAGCGGCGATGGGGGAGTTGCACAAACCGATGGAGCGGATGCCGGAGTGCTTCATGATGGCTTCCGTTACCATCCCGGCGGGATTGGTAAAATTCAACAGCCAGGCGTCCGGACATAATGCCTCCATGTCCTTGCATATATCCAGAAGCACCGGTATCGTACGCAGAGCCTTCATCATGCCGCCGGCTCCGGTCGTCTCCTGCCCGAGCATTCCGTATTTCAAGGGAATCGTTTCGTCCCAGCCTCTTGCCTCCAGCAGCCCGACTCGCATCTGAGTCGATACATAATGGGCATTCTTCAGACCTTCCTTACGGTCCAAGGTTAGCGTAATCCGAATCGGCAATCCGCTTCGCTCAATCATCCGCTGGGCCAAGCCGCCTACAATTTCGAGCTTACGGCGGCCTTCCGGGATATCCACGAGGACGATATCCGTCACCGGAAACGACGCATAATGGCGGATGAAACCTTCAATCAGCTCTGGGGTATACGAGGATCCACCACCGATAACAGCAACCTTCAATCCAGTGCCCATTCCACATTCCTCTCCTTCACGGCAAGCTCTTGCTGCAATTGTTCATACACGGCAGTGCCCGGAACGACGCCGCTATCATCCATTGCGAGCAGGACGGCACCTGCTGCCGGCTCAAGGGCCAGTATACGCAGCCGGCTATTCGGGGCTGCCGCAAGAACCTGAGACTCGATATACGGAACGACATATTCCCTTTCTCCCCTGGTCAGGACGCTGCCAGCCAGCACGACGTCGAAGGCGTCATTGCCCATGTTAAGCTTATGAATAACCGCGCTGGCGACCTTCCCCAGCTCCATCCCTTGTCTCTCCAATATCTTTCTTGCAGCCTCATCCACGGGTGCAGCTTGAAACAGCAGCTTCGCCAATGTATGCGGCGCCCTTCTGCCCTCGTCCAAAAATCGGTGAAACATCTCCTCCACGCTGCTGAATCTAAGCGCATCCAGCGTGAGCGGCGTCAAAGAAGTCGGCTTCTCGCGGCCTTCCCAGGAACGAACGACCGTCCGAAACACCTCGACGGCAAGGTCAGCGCCTCCACCGAAATCGCCGAACGCATAACCGAATCCTCCAATCTGAACCTCCTCGCCTGCCGCGTTGACGCCGTAACCGTTCGTTCCGCTGCCGCATATTAAGACGACGCCGTCCCTCTGTCTTGTACCGGCTCTCATGGCAATGACGGTATCACATGCGATATGGTGTTTCTTGAAGCCCATGGCGCCGATCATGGGCCGCAAGATGCGGAAATCCGCCTCGCGGTCGGCTCCTGCGAGCCCGAAAGACGCACAGGCGATATTTTCCCGCTGTAGTCCCGCCTGCCCAAGCGCTTCCTCCACAGCCTGCCTGATGCTTGCTTCCGCATGCGCTGCCCCAAGCTGATGGTTGCCGCAGCCGCCCATTCCCTTTCCTGCGATTCGTCCCGTCTCGTCCGCCACGACGGCCAGCGTTTTGCTTCCTCCGCCATCGACTCCCAAGTAGTAATTCAAGTATGATCTCTCCTATGATGCCCGGCTCATGAAGCCGTCCTGCCCAAGGAATGCCAGCGGATATTCCGCAAGCCCCTGAAAGAACGACGGCTTCGCCGTGACGTTTATTTCGATGCTTCCAGCTTCTGCTTGTTCTCCTGCCATTTTGCCGTTTTGTACTTCAATAGCTTGTCATAACCCGCTTTTTGCGCATCCGCCTCTGCCTTATCCAGAAGCGAGAGCACTTCCTGATCTGAGGAGGCCGAGCTGATCGCTTTCGCTCTAACCTGCTCATAAATTTCGAACACCCGCTGCGCAATAATACCTTCCTCCGAATCGCCTGCCGGATCGAGATTAATATACTCTGTCGTGTTCATCTGCGTCTTCCAGGTAATCTCCGATTGCCAATACGTTTCGAAGTTCCGCTTCTCCGGCGGGAGCGTGGATTCGAATTTCATCTTGGAATTGTCGACATACACCGTGTTGCCGTTCCACTGGAAGTTGACCGTGGCGTTCATCAGCTCATCGCGTCCCTTCGCATCGCTGGTGAATTTATCGGTGAACAGCGGCATGTCCTCTTCGTCCGTCCCGTCCCAGTACAAACCTTCAGGTCCCCACATGATCGTCCGCTGGCCCTCGGGACCGGTAAACCAATCCAGGAACGCGAAAATAGCTTCCGGATCTTTTGCCGCTTGCGTAATGACGCTGACGTTCCAGCCAAGCTGTTTGTAGTCTCCCGGGAAAATTTTGTTGCGATCCAATCCTTCCTTGTGGACCGGCCATATCATGATGTAACCAGCATCGGGGTCTTGTGCCTTCAGTAGATTGTTGCCCTTGGAACCGAACTCGGTAGGGCTGGATGCCACATATACTGCCACATTGCCGCTCAGAATCTTCTGTTCAACTTGCTCCAGCTTCTGTGTGAAGGCATCCTGCGTAATGAGTTTCTCGCGGTACAATCGGCTCATATATTGAAGCAGCTCGCGATAAACGCGATCCGTGAACAGCGATACGAGTTGATCCCCTTGGGGTACGGCAATCATACTGTTGAACGTATACGGGCGATTCTCGGCAAAAGCCGACACCATGATGTCCACGCCCGCTGCCGATTGGCCTACCTCCAGCGGAACGACATTCGGATACTTCGCCTTCACTTGCTTCAGATAGGCGTACAGATCATCCGGCGTTTCCAGTTTTGGCGATCCGAGCTCCTCGTAAATCTTTTTATTGACGAGATAGCCGGCATTGCCGTTCGGCTGCGTTGTATACCAGTTCGGGAATTGATACAGCTTGCCGTCCGGCGAGCGAAGCAAATCGAGCGTGGACTCCCCGGCCCATTTTTTCAAATTCGGGTATTTATCCAAATAATCGTCGAACGGCACCAACATGCCCTCGGTACGAAGCCTCTCAACCTCCGCCCCCCGATCCATCCATATGACATCCGGCAGCTCCCCGGACACAATCATCGTACTAAGCTTGTTCTTGGCAACGCCGCCGGAGCTGACCGGGACCACGTTGACCTTCTTGTTCTCCAGGATCCACTTGGTTGCCGGATCCGCACCCCAATCCGGCATGGTATACCAGTCATAGTGGCCGTAGAACGAAAATTCCAGCGGGTTCTCTCCCAGCACAAAGGTATCCTCTCCGGCTGGCTTCTCCTTGTTTTGCGAGCCTGGGCTCTCATTCTCCGGGCTTGCTGAGTTACCTCCTGAGCCCGAACATCCCGTTAAAGCCATAACGATGACAAGCGTGACTGACCATGCAGATAGAAGCCTTTTTCCCCTTTTTTTCATTCCAAGTGCTCCCTTCATGATTCATCTATGGTCAAAGCTGCCGCTTCAAACCCTTGGCAAGGTTGCTGGTGAATTACTCCTTCAAAGAACCGATTAACACACCCTTCACAAAATACTTCTGAACGAATGGATATACGCACAGGATCGGGACGGTTGCCACCATCATGGTCGCCATGGACAAGGACTTGGTCGTTACGGCCTTCATCGCGCTCATCCGGCCCTGCGCCGCCGCATCCATGTTCTGCATTTGTTCCATCATGATATTGGCATTGAGGATCTGCTGAAGCTTCGTCTGTATCGGCAGCAGATCCGCGTTGGATATGTAAATGCTTGGCGCAAACCAATCATTCCAATGATATACGGCCGTGAACAACGACAGGGTCGCAATGACCGGTCCCGATAGCGGAAGCACGATTCGGAAGAATACGCCCCAGTTCGAGGAACCGTCGATATGGGCCGACTCCTCAAGGCCGGGCGGGATGCCCTTAAAGAACGTCCGGAATATGATCATATTCCACACGCTGATGATACCTGGAATGACCATCACCCAGAACGTGTTCATCAGGCCCAGCTCCCGAATAAGCAAATAATTCGGAATGAGTCCGCCGCTGAAGTACATCGTTACGATGCAAGTGACCATATAAAAATTTCGGCCCATCAACTCGCGCTTGGATATGCCATAAGCGAATATGGCGGTTGCTACAATGGATAGAAGAGTACCGATGACCGTGCGTAGCACCGAGATGACGAACCCGTCAATGAGGCGCTCGTCCTTGAACACGACGCGGTAATTCTCCAGCGTAAATTCGCGCGGCCAGAACGTAATGCCGCCCATCATCGTGTCAGTCCCCGAGTTAAACGAGATGATGGCCGCGTTCCAGAATGGGTACAACGCGATAAATGCCAGCAATGCCAAAGAGCCGTAGATGAACCCAACGAATACCCGGTCTCCGTTTGACAGCCTCATATGCATCTCTCCCCTTTCTTCCCTACCATAGGCTGTTCCCCGATCGTCGGGCCCAGTAGTTGGCTCCGGCCAATAACAATACGCTGATGATTGCCTTAAATAGACCTGCCGCCGTAGCATAGGAGAATCGGCTGTTCTGAATGCCAATCCGGTAGACGTACGTGTCCAGCACGTCGCTGACATCCCGCAATACCGGATTGCCGGCCAGCAGCAAAATGTCCTCAAAACCGGCATTCAGGAAATTGCCGATCGCCAAAATCGAGAACACGACGATAATCGGCATGATGGACGGAATCGTGATGGAGATGATCTGCTTCAGACGGCTTGCACCGTCAATTGATGCCGCTTCATACAGCTGGGGATTGATGCCCGCAATGGCCGCCAAATACACAATGGAGGAAAAACCGATCTCCTTCCACACATTCGTTACCGTCAAGATGCTCCAGAAGTACTTCGGCTCCGATAGAAAATTGATCGGTTCATCGATCAGGCTCAGCTTCTGCAGCAGAATGTTCAGACTGCCGTTGTCCGTGGACAGAATAGAAATCGCGAAGCCCGAGACGATAACCCACGACAAGAAGTGAGGCAGATAGCTGATGGTCTGGACGATTCTTTTGAAGGAATGCCTCCCTACTTCATTCAGCATTAACGCAAGCAAGATCGGTGCAGGAAACCCGATGCACAGCTTCAGCAAGCTGATGACCAGAGTGTTCCGTATAATGGTCCAGAACTCCGGAGCCCCAAAGAACATCTCAAAATGCTTGAAGCCGACCCACGGGCTGTTCAGAAACCCCTTGAACAAACTGTAGTCCTGGAACGCCATGAGCACCCCGTACATGGGAATGTAGCTGAAAACCAGAATGAACATCATGGCCGGAAGCACCATCAGCTGTATATCCCATTGCTTCAGAAAGCGGCGCAAGCGCCCTTTCTTCACATGCGTCTCCGCCCTGCTGTCGATCCCGGTTTGCGGCACTGGCATCTCCCCCTTTAATATTTTGTGTTAGGTTTATTGACATATTCTTGAGATGCTTGCCACTTTATTGTATCGCCTGACCAGGCTCATTTCTCTGCTAAAACAAGCAAAAACCAGCACTATTTCACTGGTTTTTAGGAATGTTGCTTTTGTGAAGCCTTCGGCGTCATGCCGATGTGCTTTTTGAACAGCCGATTAAAGTTGGTCAGCGTACGGAAGCCGCATTCCAGGGCGACGTCCATCACTTTCATATGGCCTCCTTCCAGCATCGTAACCGCCTGCTCCAGCCGAATGTGGATCAGGTACAAGAGCGGCGGCATGCCGACCGCACGCTTGAATATTTCGCTGAACCTGGAAGGACTGAGATAGACCAAGGAAGCCAATTCCTCCAGCGTCCAGGGGTGGGCAAAATTTTGCTCCATCACCATGATGACTTGACGCATTTTCTCCAGCTGCCGTTCGCTGATGCTGGGTTCGCTCCCGCCCTCCCCTTCGATCCGGCACTCCCGGTTTACAGTGGCCAAAAATTGAAGCAGAAGCGAGTAAACTACCGTAGCGTAAGACCGCTGTTCCCCCACATGCTCCTTCTGCAGCTCAAACAGCAGCGAACGCAGCTTACCCATCGCCGGGTGGTCGCGGGGGATCAGGTTCATGTAATGCTTGCCCATCTCGCGGAACGGGCTGAACAGCTCCGGATCGAACCGGAGGTTATGGATAAACCAAGTCGAATCGAATGAAATGACGGTCATGACAAGATCCTTCGTCTCGTAAGCGCAATGAAGATCATTCGAGTTGATGAGCAGTACATCCCCTTGCTGGAATTCGAATTTTTGCCCATTGATGATGTAGTAACCCGTACCGGATTTAATGTAATTTATCTCCAGCACATTGTGCCAATGAAGCTTTTGATAGGGGCTGGTCACGCCAATCGTATCGGCGACAAAAACCGGATAATTCTTGGCTAATATTACTTTTTCCTTCGGTATCGCTTCTTCCCGCATGATCGATGGCATGATAAATCCCTCCATAACCGATATTTTTTTGTAAGCGTTGCATCCATACATTTCTTGTGAAAGACTCTATCATCTATGTTCCATAGTTGTAAATAAAAAGCTGCCCCAAATGTCATTTCTGACCTGGGGCAGCTTGTTGGTGCGATGATTCCAGAACAATAAGCGGATGCTGATCAAGGAAACTTCAACATACCTGATCAAAACCTGCTGAATACCCGATAAACTAGTTGGCCGGCGTGAATTTGATCCAGTCATAGTACGCACGGACCGGCGAACCCGGGTAATTGAACTTCCCGGTCCATATCTCGGCCGGTCCCGATCCCGACCATAGGTTAACCATGATATGGCCCGGGCTAGTCGGAAGCGCCCCGCGTGAGCCATTCTCCGTGTGGACCAGTTGGCCGTCTACATACCACTTGATGGATGATGGCGACCATTCGAACGCATAGTTATGGAAATCGAGCGACGCATCAAACCCTAAATTGATGATGGTGCTGTGCTGACCTACCCCATTGGTAAAATAATTTGTTTCCATCTTCGTGGTGTCTTTCCCCAGGATTTCAATATCAATTTCGTCATTGGACGTGCCTGTGGCTTGACCGGAATACGTAAAAAGGCTCGTAACCAAGCCCGTTCCCTTGGCCGCTTTGATCCGCGCTTCAACACGGCCGTAACCGTACTTTAGATGTGTCGCATATTCACCGGAAGCATAGGATTTGCCCGAGCAGCTCGCAGGACATCCCGCATTGTCCAGTCGTAAAGCCATAATTCCGTTTGAGAACTCCTGGTTTGCCGCCTTCCAGCCCACCCCGAAATCCGGACCATTCGCCCATCCATCGGAAGTGTAGAACAGATTAGGGTTTGTGCCATTCAGCGGCTCATTAAATGCAACGTCGGCAGCCGACGCTTGAATCGGTACCAACAATCCGCACAACAAGCTGCCAGCCATAAGTACAGTCGTCATTTTCTTTCTGAACACACTTAGCTTTTTCATGAACAACACCTCTTTCTTGAAATGTAGTGAGTGAATGCAAGCAAGAAAATTCGTGCCTCCGTAATCTCTGATCTCTTTAAGACCTCCCTCCATCAAATGGGTGTAAATAACCACCGGGAATGGTGGATCAATTCTATCGTACACACAAATATTTTGGAAATCTCAGCCATTTTAAGGATAAAACGACACTATTTAACGGCACTTGCTGCCTTTCCAAGCGAAAAGACTGCAGCAGGTTTTGCTTCTCCCTGTTACAGTCTTGTTATGCATATCCTCTCCTATGTACTACTAAATCGGAACCGGCACATGCTGCTGCCGATACGAGGTAGGCGACACGTGGTGATATTTAGCAAATGCTCTCGAGAACGTGTGGAGGTTGGAGTATCCCAGCGAAAAAGCCGCCTCCGTGACGGATACATCGGTTTCAGTCAGCAGCACCGCTGCCCGCTCCATCCGCAGCTTCATGAGATAATGGCTTGGACTGATGCCGTACATTCGAATGAATTCAC
This sequence comes from Paenibacillus sp. p3-SID867, assembly GCF_025142895.1. Classification (NCBI taxonomy): domain Bacteria; kingdom Bacillati; phylum Bacillota; class Bacilli; order Caryophanales; family Paenibacillaceae; genus Paenibacillus; species Paenibacillus sp. p3-SID867. The sequence goes on from NZ_JAMBDM010000011.1 coordinate 144,258, forward strand.
AGTACAGATGCGTCCGGTGTACGCCGGCATGCTCGACCACATCCGTAACGGTGATCCCCTCCATATAATGGGAATCCATATAATAGACGCTTTGCTCAAGCCAGTTCGATTTACTCCCTTTTTGGACCGCGGCACCCGCCAGCAGCTCAAACAGACGGTATAACCATTTCTGTCGTGCAAACTCGTTTCCGACGGTTTCGTTGTCAACGCACCTGTTCATTTGATCCAGCACCGCCTGCAGCTCACCCTTCATCGCGTTACGCACATATGGCTTGCACGCATGCAGCCCGATCCGGCTCAAAGCCATGTCGGTCAATCCTCCATCCAAAACGACCCACTGCATGCGCAGCGCCGGTTCGAGATGGCCGTTCGGCTCCCAGTAGCTGTACCTCGTATGAGGAAACAGGCAAAAGACATCCCCTGCCGACAGCGTAACCTCCTCGTCCCCGTAAGCCAGTGAAACCATTCCGTTCAGAACAAAATGCAGCGCATAATTTTCGGATACTTTAGGGCCTACGAAATAGTGGGGTTTGACCCGGTTCCGGCCTGTACGCAGAATCCAGATTCCACCCCCTTTTTCCATATCCGAAGGTATGGAGTACTTCATATCGGCATATTCGAAGACCATTTCCTTCACACGATATCCCTCCCTTACAAAAAATGTTTCCTGCTACCTTGGAACCCTGGCATGATACGCCTGCCTTCACCGCATAAAAACAACAAAGAGGCACGGCTTCATGGCCATGCCTCCAGTGATCTGGTCGACGAGCTTTGCGTTCTTTTTTGCGTTGTACTCCACTCGCAATCCGAGTTTAAGCCATTCGATCGCTTATACTCCCCATTCCTTGCGCGCTTCAGCAACTGACTTCTGGGGTGTGCGTCCCCAAGCATAATGCCCTTTGGGTTTGCGGCCGATCCATCGCTCATCCACCGGTTCGGATGCAAGCTGATAGCGGGTATCCGCGCTGATACGGTAACGGTTGGTGCTGTTATTCAGCGAAGTGTGCATCATATACATTCCGAATATAATGGCGTCGCCGGCTTCAAAAGCGGTCGTCGCCCATTGCCCGCCGTAACGGTCCACAATCTCGACGGGATCCTCGGAGAACCAGCCCGTAGCGATATTGTCACGATCAACGTCCATTTCCCCGTAGGTCTGCTTGATTTTCGTAAAATGCTGGGAGCCTAGGCACATCGCCAACGTTCCCATTTCAAGAGGGATGTCCCCAAACGGCGTCCACATGGTGTACAGATTCTTCGTGCCTCTGCCCATATACACAACATCGTAATGAGCGCCGGTATTGCCTCCGTGGGCGACAGCGCGCGGCCACTTATAGTCGTATGTCATCGCGGGTCCGCCCAGCAATCGTCCAAAAAAGTCCAGCACCGCCGGCGAATTGACAACGTCCAAAAACTGAGGGAAGTCGGGCTGCAACTGCTCGGTACCGCCGCCCCACATTCCGCTCTTATTCTCCGCTCCGATGACGCCGTCTTCGACAAGGGCATGGGGATCCAGCCTGCCCATGGCCTCCAGCTTACGCAAAAACTCCATTCTTGCGTTCATGACCTGATCCCGCTTATGGAATCCGCGAATCAGGAGATATCCATCCTCCTGCAGCCGATTTCGCAGCGCTTCCGGTTCCTCCAGAATGTCATTGCAGTCTCTTAATTCCGTGAGATATTTGCCACCCCACTCCAATTCCCGTTGTCCGATGGTCACCTTCATAGCGAACCTCCCCTTCTTGTCCGTCAGGATCAACCTGAAGCGAAAACATTCACGCTTCATGTATCCTTATCCTAGAGGATCCGGAAGAGGAAGTCGTTACTGAAAACCGAACCAAATTTACGCATAACCCGTCTGCCTTTGCGGTAGGTGTATCGTTAGCGAATCAGTGATGATATAAGCGCTGCCGGTTTCTCCACTCCGATGGGGGGCAGCCCTCCATTTTTTTGAACCAGAGCGAGAACGAGTGAAGCTGGGAGAAGCCGACCGATTCGGCAAGCGTCTGGAGGTCTTTATCGGAGGAGCTTAGGAGCCATTTCGCTTCCGCAAGCCGGCATTGCTGCTGGTACTGCTTCGGAGTCATGCCGTATATTTTGGCAAACTGCTTGCGAAACCCGTCCTCGGACAGTCCCGCCATCTCCGCCAGGGTAGAGACATGCATTGGATCCCGGATATGCTGACGAATGAAGTCGCCGATAAACGAGATGGACAACGCTTGATGATCGGAATGGGAGTGTTCGCTCAGAAATAATAGCAGCAGTTCCACCCAAACCAGATAATTCCGAAGCGGGTCTTTCAACGGGGACGAATGGATTCTCAGCCATTCGCGAAACAACCGTTCATAACGATCCCGATCCAGATGGGATAAGGCAATAATACGAGTGCGGTCATCCTGAATAAGTCTGTCAAACAGCTCTCTCACCTCGGGCGGAATGCCGTCGACCAAGAGCACGCCGAATCGTATGGGAGACAAAGCGTGGAACGAATGGGGCACTTCAGACGGTATGAGAATCACGTTTCCGGGCTCCACTCTCGCTTCCCTGTCGTGCGCGCAAAAGCGACCGCTTCCTTCCATGATCAGCGTGATCTCCAGTTCCTGATGGCTTCTCAAGCCGTCGTCTTCCCAATGTTCATCATGTGCGCCAATAAAACTTTTACATTCCATCTAGGTCGGTGTTCCCCCTTGCCGCATGTGATTTTCGAACGATTATGATTTCAACTATACCGTCGATAAACCTTACGTCAAGTCGGGGGAAATCTGCGAGATGTACCTTGACTCAGGTAAACTCAGCATGATCAAGCTTCACCTGCTGCAATCTCATTCTCCTTATAGCTGATCCAGTCGCTCCAGCTACCTGCATACAGCTTCACATTGCGGTATCCCGCTTCTCGCAAAGCCAGCACGTTCGGGCACGCGGACAGCCCGGAGCCGCAGTACACAATCACTTCATGATCTGGATCTATTCCCGCAAAACGCTCCCGCTGCCGCTCAGCTCCCTTCAGCGTCCCGTCTTCATCAACCCCATCCTTCCAATAGGCGTGCACCGCCCCCGGAATATGTCCGGCTACCGGATCCAGCGGCGCCGTTTCTCCCGTGAACTGCTTCCAATCCCTTGAATCGAGCAGGGTCACGCCAGCTGCGCCGAGCTTCACCCTTACCTCGTTCACATCAGCCAGCCAATCCTCCTGCACGCTTGCCTGGAAAGAACGCGGCGTCACCTCGATTTTACCCGAGATAAGCGGATATCCGGCTGACTTCCAGCCTGCGTAACCTCCATCCAATATAAAGGCCGAACCGTGGCCCAGGTATTTCAAAATCCACCATAACCGCGCTCCTTCCGGGCGGAGGTCATCGTCATAGACAACGACAGGCGTATTTGTATCGATTCCGAGATTGCCGAGTCGCCTGGCCAGCTCATCCGGTTGCGGCAGCGGACTCCGGCCGCCATGCTCACCTGGCGGATCCATCAGATCCTTTTTCAAATCAATGAATACAGCCCCGGGCACATGTTCACGCTGATAAGCCTCGAGGCCGTATCCCTCATTGCCCGGGCTGAATCGGACATCCGCGATAACCAGCTGATCCGGGTTCGACTCCAGCTGCTTCAGCACCCATTCCTTGCTTACGAGATTTGACAATAGCTCCACATCCCTTCTGATTTCCAGCGGCTGTTTTTAAATCGTAAACTCCAAATCCTCTTCTGTCTTTACGTCATAGATCGCAGAGTAGATCTCGTTCTGAATCTTCAGGAGACCGACATCCTCCCGCTTGCGCGGACGCTCATGGGGAATGTCGAAAATGTGGTGAATGCGCCCGGGACGCGGGGATAGCAGGACGACCCGGTCTGCAAGAAAAACGGCTTCGGATACGTCGTGGGTCACAAACACCACCGTCTTCTTCTCCTCCTGCCATATGCGGAGCAGATCCTGCTGGAGCTGAAGCCGGGTCAAATGGTCCACCGAGCCGAAAGGCTCGTCCATTAGGAGGATGTTGGGGCTGCTTACAAGCGCCCTAGCGATCCCTGCCCGCTGCCGCATGCCTCCCGACAGATGATGGGGATACTTGGAACCGAATCCCTGCAGACCGACCATGTTCAAATATTTGTCTACGAGCGTTTGCCGCTCCGCTTTTTTCATACCTGCGAGCTCCAGCCCAAGGCCGACATTCTGCGAGATGGTACGCCACGGATACAGGGATGCATCCTGGAATACGACACCTGAGCTCCGCGTGGGTCCTTGAACCTTCGCGCCATCCAGCAAAATTTCGCCCTCCGTCGGAAGCTGCAACCCCGCCAGCAGCTCGAGCAGCGTGCTTTTCCCGCAGCCGCTCGGCCCGAGGATGCACAGGAATTCGCCATCACGGACCTGCAAGTTAATATGTTGAAGCGAGATCGTAGGAAGATCACCGTCATAGACCTTTGAGACATTTTCCACCGTAAATCCGGACATATGAACGCCTCCTGCCACACTTTATTTTTTCGGAATAAACCTCAGGTCCAGAATGTCCTCCACCTTGTAAATCTCATCCTGGAAGCCTAACTCCTTCTGAATCTGCTGAGTATCGTTCAGCGCGCTGATGTCCACGTCCGGGTTGTTCTCCCACAGCACCTCTTCACGTTCCAGCGCCAGATCCAGCACCTCGGGATCAATCTCGATATGGTTCAGATAGTACGCCTTATACTCGTCAGGATGGCTCTTCGCATATTCCTGCGATTTAAAATAGGCCCGCAGCAGCTTCTCGACCAATTCCGGTTTCTCGTTCAATATGCCGTCACGCGCCGCCAGTACTCCGGTGTGGAAGGTCGGCAGGTAATCCCAACCTGTAGCGATGATATGGCCTTTTCCCTGCTTCTCCGCGAGAGAAGCGAACGGCTCATGGATGATGGTGGCGTCAACCTGTCCGGTTTCCAAACTCACATAAGCCGCCTGATGCGTGCTGTTAGCAATGAAGGTTACATCCTCCGGCTTCAAGCCATGCTCCTTCAGAATGACTCGTGCATACACCTCCAGCCCGCTGCCAAACACGGCGATGCCCACCTTCTTGCCCTTCAGGCCTTCCACCGTCTTGATCTCCGGCGAGGCAATCAGGTAGAACGGTCCTTTGGTCCGGAACATGGAGGAGACGATTTTGACGGGAGCACCCTTGCCCGCTGCCACAATCGCTGTCGTCGTGGCTACGTCAACCACGTCAATGTCCTTGCTGGTCAGACCGGCTATCGGGTCCTTGGTGGTAATGAACTCGACGTCGAGTCCTTCCTCCTCAAAGAATCCCTTCTCCGCCCCGAAGGACACCGCCAATCCGCTGACGCCGCTAAGCGGCGCGTAACGGATCTTCTCCAGCTTGGTTCCCGCAGCGCTTTCTCCGGCCTCTGTGGGGGTTGCTCCCTTGCCGCTATCCGTGCCGCTTGCGCAGCCGGCCGTTATGGCGATTAACCATAACGCCGCAAGCGCTATGATGTATGGACGTATTTTTCTTCTGTACATATGAATCTCTCCCCTTGTATGTGACGCTCTTTCTGATGGATTATGATGATTTCCATTTCAAAAACACATTGCGTTCCAACAAATCGATCAATGAAATAATAAGTACGGATACGACGGTAACCAGCGCTACAATGGCAAAGGCCTGCGCGGTATTATACAGCGATGTCGCCTTCACGAGTATATTGCCAAGGCCATCCTTCGACGCCAGCATCTCCCCGAACAGAGCCCCAACCAGTCCGGTTGCAGCCGATAAACGAAGACCCGCAAAAATAGTCGGCGCAGCCGATGGCAAAATCACCTTCATGATGGTCTGATTCCGCGTCGCTTCGAACACCTGGGCGACCTTCAGGTGATTATCCGCCGTCTGTTTGATCCCGGTCATCGTATTGACCGTGATCGTAAAGAAACAGAACAGGAACACAATCGATATTTTATGCGTAACCCCGATCCCGAGCCAGAGCGCAAGCAGCGGCACGATCGTCACCTTCGGAATCGCCATCAGCGCCGAAAGATACGGTCGGAAGAACTGCTCCGCCCAAGGGATCAGCACCAGAGCCGTGCCGACGGCCAAACCGCCAAGGGCAGCAATGCTGTAGCCCGTAACGAATTCGGCCAGCGTGACGTACAGGTGCTTCCAAATCTCCCCGTCACCGAACAGTTTGAACAGCTCACGGAATACCTGCGATGGCGCAGGCAGATACAGGCTGCTGATGATCTCCGCGCGAACCAGGAGCTCGCAAATCCCCAATATGATCAGCAGCAAAGCCGCCTGCCCCGCCCAGATGCCGCGGTATTTCCTGGCATGCCTCGTTCCCATCAGGCTCACCCCTTCGCAATCAGATCATATCGGTTCCCCGGGCGGCTTAGTCCCAAGTGCTCCCGGAAGGTGCTGCCTTCATATTCGATGCGGAATAAGCCACGACGCTGAAGCTCGGGTACCACCAGCTCCAGGAACAGATCCAGTCCACCCGGCATATAAGGCGGGCACACATTGAATCCATCGGCCGCTTCATCCCGGAACCATTCCTCGATGATATCCGCCACCTGCTGCGCACTGCCGACAACAAGCAGATGCCCGCGGACCGTGACGGTAAAGAAATAGAACAGATCCCTGATCGTAATATCCTCGCGCCCGTTGGCCGCTCTGGCCAAGTCGGCCCAGTGTAGGGCCGTTTCCGAAGCCGATACATCCGGCAGAGGATCCTCTAATGAGAATCCTCTTAGATCGATCCCGATCTTATCCGACAGCGGACCCAGATCGTAATCGGACACAACCAGTTCATTCAGCTCCGCATATTTGGCCCGTGCTTCTTCCTCCGTCCTGCCCACGATCGGAACCAGCCCCGGCAGAACTTTCAAATCCGAAGCTGCCCTTCCATACTCCGGCAGTCGGCCTTTCACATCCTTGTAAAATTTGACGGCAACCTCCTTCACATTCGTTCCGGTGAAGACCATGTCGGAATATTTGGCCGCCAGCATTTGGCTGCGCAGGGAGGTTCCCGCCGTGATCAACGGAAGCTGCCCCTGAATCGGGCGCAGAATGTTCAGCGGACCCGCAACGGAGAAGTGCTCACCGACATGGTCCAGAGTGTGCACCTTGCTTCCGTCGGCGAATACGCCGCTTGCTTTATCCCGCGGTAGGGAGTCGTCCTCCCAGGTGTCCCACAGCCCGCTGACAATTTCGATGAATTCCTCGGCGTAGTCGTACCGCTTGGCGTTATCCCAATGCTTCTCCCGGCTGAAATTCAGCGCTGCCCGCGGATCGGAGCCCGTCACGACATTCCATGAGGCACGGCCCTGGCTAAGATGATCCAGTGATGCCGTGAAGCGTGCGATGTTGTAAGGCTCGGCATAGGTGGTGTTCACCGTGCCGATCAAACCGATTTTTTCCGTTGCCGCCGCCAGATAGGACAGCATCGTAAACGGCTCCAGCCGCGTCATTTGCGAAGGGAATAAATGCTGCATGTCCGCGCTCGTGGCCAATCGGTCCCCCAGGAAGAAGAAATCGAACTTGGCCTTTTCAAGCTTCCGGGCGACTTCCTTCAGGAACTGGGGATCGTAAGCCCCGTCCGTTTTGCCTTCGGGCAGTCTCCAGCCCGCGGGATGATAGCCTGTCCCGAATAAAAACAATCCAAGATGCAATTGACGACGTTTTGAACTCATAGTTGTGTCACCTTCCTGATCCATATTGGTTACGATTGATCATTATCGTGCCGTATAGGTATTTCGCTATATCTGCTTTATCCACGGATTTCCTCCGATAAACGATCAATTTCCTTCAGTTCTTCTTCTGTCAGCCGCTCATCCGAGTATTCCAAGGTATCTGCAATGTGCTCCGGCCTGGATGCTCCGACAATGGCTGACGTGATGCCCGGGCGGCTAAGCACCCAGTTCAGAGCGAACTGCGGAAGCGTCCATTCCCGCTGCTCGGCCAAAGGCCGGATCCCTTCGACGATGGAAAGCGCATGCCGCTGGTTCAGCAGCAATTGCAGTCTCTGTTCGCCTGCAGCAAGGCGCGAGTCCGATGGGGGAGCTTCCCCCGCCCGGTACTTCCCTGACAATATGCCCCGGCCCAGAGGGCTGTACACGATAACCCCAACGTGTTCGGACTGGGCAAAGGGAATTAATTCACGTTCAATATCTCTTGTAATGAGACTGTATTCCGGCTGTACGCTTTCGAACCTGCGAAGACCATGGAGCGCACTAATGCCATGAGCTTTGGCCAGCTGCCAGGCAGCGTAGTTCGAGCAGCCGATATAGCGGACCTTGCCTTGTCGCACAAGATCCGTGAGCGCCTCCAGCGTCTCTTCCAGCGGGGTAAGCTCATCAAACCGGTGCACTTGATAAAGATCGATATAATCCGTTTGGAGCCGGACAAGGCTGTTCTCCAGCGCGCGATAAATATGATAACGGCTTTGGCCTTGGTCATTGATGCCGGGCCCGGTCCGGTTATGCAGCTTCGTAGCCAGGAGAATGCCCTGTCTTCGCTCCTTCAGCAGCCTTCCCAGAATTTCTTCCGACTCCCCAAGCTGATTTACGTTCCCGTTATCCATACCCGTGCCGTATACGTCAGCCGTGTCGATCAGATTGATTCCAGAAGCAAGCGCCACATCCAATACGGCGGCCGAAGCCCTCTCATCGATCCAACGCCCGAAAGCCATGGTCCCGAGACTCACCTCCGACACTTGAACTCCCGCTCTGCCCAGTGGTCTATACTTCATACATTGCAGCCTCCTCATAAGATTCATAAAAAAGACAGCCGAAGACACACCTCGGATCACTAGTTGATCCAAGGATGCATCTCCGGCTGTCCGGTAGAATATGCATAAATCCTATTTTTTCCGATATGTTAAGTAGGATTATAGCACCGTCTAATTTTGTCGTCAATTATTTTTCATGTTGGGTTTCCGGCCGGTTGAGACCAAGGTGGTCCCGTAACGTTCTGCCTGTATAGTCCTCGCGAAACAGTCCGCGCTGCTGGAGCAGCGGCACTACGCTATCCACAAACTGTTCGAGACCACTCGGAAGCAAAGGGGCCATAATGTTGAATCCGTCGCAAGCCCCGCTTCGAAACCAATCCTCGATCCGATCGGCAATCTGCTGCGGGGTTCCGATCATCGTCATATGACCTCTGGCGACCGCGTAATGCCTGCCAAGCTCCAGAATGCTCATGCCTGATTTCGCGGCCATATCCATAATCATAATCGCCCGGCTGCTGTTCCCTTCCCTCGGCAGATCAGGTAGCGGACCCTCTACCGGATATTCAGTCAAATCCGTATTCAGCAATTGAGATAGATATTTTACCCCTGCTTCTGGCAAGATCAGCTCGCTGAATGCCCGGTGATACGCCAAAGCCTCGGCTTCGCTCTCTCCGAGGAAGATCAGCAATCCCGGGAGAACCTTCACCTCTCCCCCTTCCCGTCCATACTCCTTAAGCAACTCCTTAAACTCGCGGTAATACCTTATCGCATCTTCTTTACTCTCACAGGCCGTGAACACAACATCGGCTGTTTGGGCGGCCAGCCTCCTTCCCGCTGCCGAGGTTCCCGCTTCAATGATAACGGGCCTGCCTTGCGGAGATCTGGGCATGTTCAATGGGCCTTCCACCCTGAAAAATGCTCCTTCATGATGAACCCGATGAATCCGGGTCGTATCCGCAAAAACAGCTCTCTGCCGATCCAACACAAGGGCATCGTCCTCCCAGCTGTCCCAACATGCCATCACAGCCCGCAGAAACTCCTCCGCCCGTTCATATCGCTTTCCATGCTCCATTAATTCCACCGAGCCGAAATTGCGCGCCTCGGCATCCTTCGTGGAGGTCACCACATTCCACGCGGCTCTGCCGCCACTGATATGATCCAGCGTGGACATGCGCCTTGCCAATGCGTAGGGCTCGTTGAATGTGGTAGATGCCGTGCCGGCTAATCCAACATACTCCGTGACGCCGGCCAGACTGCTGAGCATGGTCAGCGCTTCAGGCTGAAGAAAGCTGACATTCGTCCGCAAATCCTCGATCAACGGAATCGAGTTGTTGTCCGCAAGGAATACCATATCGAATTTCCCGCGTTCGGCTGCTTGAGCGCAGCGCCTATAGAAATCGTAATCCACGGCTCCGACCCCCGCCGAACCAGGATGCCGCCAAGCGGCAATATGATGGCCATAATTCATTAGAAAAGCACCCAGACTTAATTGGCGTCGCTCCGCACCCATCTCTATACTCCCCTTCGCTTTATCTCTTCTAAAGCTTCACCTCTACAGAAACTTACGCTCAACCAGGTTCTCTACGTAATCACCGACAAACTTCATATCATCAAGACGGGATTGAACCTCCTTCTCCCATGTCCCGGCATCCCGTAGTGAAGCAAGTGTGACCTGATTGCCAAACCACGACTCCACCTCATCCCGCCTGATGGTGAAGGTTTGGTCTTCAAAGGCGAATATCAGTTTCTCCAAATTATCAATCATGGCAAAATTAGCAGTGGAATTATAGACCAGCAGCTGCTTCAGCTTTTCCTCTTGCAGATCGACGGCCCTGGCCTGGAATCGGATCTCGGCCGTCAATTCCTCCGGGTACAGCTGAAATGTACGTTCGATGTCACGCATGGGAAGCGATGCATTCAAATTGATCAGGTTCCCGGCATTCCCCATATACGGGCTCGCAAAGCTTAACGAATTCCGGATATCATGCGTCAACGGATCATTCTGCTCCGCTTCATATTGAACGGCCTGTTCGTCTGCCTTGGGCTTGATGAAACCCTCCAGTGCAGCCATACCCACTACGCCGATAAGCAGCAGTATAACGATCAGCCCATTTTTTTTGCTCATGGTTCATTCACCTCAAGTTGAAGAGTTAATTTACAAGCTTTTTGGACAAGCAGCGGAATGATGACCGACGTCATCGGGATGGCATATCGCATGACGGTCACGTAGAACGAATAGGGCCCATCGATCCGCAATTCTCGCCCAAACCATAGATCGCTGCCATATTGAATCAGGAAGGAGTACATCGATACAACTACGATAAATATCGACCACAGCCACCATGCCCCTTTGCTCCATTTGGCCAATTTGCCTGCGTTGATCACAGCTGTCTGCTTCTCATACCGTTTCAGATGCCGTGACATGGAAAGATACACCGCACCGGATAAGACAACGAGACATAACAGAAGGGTGTTCACCCCTATACCGCTTGGCAAAAATCGGGCCGGGATCGTGACGATCCACGCCAGCAAGGAATAAATAAGCGCGCTCTGAACCAGTTCATAGCGGAAACGGTAGCTGTAAACTTTTTGATTATCGTCAATGAGGGCTTCAATATCTTCGATGTTATCGATGGCCAGACTGATGGCCGATTGATATTCCATCCCATTCTCCATATAATCCGTAACCCGAGCCTCCAAATTACTGAGAACCTCATTCTTCAGCTCTACCACTTCCTTGGTTTTGCGTTGATTCGCAAATAGACGGTCCACAAAGATCTCTAAGTCATGCCTGTTGGTCATTGTCTGTCAGCTCCTTTCCGTTTCCGATCAGAACATCAATAATCTCGCGCGCAGCCTTCCACTCCTCCTGATTGTGCCGCAAGCGCCCCTGTCCCTCCTGGCTGAGGGTGTAATATTTGCGCCTTCCGCCCTGGGTTTCTTCGCCCCAATAGGATAGGATCAGTCCCTGTTTCTCTAACCTTCTCAGACTGGAATACAATGTAGGCTCCTTCAGCTCAAATCGATTCCCGCTTCGCAGCGAGATTTCTTTAATGATCTGATAACCGTAATTATCTCCGTCCGATAACACACGCAAAATAAAGGTATCAATATTTCCACGTATCAAATCGCTGTTATGTATGGATTCTATCAAATACCCGGACCTCCTTAACGTAACGAATGGGAATAATATAACGCACATTACTATGCATGTCAAAGTAATATTACATACATATATTTCTTCTTTCCTCGATTGACGGTTTACAAGCACTACTATATAATTTTGAAAGTTCTTACTACTATAAATAGAATCCCTACGATTCGATATGGGTTCCAATCGCTTCATTATTGTTTTTAGTACGTGCAGGAGGAGACGGTTTTGCTTCATAAATACATTCGACGACTGAAATACTATATTCTCCGGACTCTCCGCATGCAAAATAGCGATCATCGAATTGCGCTCGGTTTTGCCGTTGGCTTCTTCCCTTGCTGGTATCCAACCTTCGGCATTGATCTGCTGCTGGCTCCGCTGCTCGCTCGCATGGTTCGGGCTAACATTCCTTCCGCCTTCCTTGCAGCTTCGGCAGGCTCCGTCTTGTGGCCGATCCTGTTCTATTTAAACTATAGAATCGGGGTATTTGTGCATCTGTTCACCACATTTCCCAAAACCTTTGAAATCGAAGATGCTCTCTCGGTACCTGTCCCTGAGACGGATTATAGGATTGAGACGAACCATTTTGGCAGATTAGGCGATATGGGCGTCAACTTTCTTGTCGGTGCCCTCATCAATAGCATCCTCTCTACATTAATCCTCTATATTTTACTGCGCATCTTGCTCTCCTTTTACCGCAGACCCTTGCTTCACAAAATCAAAGAATCCGTTCGAAGAGGTAAATCGAAGTCTTAATTAAAAAACTCACATTGAAAAGCGCCTGGAACCCTCATCCCAGGCGCTTTTTTATTTTTCAGAATTAAGTTGTTCTGTCCCTGCCGGATCTCAACTCTTCTTCAGTCCCTGACCGGTTTCTCTGGAAAATCCGGTATAAGTTGCTAAAATTACGGCATTCTAAAAAGGATGAGCCTTTACTACGTACCGGCAAAGGAGGGAGAGAACGAAAATGAAACCGAAGGCGCAGCACATACTGCTTGACCCTGTTAAAGAACGGCTGGCGAATTGCGAGGACGTCATCTATCAATCCTTACGTATTCATGGATCTACCTGCAGCGTTATCTACATTGAATCCATCGTAGATATCAGCACCCTGCACGAACATATCGTTAAACCGCTGATTAAGGAAGCCGCGTTGATTCAGCATAATTTTAACGACTTCATTGACCGCATGGATCGCGGTGATATACTGTCGGTTCCATTTCAGCGCTCTTCCTCGGCGGATTATATCGCTAATATGATTGTCGAAGGCACAGCCGTAGTGGTTGTGGAGCAGTTGGCAGAGGCTTATCTATTCGACATCGCATTGTATCAAAAACGGGCGGTATCGGAATCCCAGAACGAGCTGGTGGTGAACGGGCCGCAGGAAGCCTTTATCGAAGACATTGGCACGAATTTATCGCTGCTCCGGCACAAAATCAAGCATACGGATCTCAAAACTGTGCGTTATCAGATTGGTGACTATTCCAAGACCGCCGTATATATGGTGTATATCGACGGCTTATGCAAACCCGAAGTTGTCGCTCAAGTGGACAGTCGGCTGAATAGCATATCCATCGATGGCACCTTCGGGATCAGCACCTTGTCCGAACAAATGAAGGAGGGCGTGAAATCCCCTTTTCCACAGTTCCAATACACGGAGCGACCGGATTCCGTAGCCGCTTCTTTGCTTGAAGGCAGGGTCGGCATCATGCAGGATGGAACGCCGTCGGCACTTATCGTGCCCGTCACTTTATTTTCCCTGCTGCAATCGTCCGAGGATTATTATCACAGCTTCTTCTCCTCCAGCTGGATTCGGATCGTCCGGTTCGTGTTCGCGGTTATTTCATTACTAATGCCTTCGTTATATGTGGCGATCACGACGTTTCAACCATCCATTATACCAACCGATCTGCTGATCACCCTTGCGGCATCGCGAGAAAATATTCCGTTCTCCGCTTTAATGGAGGCGCTGATCATGGAGCTGACCTTCGAAGCGTTGCGGGAAGCCGGCACCCGGATCCCGAAGCCCGTCGGGCAGACCATATCCATTATCGGCGCCATCGTCATTGGTCAGGCAGCAGTAGAAGCCGGTGTGGTGTCCAACCCGATGGTCATCGTGGTGTCCATAACCGGTATCGCTTCTTACATCATTCCGCACTTCGAGCTCGGGCTTGCGTTCCGCCTGCTGCGATTCCCCATTCTCATTCTCGGGGGGACACTCGGTCTCATTGGCGTATTTGCGGCTGCCTTCCTTGTGTATGGCCATTTGGCTTCCCTAAAGTCGTTTAATACGCCATATTTACAGCCCATTGCACCGCTTGTGTTATCGGAATGGAAGGATACCTTCTTGCGAGCGCCATCCATGCTGATGAAGAAACGGCCTAAGACCTATGCGTCATCCAACAATTTAAGGAGAAGAAAGCCATAATGCCTCTACTCAAATTGTTTAACGTATTCAAATTAGTGCTTCCCCTGACTCTGTTGACAGGTTGCGGTTTCACGATGACCAAGGTTGAAATCAATGAATCAACCTTTGTATTTGCCATGTATGTGAATAAAGGTCAGCAAGAAGACACCGTAGAAGTTACGATCAGTGCCCCCCTGCCAAATCGGCTCACGTCTGGAAGCCAAGCAGGCGGCAAAGGCGGTGGCGACCCTTATGCGATGGTAACCAAGTCATCCGGTACCGTGCAGGATGCCCTGCACCTGATTCAACGGGATCTTTCCAGACGTTTTGACTTCAGTCACACCAAGGTCGTTGTCGTCGGTAAAAGCTACGCTGAGGCGGGATTAGAGGAGCTTACGGACTGGCTGCAGCGAGAGCCGACAACCAACCTGAGTACTTATTTAATGGTCGCGCCCGGAGACGCCAAAAAAGTGGCGGAGCTGACGCCAATCTTTGAGCAGATGCCCTCGGAGGTACTCATCCGTTTTGCGGACCAACACAACATGATCACAACAAACTTAAAGGACTGCCTCTACGCCGAATCGGGCAATCAGGGTTATGCTTTGAACTATTTGTCAGCAGGCTTGAAGCCTATGGTGGCCGAACAAGAGAAACTGAAACCCTGGGCAGGCATTCAGGGCACGGCGCTTTTCCGTCATCATAAACTCGTGGCCACACTCCCGATGAAGGAGTCGCTTGCTGTCAGTTGGGCAGTAAACGAAGTAAAGGGTCCTCTGTATACCGTTTCATGGAAAGAAGGAGAGAAGGCAAGCGTGTTTATCATCACATCAAGCTCCAAGAAGTCCGTTCGCATGGTTTCGGGCCATCCGGTATTTACGGTAAAACTATACGGAACGGGTGATGTCATATATAAACAAAAGCAGAAGCAGCTTGATACCCTTCAGGTGAAAGAGCTCATCGAGCGTGAGCTCAATGATCAAATCGCCGGACATTTAAGGAAGGCTCTTCGTACATCGCAACAAACAGGAGCAGACATCCTGCAGCTTGGCATGCTGGTCGATTGGAACTATCCGGATCATTGGCACGAGGTTAGTGCCAACTGGCCCGATTATTACAAAAACGAAGTTGAGATTCAGGTGGTTACCGACATCAAAGTTCGAAACTTCGGGTCAGTGCTTAAAATGAATCCCAAATAAGGAGGCATGCCCATGCTCGCTCTTCTGTTCCTCGTATACTCCTTGGTGGAATGGTATTTCGCGAAGAAAAAGGCAAAAGCACCTCGTGAAAAATGGACGGTTCTCCTTCTAATTCTTGCGTTTACCGTCTGGAATTTATTCGCCTTGTATTCTTACGAGCGGCTGACCCCCAACCATCTGATTATGCTGCTGTTCGGTTGGCTTGAAAACATATAATGTAAACACCTATCGGCGTACTTTTACTATAATCAATAACGGAAAGGATGTACGAACCCAACATGCGCAATACTCCCTGGCAGCTGTTCCGTTTCGGATTTGTCTACCTTAACGCCATACCTACCGGATTTCTGATCAGTCCCTTATTGTGGAACTCTGCTTATTTAGGATGGGCTGCGATTCTGGGAGGCTATGCCATGAGTTTAATCTTCCTGTGGTTTACGGTAAAGCTCGCGCTGTGGGATACTCGGAAACCCTGGATCGACTTCGGCAGTAAACTTGTCAGCAAATGGATTCATATCCCGGTCGTCGCTTTGGTTTTCTTCTGGTCGATCAATTACATAGGAATGGATATCGAAAGCTTCACCTTATTCTTCGACACCAATTACATGCGGGAGTCTCCTCAATGGTTCGTGCTCCTGATCGTGGGTCTGGTTGTTATGATCACCGCCAGATGGGGCATGGAGACGATGATTTATATTTCGGACGGGCTGTTTCTCGTCATTGTCCTTGCGATCGTGTCCATGAACATGTTTTTCTTCAAGGAAGCCCATTTTGATATGATGATTGCGATGGTCAGGCATCACAATTATGAGTCGGCAGTTAAGGATGCCTTGTTCTGTTTATCATTCTTTGCGGAATGGATCGTCTTCCTCTTTCTCGCTCCCTATATCCAATTTAATCGGAAATCGTTTCGAAACCTCGCCGCATCAGGGATATTGGTAACTATAGGCATATTGCTCCAATGGGCCTCGGCTTTACTGAATTTCGGTCCTTATTTAGGGCGGGAGATGCAATATCCACTTGTTGAATTAATGCGTGCAGCCAGTGGGTTTCTTGGCAATTCTGATCCGCTTATCATCGGATTATGGAGCAGTTCGATGTTTTTCCATAGCGCCTTTCTCATCCATGTAAGTGTAAGATGTCTTGCCAAACTGCTTCATCTGAAGCAAATGGATGGGCCGCTGATTGCCATCATTGGGGGAACGGCTATCGTGATTGCATTTCAATATTCCCAAAATCCGATCCTCTTTCTCCAGGACTTCAATTCTTTCGGGATGGCGATGTTCTTTATTCTTATGGAGTTTATCCCTATTTTCTACTGGATTGTCTCCCTGTTCCGCAAACGCAAACCCAAGCGTAAACAAAAACCTAAAGCCAATCATAAACCCGCTTGAATCTTGAAACTGTATCGATATCCTAATGAAAACGAAATAAGAGAGCTGCATTTGCCGCTCTCTTAGCCTCTCGATCAAACCTACTTGAAGTATATACATATTTATCTCGTCAAAAAATCAACATTTTATGAAAGCGCTTCCTACAAAAAGGTTCTTTTATTGTAAGCAATTGGCATATTATATAGTACAGTAGACCAGCTGGCAGGGTGGCAGCAGGAGGTGATAGGCATGGGCGTGAATGAAGCTTTGGCTTTAATGATATCGTTCGCCACTCTGGTCGTCTCGATCCTTGCCTTCCATAATAAGAAATAGACCCGTCCCTTGTACAGATGAATCTATTTCTTACGTCTGGTTGCAAGCAAATATCCACCTTGCAGGTGATGATCTGCTGTGCGGGGAGTCGGCGGCAACCGGCTCCTTTTGTAATACACAAAAATATCCTATTCCGATTTTTACGGAATTATGACTCGGTGGCTCCCAAATTAAGTATTTAGGATTGGCTTTACCTCGGCTATAATTTTCTCAATCTGTTTGGAGCTTTCCTCATACATTTTCTTTGCCTTCTTACTCTTCGTACTGAGACTGAACAACTCCAAATCCGCCTGACATTTTTTCAAATTCGCATAAAGCAGTTTCCGCTCCTCATTTTGGGGAACCTGAATCTGATCATCATACAAATCGATGGTTAATTGTCCATAAGTGTCTACCTGGGCGAGAAATACATCCTTGATCTTAGCGCCCTGCTTGTCCAGTTCTTCCACCAGCCATCCCTGATTGAAGCCTGCGACGCGCAGCGGTTCATCCATGACTTCACCATCCATGACGACAACCTGTCCGGGCTTTTCCGGCGCTACCTGGATACCAAGATCTTTAGGAGTTAAAGGCAGATTCTCACGCGTCTGCAGAACATTAATCTCTCCGCTTGACTCCATGATGGCAAATTCCACGTCAGCGACCTGAAATACGTTCTTTTGCCGCAACTGCTGCATTAACTCATCGGCAGACAGCTTTTCTTTCTTTAAATTATCTTCTAATATCTTGCCATCTTTGATGAGCACGGTCGACTTAAAATCGATAAAGTCCCTGGCCTTTTTGCTCTTGATTGACAGGACTTCAATAAGTAATGAACAGGCTACCCATACGCCCAGCGCTACTAATCCTAAATACCAGTTCGCATCAAGATCCAAGGAGATATAAGCCGCCAAGCTGCCGATCGTAATCCCCGTTAAATATTCAAAAAAAGAAAGCTGCGTAACCTGCCGTTTGCCCAGCAGTTTTGTCATCAGAAACAACACAACCACAGCACATAAGGTTCTAAGTACAATTTCCAACCACTCGGCCACAATAAAGCCTCCTTATTTGATGTCTTGACTTGATGATCACTCTATAGATTATTGTCAAATATCCCTTTAGAAATCACACCATTATTTCCCAGCCCATGCTCCATGCATGTTCTTCTGCAAAATGCGTACATTATTACGCATGAAAGGAGTGATAAAAACCAATGACCGTAGCATCAGACGTCAAAACATGTCTCTCATCCTTAAAAAGCGCCCAGGCCAGCCTGGAGCAATTTGCACTGTCCACGCAAGATCAAAATGCCAAAGATTTGTTTACGGCGGCAGCACAACAAACACAACAAGTCGTGGACCAAGTGACCCAGCGGGTTCAGCAGCTTGAACAGGAAGAGCCTCAGTATAAAGGTTTCTAACCATTAGTTTTTTGTTTGCTCCATAACATGTAAACCCATGCATACCTCCTATCCTACCCTGATAGGAGGTTGTTTATATTGTGTTATTTATTATTGAGTTATCCTCCCCATCAGGGTAAAGTGATAATAACGGAGAACTGAATATAAGGGGGTAGATTCTATGAAGAATGCTACGCGTCCTATCGATGTCATCACGTTCGGTGAATCGATGGGATTACTATATCCGGAAGGCACACGGGGCATAGGACAAGGAGGAAGCATGGCACAATCCTTCGGCGGTGCCGAAAGCAATCTCGCCATCGGACTTTCCAGGCTTGGCTGCAGCAGCGGATGGTTCGGTCAACTCGGTAACGATCCGATCGGAACCGGTATTTTGAAAACGCTTCGAGGAGAAGGTGTCGACATTTCCGCCGCCAGACAAACGGATGTTGCACCGACCGGACTTATGCTGCGCCAGAACGTTCGCGGTCAATCCTCCGTCTATTACTACCGTAAAGGCTCCGCGGCCAGTCACATGACGCCGGACCATGTAGACTCCGAATACATAGCCAATGCCCGCATCCTTCATTTTACAGGCATCACCGCAGCTCTAAGCAGCAGCTGCCTGGAGACGATACGGCATGTCATTTCCGTATGCAAAGCGCATGGCGTCCTGATCAGCTTTGACCCTAACCTCAGGCTCAAGCTATGGAATATCGAGGAAGCTCGCCCTGTATTGCTGGAGCTTGCGGAAGCCTGTGATTATTTTCTTCCGGGCTATGATGAATGCAAGCTGCTGTTCGAAACAGAGGACGAGCAGGCGATCCTGGATCGCCTGCGACAGCTTCCCGCAATGTCCGTTATCAAAAGTTTCAATGGGAGCAATGTCATTGTCCACAAGAGCCACACCTACTCCCTTCCTTTTGAACAGGTGGATCAAGTGGTGGATACCGTGGGAGCAGGCGACGGCTTCTGTGCCGGTTTCCTTGCTGGTATCGCCAAGGGCTGGACACCTGAAGAGGCTCTCTCGCTGGGCGGCTTAACCGGTTCGCTGGTGATCCAAGCACCAGGTGATTGGGAAGCACTTCCGACCTGGGAAGAGGTACAACAGCGGCGCGGAAATGCTGCTCATATCGAGCGTTAACTCCTGTTCTTTAAACGAGCCATCTTTCTAATCCATTCATAGACGAGAAGGAGTGTGTAACATGAAAAAGCTAAGACTGATCGAACAAATTCATCATGCGGGTGTCGTCGCTGTCCTTCGCGGAGATTCCCCCGAAGAGGTTGTCGAGATTGCCAAACGTGCGATTGAAGGCGGTATCAAGATTATCGAAGTAACCATGACCGTACCGTTCGCTACCGAAGCCATTACGACGCTGGCCAAAATGTACTCCTCTAAAGATCCGCAAGCGGATAACTATGCCATCATTGGCGCAGGCACGGTTCTCGATGCTGAAACAGCTCGAATCACCATTCTTGCCGGTGCTGAGTTTGTAGTCTCGCCGGGCTTCGACCGCGATACGATTATGCTCAGCAATCGTTACCGCATCCCGGTTATGCCGGGCGCCGTAACCGTTCATGATATCGTTGCCGCTCTTGAGCTTGGCGTCGATGTCATCAAGCTCTTCCCGGGCAATCTGTACTCTCCATCCGTCATTCCATCTCTGAAGGGTCCGCTCCCGCAGGCCAACATCATGCCAACCGGAGGCGTAAATCTGGACAATCTGCATGAATGGATCAAGGCCGGCGCGTTTGCGGTCGGGATCGGATCGGATCTGACCAAGGACGCACTGAAGAGCGGTGACTACAATCTGATAACAGAAAAGGCACGCGCATATATCAACGCCTTTAAGGAAGCTCAATCGCAAAGATAAAAAATGCTGTACGGTTTTCGTATAGGATTTCTCCGAATGTCGCTATTTTCATAAACAGACAAGCCTATCAAGAGTCGACTTGATAGGCTTGTCTGTTTATTTAATCCGTCTCTTTTTGAACCAACGCTTCTGAGTGAACATTCCTGTCGTAAAGCCGCCCGCTACGATCGTCAGAACAGAATACATGAAGGTGCTTCCAGACAGCAGGAAACCTCCGAAACCAATGATCACGGCATCCATCAGCAAAATAATGACGCCTACATTTAACGGCAAATATTTAGCCAGGAAATGCGCCAGCAGATCCGTTCCGCCCGTGCTTGCATTGTGTCTTAGCATAAATCCAAGTCCGGCTCCGATCAAAGCCCCGCCCAGGAGCGCGCTCAGGATGACATTCGGGGCAAAAAATCGCAAAAAATCCGATTGCAGCGGTGAAAGCAGATCGATGATAAATGAAGATATCAGCATGCCTGACAGACTATTGTAAAAAATTTCGCGATTTAATATCCAGGCTGCGATAAACATGGGAATGCTGCACAAAATGATGACGAATCCGATATGTAGATCAAACACATAGTTAGCTATCAGAGCGATGCCGATAACTCCACCATCCAAAACTTTATGCGGGACAAGAAAAAAATTGGTCCCCATCGCGATCAGAAAACTACCGATCACGATAATGACATGTTTTCGAAATGACACCATTTCCCCATCTCCATTTATAAGGGCATGTCTCATTTATATGCTTGTCATTTCGAAAAATTGCGGACTTGCTGTCCTGCATTTGAAAAAAATTCCACCGAGCTCGATTCGGATACCTTTCGCTATTAATCTTTTACATAAATCAAACGCTCGGTCCGTGCCATCACCTTGGTCTTCATATATGGATAGTTCTCATAACAATAATCCACAAAATACCCCGGCTTCTCTCCATTCCAAGGGAAAATATCGTAGTGCATCGGAATGGTCAGATCGAATCCCGATGACGCGGCAAGCTCCGCTGCCTCCCGAAAACCCATATTCCCAACGATCCCGTCGTTTCGGCGGAAGGCATCTCCCCCGTTGATCGGCACCATCCCGATATCTATCGAATGTGCCTGTAACCTTTCAACCAAACCAGGATAAACGACGGTATCTCCTGCATGATAAATCAACACACCCTGGATATCCACTAGATATCCGACATATCGGTGCCCAAACTGTTCATGCTCATCCAAGGTTTCATGGGCAGCCGGAATTGCCATGAGACGGAAGCCCTCAAACTGCTGCCATTCATCGCACTCCGCCGCGTACAAACGCTCCGGCTCGACGCCAGCCTCTCTCATCGCTTCATGGCAGCAAGCCGGTGCGACAAAAACTGTCTCCGGATTCTGTTTGGCTATGACCGCAATCGTACCCAGATCCATATGATCGTCATGCTCATGGGTGATCAGTACCACGTTTGCATTCGTGATATGCTCCGGGGTCAACGGTGCAGGAAATGCGCGCTTGAATCCCGCTTTGCGTTCCAGATCATCGGACATATAAGGGTCGATATAGATGACAACCTCCCCGCCTTTAAAGACAACGCTCTCCTGCCCCAGAAACCATACCGCCGCCATCCCTTCGGCTGTAGATGTCCGGTTGATTTCTTCGATAAGCCGCTCGGGACCTCGACCCTTGCTGTTCTGTTCCATCATCTCTATTCTCTCTCCTTCCATTTTCGATCATGACTAGATTATAACATGCGGTCATCTGCAGAAATGATCCAACCGACTATGAAAAAAACGAGTCCGAAGTAGCAGAAATGCCCACTCCAAACTCGTATTGTCTCATCTGTATGAATCTATTTACGCTCAAGCGGCTTCTTCCACAGACCAAGCAGCAGGCCTGATATCACCGCGCCAATCAGGACGGCCAGCAAGAACAGAAGCGCATGGTTGGCCAGAGCGGCAACAAAAATCCCCCCGTGAGGAGCGGGGACGTTGATGCTCCACAGCTGCGTCAACCCGCCGGCAACCGCCGAGCCGAGGATACAAGATGTCAGCACCCGCAGCGGATCGGCAGCGGCGAACGGGATCGCGCCCTCTGTTATGAAAGAAAGACCCATCACGTAGTTGGTCACGCCGGACTTTCGTTCCTGCTCCGTAAACTTATGCTTGAAAAACGTCGTCGCCAGCGCAATAGCAAGCGGAGGAACCATACCGCCGGCCATAACCGCGGCCATCATGGCTCCGTTCGTATTGCCGCTGGATGTAAAGACGCCGATCGCAAATGCATAAGCCGCTTTATTGAAGGGTCCGCCCATGTCGATCGACATCATTCCACCCAGAATAAGACCGAGAATGACCGCGTTGCCGGTACCCAGATTGTTCAGAATATCAATCAGGCCGAGATTGATCCAGCTGAAGAACGGATCAAACAGGTAGAACATGATCGTTCCGGTGACAAGAAGGCCGACAACCGGATACAACAGAATCGGCTTTAAGCCGTCAAGCGCTTTGGGCAGACCGGCAAAGGCTTTGCGCAGCAGGATCACCACATAACCCGCCAAGAAACCTGCCGCAAGCCCGCCAAGAAATCCCGAATTAGAATTCAGGGCCATTAGCCCTCCGACCATGCCGGGCATCAATGCCGGACGATCACCTATGCTGAGCGCAATGAATCCGGCCAGAACCGGAATGAGGAAGTGGAAGGCGCCGTCTCCCCCGCCAATCGTCTGCAGCAGCTGGAAGAGGGGATGATTGTCACCTGCAAGCTGCTCGATCAGGAAGGAGATAGCCAGAAGAATACCGCCTCCCACGACGAATGGCAGCATATGCGAAATACCATTCATCAGGTCCTTATACACTTTCGTACCTATGCTGCCCTTCTCCGAGTCCTTCGCCTGCGACTCACTGCCGCCTTCGCTCCGGTAGATGGGGGCATCACCGCTCATCGCTTTGCGAATCAGCTCTTCCGATTTGCGGATACCGTCGCTGACCGGCCGCTGGAGCACGGGCTTTCCGTTAAAGCGGGCCATTTCCACATTTTTGTCGGCGGCAATGATGACGCCTGCCGCCCTGCGGATTTCCTCTTCCGTCAACACGTTCTGCGCACCCTCCGAGCCATTGGTCTCCACCCGGATCTCGACGCCCATTTCCTGAGCTTTCTTCTTCAGGGCATCTTCAGCCATAAACGTATGGGCAATACCGGTCGGACACGCCGTTACGGCAACAACAAAAGCATCCGAGGTTCCGTCAGGAACCTTCATGGGGTCAGATTCGGAAATGACATCGGATTCCGGAGCCTTCTCCGATTCCTTTTTTGCCGCTTCCCTTCTCTTGGCCGCTTCCTTCTCCGCCTTGGCAGCTTCTTCTACTGCCTGTTTCGAATCAAATAACGCCGTTACTTCCCCGGGCGTCTTCGTATTCATCAATTGTGCGATAAATTCGGTATCGATCAACAGCCGCGATAGTGCGGCAAGCGTGCGGAGATGGGTATTTCCGGCTCCTTCCGGAGCTGCGATCATAAAAAACACATACGCCGCCTCTCCATCCAGCGCTTCGAAATCCACGCCCTGACTGCTCTTGGCAAACACGACGGTCGGTTCATTAACCGCTTTTGTCTTCGCGTGCGGCATCGCGATGCCGCCTCCGATCCCCGTACTGGATTCGGCTTCACGCTTCAGAATCATCTCTTTGAACAAGACCGGATCGTTGATCCGCCCGCTTGCAGCCAGGCTTGCGATCAGTTCATCAATGGCTGCTTCCTTCGTGACCGCCTTCAGGTCCATGATCATCGTTTCTTGTATCATTAAATCCGTAATTTTCATGCTGGTTCACACTCCCTTGATATCCTCGTGATGACTGCCACGCCATAGCCGGCCGCATCATAACCGCGTAATCGATGTAAAGCGGCTTACCACTCCGTGATCCTAACCTGCGGAAGAAGTCGATCAATCGTTTCCCGCACAGCCAAATCGTCCGAGAACGCCGTCGCGCTACCCGAGGCGACCCCTGTCCGGAATGCCTCGATCGGATCCTTGCCCATCGCAAGCGTACCGACGAATCCGGCAATCATCGAATCACCGGCCCCGACGGAATTACGGACTGTACCTGACGGTACGCTCGCGTGATATACCCGATCTGCCGTGATGAACAGCGCCCCTTCGCCGGCCATGGAGATAAGAACATGCTTCGCTCCTTCCTCGAGCAGCTTTCGGCCGTACTCCACAAGCTTCTCGCTTGAATCGATAACAACGCCGAATAATTCGGCCAGTTCGTGATGGTTCGGCTTTACGAGGAGCGGCTTCCAGGCCAAAGCCTTCATCAGCGCCTCTCCAGTGGTGTCCATCACGAATTCGGCGCCGCACTTCCGGCACGTTTCGATAAGAAGGCCATAAAAGTCAGGACCCAGCGAAGGCGGAACGCTGCCGGACAGCACCACGATGTCCCCTGCTTGAAGCTGTGACAACTTATGAAGCAGTTCTTTCGTTTCTTCCTCGCGGATGACAGGACCCAGGCCGTTAATCTCGGTCTCGTCGCCATGCTTAAGTTTGACGTTGATGCGGGTATCATCCGCGATATTCACGAAATCGGTGCGGATTTCTTCCTTGCCCAGCATCTCGTCTATATAACGACCGGTGAATCCGCCCAGGAAACCGATGGCCGTATTATCAGCTCCAAGCTGGTTCAACACCCGCGATACATTAATTCCTTTACCGCCCGGAAACTTCATGTCCCGGGTCATTCTGTTCAAACCGCCGAGCTCGATATGCTCAACTTCCACGATGAAATCGATGGAAGGATTCAGTGTTACCGTATATATCATCATGATCCCTCAATTATTTTGGTTTTCTGTGAAATAGCCTTCTTCCAGGATTCCGATAAGGACTCCGTGATCAGCGTCGCTTCGTTCAGATCCAGTAATTTGGCGAAGGAAACCTCACCTATTTTGCTTGAATCCGCAAGGACATAACTGGAGGCGGACAGCTGGTGGGCTCGCCGCTTAATCAAGGCTTCTTCCGGATCGGGCGTGGTATAGCCCATCTCTACATCCACACCGTTCGTGCCGAGAAAGCAGCGGTCAAAGCGGAAGTTGTCCATATTTTGAAGCGCTATGCTTCCGATGACGGCTTTGGTATGAATTTTCATCATGCCGCCCAGTAGATAACTTTTGATTCGTTTGCTTACCAGCGCTTCGATATGGGATAAACCGTTCGTTACCACCGTAACGTCCTTCGCGTCGATGAACGGTATCATCGCCAGCGTGGTCGTTCCCGCATCGAGGTAGATGCTTTCTCCATCCTCCACCTGTGCTGCCGCTAACCGGGCAACGGTATGTTTCTGTTGAATGTTTTTGAACGTTTTTTCCTCAATTCCAGGTTCCTGTATCTTTGGGCTCGGCAACGCAGCTCCGCCATGAATGCGCTTTAATAATTGACGTTCTTCAAGGTCGATCAAATCACGCCGTACCGTTGATTCCGAAGCTTCAAGGAGTTCAACCAATTCCTGCAGCTTCACGACGCCACGTTCTTGCAAGCGCTCTAATATGATTCGGTATCTTTCTTCCGTCAGCATAATGTGAATTCCCCCTCAAAGCATATAGTAACATAAACATATCAAAAAACAATCTAAAACTTTCAAAAACATTCACAATCATTCAGGAAGACAATGAATCATTTACCATACGCCATGATATCCATTTTCGCGTTTCTTCCTTATTCCTGACAGTTTACCCATTATCAAGACAACTCGTGTCGAAACATCACATAAACGTTTGTAACCTGCCGCCTCTACACTATATACTGGTAAATAGGAAACTCTCACAGTATAGAAGAGGTGACATGAATGGACCAACTGAAAGAAGCCTATGAGCGAATGGGTCTACCGGAGGATGCAACCAAGGAACAGCTCGACGACCGGTACACGCTGCTCATGCGCCAAACCCGCTCACATCAAAGGCGGGAGCCGGACCGGGCGGAGGAGATCGAAGCCGAGTTTGCCGACATCACCAAAGCCTATAAATTCATCCTGGAAGAAGAGAACCGTAAAGCTTTGGAAGAGATGAATCAGAAACGGTACGGCAAATATAAAAGGTTTGCCGGGACAGCGGAGAAAACCGATCATTTCTTCCGTTATTATAAATTCCATGTGCTCGGCGGTATTGCTCTAGTCGGCGTCCTCATTTATATCGTGATCAGTATTTTCAACCATCAGGCCGAGAAAGAACGGTTGGCCAATCTGCCCCCGGTTGATCTGGAAGTCATGTTCCTCGGATCTTATATGAACCAGGATGGTGGACAGGACCTCAAACCAATCGAGGATGCGATTCTGGCGCAATTCCCCGATTGGAAACGCGTAACCGTTAACATTAACTATGTACCGCCTCTGGATTCCAACAATCCGCAGGACGCAGCCATGCTGCAAAAGGCACTGCTTGTACTGTCCACAGAGCGCCCGGACCTGTACATTATGGATCAGACCGCCTTTGATTGGGTTGGCAATCAAGGGATGGTGCGCCCCCTCGAAGCCGAGGTTGAAGGCGAGCTGAAGGAACTGCTCACGCCGGAGATGCTGGTAAAGGGTAAAAATGAGGAAGACGGTTCGGAGCATGTGTATGCCGTGGATATTATGGGCAGCCCGCTTGGCGAACAACTGCCTGTCCTTAAGAAAGAAATGTTTGCGGGCATTCGTGAAGGCACGGAACGTGACGCAAATGCACTGCGCTTTATTAAGCAATATTTGGAGACGTCCAAGCAACAATGAATGCATCCATCCGATATGAATAACAAAACAGCCTCGCTGCTTAGCCTTATGGCCAAACAGCAGAGGCTGTTTTTGCGAACATTATTGATTAACGATCGAGCTCAAAGATGTAAAGGCATGCGTGGCAAATCCCTCGGAAGGTTCACGGTGAGGGTTATTTACGCGGAAAATATATCCCTGGCCGTCAATCTCATCCACAATGTACATCTTGGTCAGGCTCTCACCTTCGGCTATCATATAAACGGACGCATCCTCCATGCCCTTATGCTTCTCATTGTCGTCAGCTTCACGAACTTTACCTGTCTCGGCAAGCTCTTTCTCCGCTTCCAGCTTGAGCTCATCCCCGTTATAATCCGAAGGCAACTTCGTAATCTCGACATAATAATCTTGATCCACATTCATGGTCAACTTGTTGGTCTTTGCATCAAAGGAAAAGATATCAAATATATAGAGCGCGTAACCGTCACCCTGGGCCAGTTTAGCTGTTTTGGTCTCTTTCATGCCCTCCAGCTCAAGTTCAAAATCTTTGGTTGCAGGCAGCTGCGCGTTCTCTGAACCCTTGCCCCCGCCTCTCTCTTCCACCGTCAGCTTGGTGAGGATCAGCTGTTTCAATTCTTCTTCGCCCTCAATGGGCTGCTCCCAATACTCATACGAGACGGACTCATCTCCCTGTAGTTTGGATATGACTTGGTCCATACCTTCGTCCAGCCGGAACGCGGTAGGACCGTCTGCTGTTTCAATTTCAATGGAATTACTATCGATTTGACCTACATAGGTACCGGTTCCCTGCTTGATCTCGATCTTCGGTTCTTCGACGGGTTCAGCCGGTTCCTTGACATCATCCACAATGGGATTCGGATTAGCCGGCGGCTGAGAAGTTGGGTTTTCACCTCCACATGCCGTTATTGCCATCAGCAGCATTGCAGCGGTCGTTAATGCGATCATTTTGCCCAAATGCTTACGGTTAGCCATAAAACCACCTCCATTAGAATTAACGGGAAACTTATGGAATATGTTGCACAATCACCGCCTTTTTTGGAGTATGCTCGCAGCTCTCGACCCAAAACGACAAGAGCATTCCCTTTTTTCATCAAACAAGGTATTCTAGTAGTACAAGATTCAATTAGTTGATAAAGGGAGATGTTCATGTCTGGTAAAATTAGAATTTTTGCTGACAGTACTTGCGACTTACCACCTTCATGGATAGAAGAATATAATATCGGCATCGTTCCGCTCTACGTCGTATTCGGAGAACAATCCTTGCGTGACGGAGTCGACATCACGCCGGAACAGCTATACGCCAAAGTTGATCAGATCGGCAGCCTGCCCAAAACAGCGGCACCTTCTCCGTCCGACTTTATTGCGGCCTTCACGCCATCCATTGAGCAAGGCGAGGATATCCTGTTCCTTAGCATTTCATCAGAGCTTTCTTCCACCTATCAAAATGCGCTGATAGCCGCAGGCGAGCTGCCCGAGGGCCGGGTTACCGTGTTCGATTCACGCAATCTTTCCTCTGGTATCGGCCTGCTTGTCATGAAGGCTGTTCACGCAGCCAATGAAGGTTCATCCATACAACAAATTGTGGAGCTATTAAGCCGCACCGTAAATGAAGTGGAGTGCGAATTCGTTGTCGATACGCTGGATTACTTGCATAAAGGCGGACGCTGTTCGGGCATGCAAAACATCATTGGCAGCCTGCTGAAAATCCGTCCGGTTATCAAAGTCGTGGACGGCGGCATGATCCCCGCTTACAAGGTACGCGGCAAAAAAGAGAAGGCACTGGATCAGATGATCCAGAATGCGCTGGCTCAAGTGGATAAAATGGACAATGATCTGATCGTTGTTGTGCATACCATGGCCGAGGAGGAAGCCCGCTTCCTGCAAAAGCAACTGCAGGAGAAAACAGGCGCACGGCAGGTTAGCATTTCTACCGCGGGCTGCGTCATATGCAGCCACTGCGGTCCTCAAACCGTTGGACTCATGTATACCAAGAAGCCTACTTAATATCCTTCATTCGGAAAAGACAGTCCTGCTATGAAACCCTTTTGCTGCAGGACTGTTTTTTCTTTATTCAGGCTCGCCTACCGGGCGCTTGTGACCTTATTAAACGGGCTGCCTATTGGCTAAACTTGCCATCCTAGACTAAAGTCTAGGTGAAACATTCCCCGCAGGACCGAGGACATCCCCATCCATTGCATGGTATTCTTGGATTAATCAATCTACAAAAGGAAAGGAACGAAGTTTGTATGACGAAACGTACAATCTTGGCACCGCTGCTCATCCTGCTCGGCGCATACTTGCTCTTAAACCAAGGCGGAACAGTAGGCGCCGGTTCCATCTTCGCCACATTCTGGCCTACCCTGTTCGTGATCCCGTTAGGCCTGTTTTTTCACTGGATGTACTTCTCGCTGGTTGGACGACAGGGTATCGGACTGTTGATACCGGGCGGCATTCTGCTCACAGCCGGTATTGTCAGCCAAATCGCTTCCTTGTTTGACTCGTGGGGCTCCATGTGGCCCGGCTTTATCCTGGCCGTTGCGGCAGGACTGTTCGAGTTCTACTGGTTCGGATCGCGTAACAAGTGGCTGCTCATCCCGATTAACATTCTGACCGTATTGTCGCTGCTGTTTTTCGTGGTATTCTCAATCGGACCCGTACTGAATTACCTGTCCGTCGTGCAGCCTGTCATCGCCGTACTGCTTGTGCTTGGCGGAGCTTGGCTGATGCTCGGACGGAAGAGACACGGTTAAGCATCCGGCAGCACCAATCCGTTAACAACGCATAAAGGCACTCCGAAGGTTAGCTAACCTTCGGAGTGCCTTTATATTATGGATACCCTGCTTATGCATTAAGAGGATGCAGCGGCAGCTAAAGTCTCACTGCTTTGAAACAGATGATGAACGCTCCGAATATAACGGACGGTTCTGGTGCCGGAGTACATCATGACGGAATGCGTTTCGGCCCGCTGACCCGGCATAAACTTCACACCGCGCAGGAAATCGCCAGCCGTCACGCCCGTAGCCACGAATAATACGCCTTCGCCGCCTACCATATCCTCCATCGTCAGCAGCTGCTCGGGATGCTTCAACCCCATGTCCTGGCATCTGATGAAATCCTCCGGTGTCTCCGGTATGAGCCGTCCCTGGATTTCTCCGCCCAGGCATTTCAAAGCAGCGGCAGCGAGAACGCCTTCCGGAGCTCCTCCTGAGCCCACATAGAGATCGACCTCGCTGTCCGTGCAGGTCTCGATCGCTCCCATGACATCCCCGTGGCTCAGCAGCTTGATTCTTACCCCGGACTCTCGCAATGCCTTGATCATCGCGCTGTGTCGGTCTCGATCGAGAATGGATACCGTCATCTCCGACAACGGCTTGGATAAGATCTCCGATGCTTTTCGAAGGGTGACCTCAATCGGATCATTCAAATTCAGCTTGCCCGCAAGCTCGGGTCCAACCGCGAGCTTATGCATATAGATATCGGGCGCATGCAGAAGGGTGCCTCGGGGAGCTGCGGCGATTACGGATAACGCGTTGTTCAGTCCGCTGGCCACCGTTTCCGTTCCTTCGAGCGGATCCACCGCCACGTCCATCTTCGGACCTTTTCGGTTCCCTACGCGCTCTCCAATATACAGCATGGGCGCTTCATCCATCTCGCCTTCCCCTATGACAACGACACCATCCATCGCTGCGGAATCAAAATGCTTGCGCATGGCAACCGTCGCGGCTTCATCAGCACTGTTCTTGTCCCCTCTTCCTGTCCACCGGGCGGATTGCAGCGCCGCTTCCTCCGTCACTCTTACAAGCTCCAATGCTAATGAACTCTCCATGAATGAATCCCTCCTTCAGCTTTTTTCCTTGCCGATGCACCTTATTTCAGATAATTCATAATCAGTCCTGCGGATTCCTCAATCGCCTTATCGGTAACATCAATGACGGGGCATCCAAGCTCCGCATACAGCGACAGGGCATAATCCAGTTCCTCTTGTATCCGCTCAAGGGCTGCATACTGCACCTGATGCGGCAGTCCCATGACCTTTAAGCGCTCGCTGCGGATTTTGAGAAGATGCTCCGGCTCGATCGTAAGCCCGATGATCGTCCCGTTCGTGACTTCTCTGAGCTGCGACGGCGGCGACATCTCCGGCACGATCGGGAAATTGACCGTTTTGTAGCCTTTATGCGCGAGAAACATCGATAGCGGCGTCTTGGAGATTCGAGATACGCCCAGCAATATGATGTCTGCCTTCAAAATAGCGCTAACGTCCTTGCCATCGTCATATTGGACAGCGAATTCCATCGCGTCGACCCTCCGGAAATAGCTGTCATCAAGGCGATGCAGCAGCCCCGGCAGCCGTTTGGGATAGTCGTTGAACGTATCGGCAAAGGCCTGCATCATCGGCCCCATAATATCCACTGTACGAATGTTGAGCCGTACGGCTTCCTCCCGTATGACCTCGCGAAGCTCCGGCTGCACAAGCGTGTAGGCTACAAAGCCTCCGCGCCGCGCCACCTCTTCCATCAATTCGGTCAATTCATCCTCGTCGCGAACGTTCATATAACGTTTAATCTCTGTATTCGGAAGCTCGAATTGGCGCAGGGTAGCTTGCACAACTGCTTCAGCCGTCTCCCCGATGGAGTCCGAACAGATTGCTATGAAATGAGTTAATGCCTGATTCATCCGATTCCTCCCATTATTCCTCGGCTACCATGTCGAGCAGCATTTTGATAATATTCGTTTTTGTGATCCGACCGACAACCTTCCAGTGTTCCCCCGGATTCCCCGTAGTGGACGGAACGACAACCGGCAGGCTATCGATTTGATGATTGATGATTTTCCGGGCGGCATCCAGCACCGTATCTTCCGGCTGCACGGTTGTCACGTTAGCCCGTCGGGTCATGATCAGGCTTACCGGCATGGAGGATGCCGTCGGGTTGCCAAGCGTTACCTTAAGCAGATCCTTGCGGGACACAATCCCGGCCAGATGACCATCGGCATCGGTAACGATCAGATTCCCCACGTTCTCCAGAAACAAGGATACAACGGCTTCATGAATCGTCGTGGTCTCACGCACAATAACCGGAACACCGTGAAGATCGCCAACCTTCATTTTGAGAAGGCGGAACTTCTCCTCCCGGTCGCGCGTTCCCCGCTTTCCCAGAAAGTACCCCACCTTTGGCTTGGCATCAATATAATCCAGAACCACCAGTTTGGATAAATCGGTACGAAGGGTGGCTCGGCTGACATTCAGCATCTCCGCAATCTGATCTCCTGTAATGGGTGCATGTTTTTTTACGATATCGACGATATCCTGCTGCCTTGTCGTCAGTTCGATAGTGATCCCTCCTGCGTGCATTTCCTCTACTTGCCGATATAATACGTCATATATAATATATATGCAACATATTTTCGTCTAAAAAATGCATAATTAGGTATCAATCATTTTTTTAATACCCATCAAAAAAGGTTATAAATCCATAAAAAAAGCACGCTTTCTGGAAGATTCCTCCCAAAAAAGCATGCTTTGTTTACATTCCGCTAACGATCATCCATTAATTTTGAGGGTCTGTGCCTTTGCATTCCCCTTTTCCGCAATATCCATAAATGATCTTCACTCCGTCGGTTGGAATCGTGTCCACCATTTCATCACATCTGGAGCATATAATCAGGCCCCATTCCTCATTCGCCTTGCCTTTCGCTGCCTCTGGACTTGTTAACGCTTTCATAACATTTCCTCCTTATGTTTTTTCACTTTGCTGCAAGGCAGTTTACGCTTTGTCATCCAGCGGTAACTCGATTCGCCACATCCTCCTAAAGACCACTTACCAACCGTGTTCACTACATACATCCCTTTATTTTCCACTATATTCTTAATGTATTGGGTAAGAAATGAAGATATGAGTAAATAATGATTAATGTAACAAAAAACATGTTAAGTAATATGGTATGACATCATGTTTCACGTGAGGATATGGAGATACCCTTAATTTGGCATGATATGATAATATATACTTCGGATTGAATCGAAATCGACAAAATAGACGGAGGGTTCGGATTGAAGAACACATGGCAGCTTATTAAGAAAGGAAACACCTCATCCGCCATTGCAGCACTGGGCAACACGGGATTGGCCATAATCAAAGGGATAGCGGCGTCCGTTAGCGGCAGCGGTACGATGTTTGCATCCGCCATGCACTCGGTGGCCGATGCCGTAAACCAGGGGTTTGTATTCGTAGGCAGCGTGCTGGCCGAGCGAAAGCCGACCAAGAAGTTCCCCACCGGATTCGGCAGGGTCATTAATCTGGTCTGCATGGTTGCGGTAATCGTGGTTACCATCATGGCCTACGAAACGATACTGAAAGGCTTCAAGCTGTTAAAGCATCCGGAAGAAGCCACGAATTTCTGGCTTAATTTCATTGTGCTGGTTATTGCCGTTATCATTGATGGCGCCATTCTGATGAAAGCCATGAAAGAGATTATGAAGGAAACCCGTGTTCAAGCATCCGGATTTGCCCTGCTGCCCGCCGCTTTCAAAAATGCCGGCCGTGCTGCCCCGCCTACACGGCTTGTGTTCTATGAAGACATCGTGGCTACACTAGGTGCCCTCTTCGCGCTGATCGCCATTGTGTTCGCGCATTTCTTCAATTTCCTCATCCTGGACGGAATCGCCACGATCCTGATCGGCTGTCTGATGGTGGGCGTCGCCTTTAAGGTCGGATATGACAATATGGTCGGCTTAATCGGCGTCGCCGCTCCGAATGAAGTGGAAGAGAAGATCTCCCAGATCATACTCGGCGATCCGGATGTCCGCGACATCAATCGTCTTCGCATCCTGCAGGAAGGCCGCAACTATCATGTGGAGGCCTACATTGAACTGAAGAAAGGGATGACCCTGGCCGAGGCCGGCCATTCCAAAATGAGAATCAACGCCCTGCTGACCCAGGATCCGAACATTTCGGATGTGACCTTAGGCATCCTGGAGGACGATGGAATCAAGCTCTGGAATCCGAGCGAGACTATAGATAACTAAAAGGGAAAGAGGCGTACCTCAGAGTCCGAATGGACCTTGGGTACGCCTCTTTTTTCATACGGCCTCTTACTGATTGCGCTTCAGGAATTCGACCATCCGCGCATAAGCGATTTTTTCGTTGGCCTTTTTCGTAATGCCATGCCCCTCGTCTTCGAACACGAGATACTCCACGTCGCGACCCTTCGCCCTCAAAGCTTCGACGATTTGGTCAGATTCCTCTTTGACGACACGCGGATCGTTAGCCCCTTGGATGATCAGCATCGGGTTCACCATATCATCCAGGTACGTAATCGGCGAATCCTTGATAAAGCGTTCTTTATCCCGTTCCGGATCGCCTATCCAGCGCTCCATAATCGGCTTCCAGTGCTCGGGTACCGAGTTGTAGAAGGTAAACAGGTTGCTGACCCCGACGATATCAATGGCCGCTTTGAAATACTCTGGATTACGTCCTGCCAGCAGCAGAGTCATATAACCGCCGTAGCTTCCGCCCATCACGAAGAGCTTCTCACGGCTCGAAATGCCTTGCTCAAACAGCCAATCCATGCCTGCCAAACAGTCCTTGCGCGGTCCCTCGCCCCAATCCTGCTCCACCAATTTCACGAAGGAGCTGCCGTAACCCGTACTTCCCCGGAAGTTCGGACAGAAGATGTGATACCCTTTGGCCAGAATATACTGGAACATGGAACGGAACTGCTTGCGTTCCGAGGCTTGCGGGCCGCCATGCGGCCAAAAAACCGTATAACCGTTCGCCACATGGTCTTTGGCTCGGAACAGGAGCGCTTCGATCTCCATGCCGTCAAAAGAAGGATACGTCACAACCTCCGGCGTCACCATGTCCTCGTCGGTTAATCCTGTCAGAACGTTCTTCGTGATCAAACTCCATGCGCCGCCGGCGTAGCGGTAAATGTTAAGCGGCTTCACTGCGCCGCGGGCAAGCAGGTACAAATTGCCGGACTTTGTCACGTTCAACTGCTCCACGATATCCGATGGAAGGGGAATGGCGGTTAACTCACCGGTGTCGAGCGAATAGGCATACAGTCGATCCTCCACCCCTTTTTCCGTGACGATATAGAGGGTCCGTGAATCCTTATGGTAGCGCAAGAGCTGGATGCTCTCCCGGTCGAAACGGCACAGCGGTTCAAACTTCTGCTGAGGAATGTCGTAAGTGGCTACATATGAAAATTCCGATTCGTAATCCGTTGCGAAAATGACCTGGTCATTGCTGGCGAACAGCACATCACCCGAGATGTGAACCTGATCAGGGGAAGGTGTCAAGCAGAGCGGCTCGCCGCCTTCACGCTTCACGTAACTGACATAGTAGGTGTTGGCATACATTTTCGTATATGCGATAGTTTTCTCGTCGGGGCTCACGGCACACATTTCGGTCGACGTCACCTCGCCTTCATGCAGCAAATGATCCTCCTTGGTGTCCAGATGATATACGCGCGAATTGAGGAAGGACGGATTCCCCTTCGATGTGACGTAATACAATCGCTTGCCATCCTCCGACAGATGCACGAAATAATGTTTGTCATCCGCATCGGCCCCTTCGAACAAAGGCATCGGCTCGCCGCCGTTCCAGCGAAGCGCATGAAACTGATAGTTCTCATTCCCGTCACGGTCAAACGCCGTTAAGATATGTCGCCCTTCCGGGTCCAGCTTGATAAAGCTTGCGATCTGGTCATTGTATGTAAGCGGATAAGGGTAGGACGTCTCCCCTTCTAACTCCATGGCCCATAAATTGAACTTTCCGTTCAGGCTGCTGCTGAACACGAGCCGTGACTCGTCTGCGCTAATTCCAAAGGTACGAATGCCATAAGTTTGAAAAAATTGCTCCACATCGGGTTTAGGAAATTCGATCATTCATTTGCCTCCCTGACCTCATCTTATTATCCAGCGGTTAATAAATGGAGAAGTCTGCCAAACCGCTGGATTAATCCCATTATAACGCAAAGTTTTCCGAGGAGCATCGTTACGTGGTCTGGCAGCTCGCTACGTCTGAGGAACGAGACGGGACTCTTTTTTCGCAGAAGCCCGTACATATTCCCGGCATCCCCTCGTCAGCCCGCATATCTGCAGCAAGATTCCATATAAATGATAAGAACCATGTTTTTAATAACGAAGGGGGGATACTCGTGCACCAAGACGAGATCGCGGAACTGGAACGTTCCATTGCAGAGATTACCGAGATCGCTACAGGCTTTGGCCTTGATTTTTACCCTATGCGATATGAGATCTGCCCGGCAGACATCATATATACTTTCGGCGCATACGGCATGCCTACCCGGTTCAGCCACTGGAGCTTCGGAAAAACCTTCAATAAAATGAAGATGCAGTACGACTTCGGCCTTAGCAAAATCTACGAGCTCGTGATCAACTCCAATCCATGTTATGCGTTTCTTCTGGACGGCAACTCCCTGATTCAAAATAAACTCATTGTGGCCCATGTCCTTGCACACTGCGATTTCTTTAAAAACAACGCCCGTTTCTCCGTCTCCAATCGTAATATGGTTGAAAGCATGTCGGCTACTGCCGAACGCATCTCCCGTTACGAGATTGAGCACGGCACGGAGGCGGTGGAGCAGTTTATCGACGCTGTACTGGCGATTCAAGAGCATGTGGATCCGCATATCATAAGACCGGATAAACTCGATAAGCAGCGGTACAATGCACGGCGGGTGCTGGAGCGTAAGGAGGAAGCCAAACGGCAAAAGCCTCCTGGCCGGTACGATGATTTGTGGGATATGGATGATGACGGCGAAGACAAAGCCGATAAATCACCGGCAGCACCCAAACGCTTCCCGCCCGAGCCGGAGAAAGACATCATGTGGTTCATTCAGGAGCACTCCGATATTCTGGAGGATTGGCAGCGGGACATTATGAGTATGCTGCGCGAGGAGATGCTGTACTTCTGGCCGCAGATGGAAACCAAAATCATGAACGAGGGCTGGGCATCTTACTGGCATCAGCGCATTCTGCGGGAGATGGACCTGACTAGCGAGGAAACGGTGGAATTCGCCAAGCTCAATGCCTCGGTCGTGCAGCCGTCGCGCCACAGCCTGAATCCCTACTACCTGGGTCTGAAAATCTTCGAGGATATCGAACGCCGCTGGGATCGGGAGAAGATGTTTGATGTGCGCGAATACGACTCCGATATTTCCTTCCTGCGCAATTATTTAACGAAGGAACTCGTGGAGGACCTGGACCTCTATGTCTTCGAGAAAAAAGGGCCGGAGTGGAAAATCACCGACAAGGCGTGGGAAAATATCCGCGACCAGCTGGTCGTCTCCCGCGTAAACGGCGGCTCGCCGTTTCTCGTGGTAACCGATGGCGATCATCTTCGCTCCGGTGAGCTGATGATCAAGCATCTGTACGAGGGCGTTGAGCTTGACCTGAAATATATGGAGCGCACCATCCCCTATGTTTACCGGCTCTGGGGCAAACCCGTGCATCTGCACAGCATGATCGAGGGCAAACCGATCCTGTTCTCCTACGACGGCAAGAAGCTCCATCGGCGATTTATTTAGCAACGCAGCGCTTGAAGGCCAATATGGCGCCATAGAGCAGCAGCACCCGCGCTGGGGGATTCCTCCATGCGCGGGTGCTGCTGTTGTTTAGGGATATCCTTAATCTGTTTCCTTCTTGGATCCCTGTTATACACTTACCTTCTGGGATATGGCTCCCTCTTGGACATCGTGCTTCTGAACATCATATTCATGCTGAAGTGATTCCAAATCATCGGCCAGCTTTTCCATCATTTTCACAAAAGCAGCCAATTCCTGCGAGCTTGCCGCCTGATTTCGTGCGTTCAAGGATGTTTTCTCTGATTCCTGCTCTACAAGACCCAGCTTGCGAATAATGCCGCTGACCTTGTCCTGAATCTCGTCCATCGCCTTCTTGGAATGGGTGGCCAGCTTTCGAACTTCCCCGGCAACCACCTCGAAGCCTCTGCCTAATTCCCCGGCATGAGCTGCCTCAATCGCCGCATTCAGACCGAGCAAGTGGCTCTGATCCGAGATTTCCCTGATCAAACTTCCCATCTGCTCAATATGTAAAATTTCTTCACCCAGCTCGGAAGTCAGCATATGCGCTTTATCCTGTGCTTCCGCTGTTTTGATCGCATTGTCTGCCATTAACGCCGCGCTTTGATCCAGCTCCACGATCATGGCCGTCAGTTCTTGAACCGCATTTGTAATCGCTTCCAACATTCTTTGTTGATCCGATACCAAATTGTTGATCTTCTCTTTCTCTTTCATTTCGTAAGCTTCCAGAACGAGCTGGGAATCCAAATTAAACATCTTGCTCAGCGCGTGCACCACTTGGATCCACTGATCCGGTACGATTTGCTTCAGTAAGTCGGTAGCGATATCCAGATAAACCATGTAGCTTCCAAGGTAATAATCCGTTTTCAGGCCGATTCTGGAGTGAACTTGTCCGATCTTAATCCGTTCGGCAATATAAGTTTCATCCACTCTTCCTGCCGCAAGGGACATCCAGTATACCCGCTGGGTCTCCTTAAGCCGTTCCACGGTCGAGGTGCGCTCGATAATCTGCATCAAGTGCGGCTGCGTCCCGATCTGCGCGTAAAACCGGTTAACGACCTCTTCAACCACCTTCGCAAACACGTCGCGATGATTGGCCAGCAGCTCCAGCCCTTGTTCATCCAATCCGATATACTCCAACTGTTGGCGTCTTTTCGGGGAAACATCAATCATTTCGATAACTCCACTCCTAAATAGCGTGATCCATATCACAGGTTCAAGTACTTAGGGTCCATTATAGACTATATTTACCATACAGACATAATGCTTAAGTCCTAATTGTGTGTATATTTGCACTGATCAACAGGCCATTTCATCCCAAAGCATGAGAAACCACCCTAACTTTACAGGTGGTTTCTCATGGCATTCCGTTATTCTATCCGATATTATCGATTCAACAGACTGCCCACATAACGCAGCAGCTCGTTCGCGCATACCGGGCAGTACCCATGCTCCTCGATCAGTCTGGAGCTAACCTCGTTGATCCGTTTTAACTGCACGGCATCCGGCGTTTTCGTCGAGGTTGTAATCTTGACGATATCCTTCAGGTCGGTGAACAGCTTCTTCTCAATCGCCTCGCGCAGGCGCTCATGATTGTGATATTCGAACTTTTTGCCCTTTCGGGAATAAGCCGAGATGCGAATCATGATCTCCTCCCGGAAAGCCTTCTTTGCGTTTTCCGAGACGCCGATCTGCTCCTCGATCGAACGCATCAGTCTTTCGTCCGGATCCATCTCCTCATCGGTTAACGGATCGCGGATTTTCGTCCAGTTGCAGAATGCTTCGATGTTATCCAAATAATTCTCGAACAGCGTCTTGGCAGACTCCTCGAAGGAATACACAAAGGCCTTCTGGACTTCCTTCTTCGCCAGATCATCATACTCCTTGCGTGCCGCGGCAATA
Source organism: Paenibacillus sp. p3-SID867 (assembly GCF_025142895.1). Lineage (NCBI taxonomy): Bacteria > Bacillati > Bacillota > Bacilli > Caryophanales > Paenibacillaceae > Paenibacillus > Paenibacillus sp. p3-SID867. The sequence goes on from NZ_JAMBDM010000011.1 coordinate 183,851, forward strand.
AAGTTCAGGTAGCGCTCCCGCTCCTCCTTGGCAATCGACGCATGCTGATCCAGCCCATCCTTGATCGCCCGCAGCATATCCAGCGCGTTAATGCACTGAAGATCTTGCTTAATCAAAGCACTGGATATCCGGTTAATGACATATCGCGGATCAATCCCGGACATGCCTTCTTCCAGATATTCATTCTGCATCTCTTTCAGGTCCGCTTCTTTATACCCTTCGACTTCTACCCCGTCGTACATGCGCATCTTCTTGATCAGATCCATGCCCTGCTTCTTCGTTTCCTTCAGACGCGTCAAGACGGAGAATATGGCGGCGGAACGAAGCGCGTGCGGCGCGATATGGATATGCTTCATATCGCTTTGGCCGATCAGCTTCGAGTAGATTTTCTCCTCGTCGCTGACTCGCAGGTTATACGGAATCGGCATAACAATCATCCGGGATTGTAGCGCCTCGTTTTTCTTATTGGCGATAAATGCTTTATACTCGGATTCGTTGGTGTGAGCCACGATCAGCTCATCTGCGCTAATCAGCGCAAACCGGCCGGCTTTAAAGTTCCCCTCCTGGGTCAGGGAGAGCAAATTCCACAGAAACTTTTCATCGCATTTCAGCATCTCCTGGAATTCCATCAAACCGCGGTTCGCCTTGTTTAACTCACCGTCAAAGCGATAGGCCCGCGGATCCGATTCCGAACCGTATTCCGTGATGGTGGAGAAATCGATGCTGCCGGTCAAATCGGCAATGTCCTGCGACTTGGGATCCGACGGACTGAACGTGCCGATGCCGACCCGGTTCTCCTCGGAGATTAATATCCGTTCAACTTCAACCTTTTCGATATCGCCGCCGTACTCGGTTTTAAGCCGAAGCTGGCAGGCCGGGCACAAATTCCCCTCGATCCGGACGCCGAGCTCCTTCTCGATCTCCGGTCTTAGCTCCATCGGAATCAAATGCAGCGGCTCTTCCTGCATCGGGCAGCCGGCGATCGCGTATACCGCTCCGCGGTCGGTACGGGAATGCTTCTCCAGGCCGCGCTTCAGCAGCGTGACCAGCGTGGATTTCCCGCCGCTGACAGGCCCCATAAGCAGCAGTATGCGTTTGCGCACATCCAGCCTGCGGGCCGCGGAATGGAAATATTCTTCAACGAGTTTCTCGACAGCCCGGTCGAGACCGAAGATTTCCTGTTCAAAAAACTTATATTTTTTCTGGCCCCCGCTCTCTTCGAAACCGTAGGATTCGATCATGTCATATACACGGGCATGTGCCGTCATGGCTGGAGAGGGATCCTTCTTAAGTATTTCAATGTATTCCCTGAATGTGCCGCTCCACGCCAAACGGTCGCCTTCTGCCCGATACGATGCTATGCGTTCGAAAATATCCATTTCGCTACCTCCTATGAGTCTGTTTATGGGGATTGGCTTCCATTCCACAGCGTCATTAGAAAACATTCCATTTTCGAAAAAGTGTATTACATACCTATGCGACTTGCTTGGAATAGTTGACCTTATTTTCGAAGTCATGCGCATGCAATTTTATCTAACCACCGCTCCATTCTACACTCGGGTACGCCATGCGAGCCGTCCCCATGCTATACTGAAATTACATTAACTTGACATTAAAGCATCTTTCGAATAAAGGAGAGTCATCATGGCGATAAAGCATGAAGCCGAGCTGTACGCTCCCCTGAAGGCCTTTTTTGAACTAAACGGTTATGAAGTGAAGGGTGAAGTACGCAATTGTGACCTTGTCGGCATGAAAGAGGGCGCCGATGAACCGCTGATCGTGGAGCTGAAAAAAACCTTCAATCTGGCCCTTCTGCTCCAGGGCATCGAGCGGTTAAAGCTGACCCCCTACGTTTACCTTGCCGTCGAGAAGAGCCGGGCAAAGAAAGGAGCCGTCAATCAGCGCTGGGCGGAGCTGACGGGGCTCTGCGGACGTTTGGGACTAGGACTCATTACGGTCACCTTCTACAAAACCAAAGCGCCCTTCGTCGAGGTGCTCTGTGAGCCGGAGATCGCCGTGCAGAATGGCCGCACCGCCATCAGGCGCAAGGAACGCCTATTGTATGAATTTCGGGAGCGCAGCGGCGATTACAACACGGGCGGGGTGACGAGAGCCAAGCTGGTTACCGCTTATCGCGAGAAGACGCTGCGCGTTGCTGCTGCCATGAATGCGGCGGAAGTGGAGCAGCGAAGCTCGCGCGAACTGCAGGAGGGGCATGAGCTTCAAGAAGTTACACCCGCGGTGCTGTCCGGTATTTCTCCCGCGGCCGTGCGGGATCGAAGCGGCGTGGGATCGGCGGCTGACATTCTGCAGCGCAATTACTATGGCTGGTTCCGTCGGGTAAGTCGCGGTCGCTACGTGTTGACACCGGCCGGCGTACAAGCACTGGCAGACTATGCTTCCGTATTGAAATCATAGATTCTGCAGGCAGAACTCCGAACAAGTACATATTCGCCCATGAAAAAAAGCCGCTGATTCTATTCCGAACCTGAAATCAGGCTCAATCAGCAGCTTTGCTATGTTATACACGATTCGCATAAAGAAACCTTCCATGTCTAATTCCGGGCTGTAAATTCCATCACGGCTTCGCTGATGAGATTCATGCCGAGCAGCAGCTCATCCCGCCCCGGGTGCGTAAAATTCAGCCGGATACACTCACGGGTACGATCTGCCGCCGAGCACATCGAGCCTGGCAGGAAAGCGGCTCCTTTTAATAGAGCGGCTCTTAGGAGCGCATCCCCATCCAAGCCCGGAGGCAGCTGTACCCAGAGAAACATTCCCCCGGGAGGCACCGCATACTTCGACTCCTTCCATGCGCTGCGTTTCAGCAGCTCCACCATCAGCTTGAGCCTCGTTGCGTATTCCCGATTGAGCATGCCGATATGGTCCTCCAGCTTGAAATGCTTCGATTCCAGCAGATGGTGCAGCATCCGCTGGTTCAGCATGCTGGATTGCCAGTCGGCCATCTGCTTCACGGCCGTCATCATCTCAATCAAGCGCCGGTTCCCGGCAGCCCATCCCGTACGCAGCGCCGGCGCTACCGTTTTACTGAACGAGCCCACATACAGAACATGTCCTCCTTGCGGCTCCTCTAGTGAGAAGATGGAAGGAATTCGGGGTTTCGGATTCTTGGCGTCCGCAAAATAAAGATCGCCGTAAGAATCATCCTCCACGATAAGAAGTCCATGCGAGATACACAGCTCCAGCACCTGCTGACGCCGCTCCAAGCTCCACATCACGCCTGTCGGATTGGTAAAATTGGGCGCAGCCATAAGCAACTTCGGCTTGTGCTGCCGGATCATGGCCTCCAGGTGCTCCGGCAGCATCCCGTCTTGATCTCCCTCCACAGGCACGATGACGGCACCTTGGAGACGCAGCACCTGGAGCAGTCCCGGTGAGGTGGGGTTCTCCACCAGCACCGGATCGCCCGGGTCCACGTACACCCTGACCAGCAAATCGATGGCCTGCTGCGTCCCCGTAGTCAGCAGAATATGCTGCGGCTGAATGCTCAGGCCTTTACGGCGGGAAAAGTTCTCGCTCAGCCACTCGCGCAGCGGTCCATAGCCTTCGGCCTCACCGTACTGCAAGGCGAGCGGGTCCTCGGAGAGCACCGAGGTCGCCGCTTCTGCCAGTGAATGCAAAGGAAATAACTCTTCGGCCGGCAGCTCTTCTGCCAAGGAAATAAAAGAATCCCGCTTCGCAAGTTCCCTGATATCGCGCAGCGGGGATGACAAAAGGGTCTGTGCACGGGAAGCAAAGGAATACTGCATGGAAGTCCCTCCTCTAACCGTTATCAAAACCTCGGTTTTGTATTCAGGAGCCTCTTAACAACCTCTAAAAGGTATTCCTGATATGTATATATTATACCTTAATCCTGCATTAGGCATATATTTGCCTGCCTTGACGGGTATACAGCGCATACTTCTCGATCGCCTGTGCACGGGTGGATACCCCGAGCTTCACGTAGATTTTACGAAGGTAATTGTCAATCGAGCGGCGGCTCACCTGAATTTCCATGGCGATTTTGTCGTATGTAATGCCCTGGACAATCCGTTCCATTATAAAAGCCTCCGTCTCGGAGAGCTGGAGTCCGCCTTCGTTCATTGCAGAGGCCGTTAATGGCCAGATGCCTTGCCTTACCCAGTCGAGCGGCAGCGAGGCAACGCCTTCCCGGAGTCCGGTAATCATATGTATGAGCTGAAATGTGGATGCCTGCTTGGACAACAGGCCGCTTGCCCCGCGGCTGATCAAGGATTGCAGTAAAGGAAGGCCATCATTGTCAGTCATAATGACGACATGGGTCTTCGGGGACAGCTGCTTCATCTGCTCCAATACGGCTTCCGAGGTATGTTCCGACAAATGATAATCCAATAGTACCAAGTCAGGAAGCAAATCCCCGACCATGCGAAGCCCTTCTGAATCCGAGGATGTCATTCCCTCAACGAGCAGATCCTGCTGCTCTTCCAAAATCAATTTTGTTCCCAGCATGCTTGTAGGTTGACTGCCGACGATAACTACCCGCCAAACCTGATTCATTTTCTAATAGACCTCCTGTATCAACAAACTTGAATCTCTAGTATCTCTATTAAGTAAGCGCCGTCAATTTCTTACATAACCGGTATTGCGAATCTTCGTTGTTTGCAGATATGGATAGACGCAATTTAGAGCCGTTATACGTATAGAAAATAGGTTAATTAATCCTATAGGCGCAGGGCCTTTGACGGTATGCATGGCGAATGTCTTATATGTATCCTATTTGATAATCAAATCTATACAGATTGTATCCCACTCTATCTTTCTAGGCAATCTATTTTTCATAAAAACAAGTGCTATTGGTTCGTCTTTGCGAAAGTAATTCTGACATGTTAGAATGAAATTTGGAAAAAATGATAGTTTTTGAGGGGTGATGAAATGCCAATGTTGGAGCAGGAACACAATACCCCCTATAAATCCCGTGAGGAAGTGCAGCAAAAGGGGCCATCCACCAAATGGTTCTGGGTATTTTGGATTGTTCTCATCGGGCTGGGTACCACCGCAGCCTACCTATATAGCAATCACTTGAAGGAGCAAGTTGTGGTGCAGCTGCAGCAGGATACGCGCCAGGAAATGGCGTCATTCAAAGCAGAGTACGACCAAAGGTTTAACGAGCTGGTTCAGGAAATGGACGAAATGCAGAGCAAGGTTCAGTCGTTTAATGAGCTGCTGACCTTTACCAAGGATCAGGCTAGCGGCAAAACGGACAACAGCAACAAGCTGTACAGTCAACTAAGCCAAGTTGAGAAACAGCTGAAAGAGCTGGAACGCAAGATGGAGCTGCTGAAGTGAGAAAACTGAAGTATATCCGTCCCAAGCAGTTAAACCGTACGTTTATGCTGGCCATTGCTCCTTTTATCGGAATGCTGCTGTGTATGTGGTTAATCACGGAACCGCCGCGTCTGTCGCACGACACCGCCGAGTACATACCATCCGGCAGCATATCGGAACAATCAGCCGCGATCAAACAGGATTTGGATCAAGCCGCCGTCTCTGCGGAACAGACGATATCCTCCATTGAAAAAACGGCCAAGCTCTATCGGCAGACGACGGCCACAGTGGGAACCATTCTGCAAACAGCGGAATCGCAAGCCGCGCGCCCGGAGCAAATCTATAATCGAAGGATCACAACCAAGTTGGGTGTCCCTATTGAAACGGTCAACAGTGACCGGATTCGAATCGAGTTGTACAAGATCAATCCGGGCACCTATCACGGCTATGCGATGAAGGTCAAACTGAAGGATCCTTCCGCGATGAAGATGTCACTTGGCAGCGAAAGCGGCAGACCCGGGTCCGTCGAAACCACCATGCGTGCCGTAAGCCGGCATGGTGCGGTCGCGGGAATTAATGCCGGTGGATACGCTGACGGGAATGGGGGCAGACATCCACTGAGCACGACCTATTATGATGGCAAATACGTCTCGGGGTTTCAACCGAGCTTTAAGGATCTTGCCTTTGTCGGCATGAGCAAATCCGGCAAGCTGATCGGTGGCAAGTTCTACAGCCAGAGCGAGCTTGACCGGCTCGATCCCATGTTCGGTGCTACCTTTGTCCCCGTGCTGCTCCAAAATGGCAGCAAAACGACAATTCCCGACAAATGGAGAACGACCCCCGGCCGGGCACCGCGTACCGTCATCGGCAACTACAAGGACGATCAGCTGCTCATCCTGGTTACCGAAGGATATGATGAGAAAGGCAAATCGGGAGCCACGCTGCAAGAGCTGCAAAACAAGCTTAAAAAGCTGGGCGTGATCGATGCTTATAATCTGGATGGCGGCGGGTCCGCATCCCTAATCCTAAACGGCCGCGTCGTGAACAAACCATCGGACGGAAGTCTGCGTCCGGTACCTACGCACTTCTTATTTTTCAAATAATGGAGCCGGCTTGATATTCTCATTTATTTTTTTGCCCAAGGTGGTTATAATAAAGAGTAGCTTAGCAGGAGGTGGCAAGGATGTCTTTCTCATTAACATTTTGGATCGTCATGCTCGTATTCGCCCTTTATATGGTTGGCATTTGGACCGCGTCATACAATGATGATAAAACCAAAGGCCTGTAAGGCGTCTCCCTCGTATATCGGGGGAGTTTTATTTTTTCAGGGGACAAAAAAGGCATCGCTCATAAGCGATGCGCAGAAGGTAATTCATTTGAGGTACTAGGCATGTTTCGGAAGCTGCTGCATTTCGGACATGCATTGTGAACAGATATAGCGCTCTTTAAACTCGCTTACTCCGTCCATAGAACCACAGAAGACGCATTTCGGACGATAGCGTTCCAATATAATATGGTCCCCCTGTACAAGAATTTCTACGGGATCCCCCTCGTTCATTTGATATCTCTTGCGTAGAGACTTAGGCAGAACGATTCTCCCCAGCTGATCCACTTTACGAACAACACCAGCAGGTTTCATAACGATTGTACACCTCTTTCATTTTCAACAAGTGATTTCTGACACCACAGTTCAGAACTGATAACAAGGGCCTAGTATAATAGTTCGATGAAAAGTTGTCGAATCCTGCTGGAAATTAAGAATTTCTTAGTTTTTTTCAATATCAACTAGGTATACTGGATGATATTCCCCAAAAAACTCAAAGTTTTGCAGAACTTATTCCATGCCCGGGAAATCCAATTGACGCAGTGCTTCATATACCATAATCGCTGCAGAATTGGATAAATTCAAAGAACGCACCTTATCCGTCATCGGCATGCGAATACAATGGTCGCTATTCGCGGCCAATAGCTCCGGGGGCAATCCCTTGGTTTCTTTGCCAAACACCAGAAAATCCCCGTCTTGATAATCAATGTCCATATAACGCTTGGTTGCCTTCGTCGTGGCGTAGAAATAGCGTCCTTCCGGATAGAGTGCCTGCAGCTCCTCAAAGGAATCATGATATTCAATATGTACGGCATACCAGTAATCCAGCCCGGCCCGTTTCAAGGTTTTGTCATCTGTATTAAAGCCGAGCGGACGGACCAAGTGCAGATGTGTGCCGGTTGCGGCGCAAGTTCTGGCGATATTGCCCGTATTGGCTGGAATTTCCGGTTCGACTAGTACGATGTGTAATGCCATGTTGATAAGTCCACCTTTTCTTCTGTTTTATTTTTATTATAACCGATTCCTTCCCGATTTCCCGGGATATCCAGAAATAACCTTCCGCGTAAATCGGCGGAAGGTTATCATGGTGTAATCTTGTATGATATTAGCTGTGACTGTTCTTAAACTGCTGCATGAATTCTACGAGCGCCTGAGCGCTCTCGTACGGAACGGCGTTATAGACCGAAGCGCGCAAACCGCCGACGCTGCGATGACCCTTCAGGCCGACAAAGCCTGCTTGCTCCGAAGCCTTCACGAATTCCTTCTCCAGCTCCTCGGAGGCAAGACGGAAGGTAATGTTCATATCGGAACGCACCTCTGCATTCACGCAGCCGCGGTAGAAGCCTTCGCTGTGATCGATGGCATCGTAGATGAGTGCGGCTTTCTTGCGGTTCATCTCTTGAACGCCTTGCAGGCCGCCCTTCTCCTCAATCCACTTCAGCACTTCGTTGATCATATAGATGCCGAATGACGGCGGCGTATTGTACAGCGAGTTATTTTTCAAATACGTATTGTAACGGAGCATAGTCGGCAGATGTTTAGGAGAATCTGTAATCATATCCTCTCTAACGATCACAACCGCAACGCCGGACGGCCCCAGGTTCTTCTGGGCACCCGCATAAACCATGGCGAATTGGTTCAAATCGAACGGACGGCTGAGAATATCGCTCGACATATCACAGATAAGCGGCACCGAGCCGGTATCCGGGAATTCCTTAAACTGCGTACCTTCAATCGTTTCATTGGACGTAAGATGGAGATAAGCTGCACGATCCGACAGCTGGATGTCCTTAAGGCTAGGCAGAGCCATGTACTTGCTCTCCTCGGAAGAGGCCGCCACATGAGTTTCGCCGATCAGCTTGGCTTCTTTAATCGCCTTGTCAGACCAGCTTCCCGTCATTACATAGTTCGCAACCTGGTCTTGTCCCAGGAAGTTCATCGGAATCATCGCAAATTGTGTGCTTGCACCGCCCTGGATGAACAACACCTTGTAGCCGGATGGATTCCCCAGCAGGGACAGCAGGCGCTCCTGCGCTTCGTTATGAACGGCTTCATACACAGCACCGCGATGCGACATTTCCATGATCGACATGCCGGTATCCCCGTAATTGACGAATTCGGCCTGGGCGCGCTCCAACACTTCAAGCGGCAATGCAGCAGGTCCTGCGTTAAAATTGTATGCTCTCTTGCTCAAAAGACTCTCCACCCTTTCTCTACTATGAATGCTAATTAACGCTAATCATAGCAACAATCCCATAGACCTTCAAGTGTAATTATTCACATTAAATTGTCCGGCTACCAACAGAAGAATTGATACTTTCTGCTCCAGGTTCTCTTTTCTCCGGGAGCCAGGCTCAGTTGAATAAACACTTCCGGCGAGATGACATGGCCCATCCCCCACAGAGCCATATACGCAACCGGAAAATCACTGATCTCCCTTACTCCCGCCCTGCTGGCAGTGTGTGTTAGCTCCCATGAATAAGGAAACTCGCTGCCGTTAAAGCCTTGTATTCTTCCGTAAAAAGGCTTGTTCGGTCTGGCGTTCCAGCCTATCTCGCAATCCTGAACGGATAGCAGATCCGATGTATAATCCGATTCGACCTCCGTAAAACGGACAGGAACCGGTAACTTCAGCTTATACTCTGGTCCTACCAGCTCCTCGTTAATCCCTATGAAATTATGAATATACTCCTCCGTATCGATCCTCTGGCTTCCTTCATTGCAGAGCTCATAATCTATCGTCATTGCCGTGTCCTGAATCGAGATTTTCTTAACGAGCTTTGCCGCATACCCCTTGACGTTCTTAGGATGAATCGTATAGGAAATGCTCACATCATCCGAAGTGATATCCACATCGAACGGTTCCACCGGATACGTATACTGAAAGTGATACGGGTCCTCGCTGACCCGTTTAAGAAGCCCTACCCCTAATTTAGGAAACCACCCTCCTACTTCGGCCTCTGCATACCCCATCCCCTCATGCAGTCCAAACTCGTTACACAATCCAGACCCGCCCTGAGCGTTAAAACCCTCCGCAAACTCGTGTACACAGAATGTGTGACCGCTCTTGGTTAATTTGACCTGGGTAATGAAACCGGTCCGGTCAAAACGCGTGCCTTGATAACGGCCGATTTCCGCAATATCAACTTCCAATTGTCCGTTTGCTAATTGATGTCCCAAAACAATCGCTCCATTCATGATGAAGAAGCCCCGGCCGAATTGCCTGCCAGGGCTTCCGAAATATTGTATGCTCGTGTGTCAGGCAAGCTCGACAAGAATCCGTTGACACTCGTCATCGGATAACGCGGACAGCAAGCTGCGATCCAATTCGGCAGACTCCTGCTTCTGACTGCGCAGCTGAATCTTCTCGCCGTTCAGCGTAACCGATTGAATCGTATAGCTTCCGTAATCCAGCCGCTTCGGATTGCTGTATGCAATCTGAAGCTCTTTACCCGCAAACCGCGTATGCACAACGGCAGTGCCGTCGGCTCCGAACTGCGAAGGCCTGAGCTTGGGCTCCAGGAGCAGATGTCCCAGATTTCCTTTTACTCCAAAAACCTCGGTCAGCATGGTCAGCAAGAGCCAGCTTGCCGACCCCGTAAGATAGGGATACATCCCTCTCCCTTTCTCGTTGATGTACTCGGGAATACCCGGATACATGCGGCTGCGTTCAAAGTCATTGCTTAAATCGTAAATCGATTGCAGTACCTCGTATCCCTCTCGGACAAAACCTCTCTTATAGAGAGCGTTAGCGTACATGACGCTCATATGACTGAACATAGCTCCATTCTCTTTATGGCCGAATGCGAACCCGAATGCCCTCCCGAGATTTTGCTGAATCTCGCCAAAGTTCGAATTCAGGCGATAGCCGATGCTCGGATCTTTTAAATACCGATCAACTGCCTTCGTTATTTGCCCTACCTGTTCATTGTCCGCTATTCCGCCCATAGTAGCAAAGACCTGACCAGTGAGCGTCATCCGGACGCCAAGGGGATGATCACCTTCCACGCGCTCTCCATCGTTATTGTAGTAACCGTTAAACCACGAATATCCTTCTTGGCTCGTCATCCATTCTTTGTCGCGCAAATGCCCGATGATCCAGTCGGCTTTCCGTTTCAAATCCTGCACAACATCCGCCACGCTAAACTTTCGTTTGTTTCCGGTCACGGAGACTTTAACAGACTCATAATACTGATCAAGCAGCCCCAGCTTCGCCTGCACATCGTCGTATGAGACGGGAGCCGTTAGCGAATCGAGCAGCACGGCCATTTCCTCTGCTATTTCAATTAACTCCACGCCTTCGCTGTCCCGCCATGCCAGCAGCAGATCGCCAAGCTGCATCAAATTGCTTGCATAGAACGCAGTAAAGGCTACGCTCTCGCCTCGATCCGGGGCAAGATCAAGACCATCATTCCAATCTGCCCCCTCAAGCTTGATGTTATTGTGCTCCCCTACATTAAAGAACGGAACCAGATTCTGCAGCAGCATATGCTCCAGTATCGTACCTTCATATATCTCACCGTCCACGGTTAAGAGCTTATTCCCGTGCTCAGGCAGCCATCCGATGTCCTTCTCCTGGCAGCGTTTCACGAATACATCGCGGAAATAGGTCTGCGGCTGCTGCAGGAAATCCAAATCCCCGCTCTGATCCATATAAAGCAGCGTGGTCATGAATGGCCAAGCACCGTGATCCATCCACACGCGCGGTATGTTGTTCCGGTCAGCGATGAACTCACCGGGCTTTGTCCCGATAATCGTTGCATTGCTTCCGTCAATCCGTACACCCGCATAATTATTAAGCAGCAGATACCGGACCTCGGACGGTTCCATGATCATTAATGCCAGGCAGTCCTGCCATAGGTCACGCCATCCACGTCCCCCACGGCCATAGTCATGATAAGGAAGGAATGAATTGCCATAAAGACGTCTCAATATCGGCTGCAAGGTTACCCATTTCATCCACAGGTCCTGCTGCTGATCACCGGTCTGGAAGGATACGGCATTCAGTTTATCATTCCAATAGGCTTCATTCTGCGCAAGCAGCTCATCAAATCGTCTCTCCGATAAATACGTTTCGGACAGCCTTTCAGTGTCTGCGCGATCCTCCGAAATAACCATTGCCATGACAAAGACCTTGGATTCACCCGGCTGCAAATGAACCTCCGCAAACCGCAGACCTCCTATAGCCTCGTACCCTTCCACGGAGTCTCCTGCCTGTGCGCCTTCTGGCTTATTGGCAATGACCGCCTCAGGCCAATCGAGCGCGCCGCCTTCCCCAATAAATTCTTCAAGCACCGGAAAATAACCGATCGGCTCCGCACCGTCCGCTTCCGCACCCAGCACACTGTAGGATACGTGATTGATACGGTGACCCCGCTCGTCAAATGAGAGAGCAGGCTGCACCTCGATCCCTTTACGATGGACAAAGATCCGGTGAAGAAGGGATGTCACATGGCGATGGTCCCGCAGGTCGTCTGCCGAACGGCCATACAGCGGGATCGCCGCGGTAGGGGTCAGTTTTAGCGTCTGCTCACCTACGTTGATCAGCTTCACTTTCATTAATTCGACCTGGTCATCCGTTACCGGAACGAAACTCGTTACTTCCGCTTGCAGTCCGGCCTCCCCATTAATCCTCGTCAGCTTATGCCATAAAAACCCGGCTTCCAACTGGCTTTCTTCTTCCTCGTTCATGAACCGGCTTGCATTCTGCTTGGCTGAATTGCCGGTTACGGACCATGCGCCATGCCCGTCAACATGCACCCAAAAGTTACGCGCGGACTTGGAATTGTGAAGATCCTCCACCGAAACGGGCGGCATGAAAAACGTATTATGACTGCTGGTCATTTCACCGTGAAGATTCGGCGTGACGGCCGACATCATGCCGGCCTCATTCACTAAAGGAAAATATAAATAGTTATGATGTTCGGGATGACTTATCTTAAAGACACCCTGCTTCCCCTCAAACTTCCATCCTGTTGATTTCATATCGCGATTTCTCCCCCTCTATGCCTTAGGTTTTGACGGCTCCCGCCAGCGCCCCGTCCACCAGATATTTCTGTATGAACGTGTACAGAATGATCAATGGTGCGGCTACGATCGTAATTCCGCATGCAAGCAGCGGCCAGTTATTCCCGTATTGCCCCCTGAATTCCTTCAGGCCGAACGTAATGGGATAATTGGACGGACTCGGGAGATACATGATCGGGCCGACAAAATCATTCCAAATTCCGATCGCGGTCAGAATGACGCCCGTTGCGATAACCGGCTTCATCAGCGGCAGAATGATCTGGAACAGGTAACGGATATAACCGGAACCATCCATTCCTGCGGCCTCATCCAAATCGCGGCTAATCGACTTGATGTAGCCGACAAACATCATGAACACAACGCCCGTTCCCGTCGTTTTCAGCAAGATATAACCGAGCTTGGTATCATACCCGAAGAACGATACGCTCTCCTTGAAGGACAGCATGAGTTTATACTGGGCCACCATCGGATTCGGAAGAAACTGGGACAGCAAAAAGAACATATAAATAAAGCCGCTCCACATCACATATCCGCGCGCTACCGGAAACGCCGCAAACAACGACACAATGATGGTCAGCAGCGTCGCCGCTACCGTATATATCAAGCTGTTCGCAAAATAACCGGCGAAATTGCCTTCAGACCATGCTTGCGTATAATTGCCCCATTCCATGTTCTGAACGATTCCGATCGGGTTGAGCAGATACTCGTTGAAGGATTTGAGCGATACATTGAATACAAGCAGCAGCGGAACGACATACAGAATCAGCAGCAAACCTACGACGGCGTAAGAAAGAATTTGCGTGGTTTTGGAATTTCGCATCAATACTCCACCTCTCTCTTACGCGTCTGTCTGACCGCCACCACAACAAAGAGGAGAATAATCAGGAACTGAACAACGGATAACGCTGAAGGAAGGCCCATTTCCAAACTTCCCCGGAATGTCTCTTTGTACACGTCATACGCCATCGTCCTTGTATTGAAGCGACCGTCCGTTGTCGCCAAAATGATATCAAAGGTCGACATGGCGCCAATGATGGATAACAGCATATTCACGGTGAAGGACGGTGCGATCAGGGGGAAGGTAATGTGACGGAAAGACTGCCACTTGTTGGTCCCGTCAATATGCCCCGCCTCGTATAAATCTTTAGGGACCGATTGGAGCCCGGCCAGAAAGATCAGCATGGAATAGCCCATGTACATCCAAATCTGGACGAAGATAATATAGCCGAACGCATGAGTAAAGCTCCCGAAGAACATGTCCTGATAGCCGAAGAGCGCGTCGTAAAGGCGATTAACCGGTCCGTTTAACGGATCGAACATCATCCCCCAGATCAGAGCGACGACGGCTACGCCCAGAACTACCGGCAGGAAGAATACGGCACGATAGAAGTAATCGCCTTTCAGGCGCTGGTTAATGATGACGGCGATAAACAGAGCGACCCCGTTCTGCACGATCGTAACAACGAACATAAAGATCAGGGTGTTTACGATGGAACGCCACCGTTCTCCTGAGTTCCCCGAGAAAAATAATTCCTTATAATTATCCAGCCCGACAAATTGGTACGTGCTGCCCGGGAGGTTCTTGACATCGGTAAAGGAATAAATGACCGTCAGGATCGATGGTCCAAAATAAAAGACGATGTAAAGCGCCATCGGTATCAGCAGCAGCAATAAGGGGATGAATCGGTTAAATCCTTTTCCAAATGGATACATCTCTCTCACCTCGCAAATCCCATTTCAATAAATGTCGGGGCCTGCTGCACAGACCCCGACTACAGTATGGTTCATTCTATATAGGTCTCTTTATAATAGAAGAAGCTTTATTTTGGAGCGGCAGCTTCCCATTCTTTTTGTTGAATGTCAGCCAGCTCTTTTGCTGTTTTGTATGGGCCGCCCGGTGCCAGGAATTCCGTATGAACGCCTTCTGCAGCCAGATGCTCGCCAATATTTTGACGGTTAATCATCATGATTTCGTACGCCAATTCGAACTCTCCGAGATATGGAGTCAATTCATTGTCAATAAAGTCGCTCTCCGTCTGAATGTTATCCTGTGTCGGGATGAAGCCGGCAGCTTTCACGAAAGTTGTGTAATTTTCCGGCTCGGAGAAGAACTCAAGCCATTTTAGAGCCCCTTCCTTGTTCGGTCCCTTCTCGGCAGCATACCAGGTTACGTCATACTTGCCGACAAAGGAGGCATTCTTGGCTGCATCTTCCGTAGCCGGAAGCGGGAAGTAACCGAATTTCAGCTCCGGATTCGCTGCTGCGACGGTTGGAGCATCCCAAGAGCCATCAGCCAGCATCGCTGCTTTTCCTGTGGCAAAATAGGAAGGCGCCGTTGCGTAATCAATCCCCATGAATCCGTCAATCATGTAATTGTCTTGAAGCGTCTTCATTTTTTCCAATACTTCAATTGCCTCTTCATCGTTGTAAGCCGTCTCGCCTTTCCAAACGCCTTCAATCCATTTCTGCTGATCTCCGCCGCCCAGAATTTTAGCTTGCAGGGCGAAAACAGGAAGTTTCAATGGCCATACGTCTTTACCAGCAACAACAATCGGGGTAATGCCCTTGGCTTTCAGGTCATCGTTCAGCTTGATGAACTCCGACCATGTTTTCGGTACGCTCAATCCATTCTGTTCGAAGATTTCCTTATTGTAGAACAGGCCGGACATCGCAACCTTGCCCGTTGGGATAGCATACACTTTATCGTTATAAGTTCCGGCTTTTTCGATATCGTTAGCATTATAATTCTTAATGAAGGCTTGGTCGGACAAATCGGCGATCAAGCCTGTATCGATCCACTGCTGCCAATCAGGCACTTTCGCACCCGGTGTCCATTCCTGCGGGGAGAGTCTCATACCCGATAAATCAGCCAAAACGTCGACGTCATTAGCGGTAATTCTCGCTCTCTGCGCCTGTTTGTATTCGTCATCAGGACCCGTAGTGGTATACTCGATCTTATACTCGGGATATTTCTCTTCAAATTTCTTGTTGATCTCTTCAACCGCTTTATTGATGTTATCTTGTTTCCAGTGTAAAATTTTGATGACCTTTTTATCACCTTTCGCAGGTGTACCTTTATCGGCCGAATCGCTGCTTCCGCAAGCCGCTAGCGAGAAAGTCAGAGCACCCGCCAAAAGTATTGCTGATAATTTCTTAATCATTTCTTTACCCCCTGAAATTAAAGTGCAATTCATTATGAAACCGGATTCATCATTTTCGCCTTTTCTCGCACAGTACAATCTTGATGTTACGAAACATTCATTATAAATTTTCGTAATTTAGCGAAATATACCGAAAGCGGTTTCGCAAGGCCTATTATTACTCATAATTTTTTGTTTGTCAAAGCTTTTTTTCTCTTTGTCGCAATATTTCATTATTGAACATATTTCAGTATAATTCCTTTCTATCACTAGCATTGCGGCTATTCTCTTCATTGACTTACCTAGGTAAAGCAGATACACTAATTTACGAAACAGTTTCGGATATGTGCTGTATACGTTGCAACCGGATTGGTTAATACTGATCACAATGGTAGGATCGATCGACATATTTTCCGCTATCACTCTATCGGATCGTATAAAATCGTGTTCTTAAACAACATATTTCGAGCAGAAAACATGTATAGAACGGCTCTTTCTCTCCTCAACCTTACACATACAGATCATTGGCAATCATGATTAACGAAAACTTACGAAAATTATGAAGTGACATCATAAACAGAATAAGGGGCGTTTCGCATGGCGTTAAACATTAAAACAATCGCTAAAATGGCCGGGGTATCCGTATCCACCGTCTCCAAGATTATCAACAACTACAGTGATGTGTCCGAGGAAACCAAAGCACGGGTGTTGGAAATTATGAAAGAGACGGGATACACCCCTTCGAACTCCGCGAAAACATTAGCAACCAAAAAATCCAATTTAATCGGCATCATATTTGCGGGAAAGCTGAATGTCGATTTTACCCATCCTTTTTTTGTTGAAGTTCTCAATTCCTTTAAGAAACAAATGGGGGTGCTCGGTTACGATCTGCTGTTTTTTTCGAATGAGAAATTCCAAGGGGATGACGCCGACTACCTCGGCCGATGCCGTCATTATCAGGTGGATGGCTGTGTCATTATATCCGGCGAGGAAATCGAGCCCTCCATTAAGGAGCTTGATGAGAGCGACATTCCGTGTATCGGGGTCGATATAGAACTGTTCGGCGAAATGTCGGGGCATATCATGTCCGATAATTACAAAATGTCCTCAAAGGTCGTGGAGCATTTCTATCTTCAAGGCCTCAGAGACTTGGGGTTCATCGGAGGCAGCAAGGAGTCTGAAATCTCCAACATGCGTGAGGCCGGTTATCGTAACGCCATGGAAAGCTTCGGGCTTCCGGCCCGTGCGGAATGGTTCCTGA
Organism: Paenibacillus sp. p3-SID867; assembly: GCF_025142895.1. NCBI lineage: Bacteria > Bacillati > Bacillota > Bacilli > Caryophanales > Paenibacillaceae > Paenibacillus > Paenibacillus sp. p3-SID867. Next base: position 200,907 of record NZ_JAMBDM010000011.1, read on the forward strand.
ACGGTGAAGATTTTCATGAGGCAAGCGGATATAAAGCCATGACGCGGCTGATTCAAGCGGGTTCTCTCCCCCGCGCGATCTTTGCAGCCTCCGACCAGATTGCGATTGGAGCCATCCAAGCGCTTCAGGAACACGGCCTGAATGTCCCTGACGATGTATCGATCATCGGTTGCGACGATATTGAAGCGTGCAAATATACAACTCCCAAATTAACGACGATTCGGCAAAATAAAGAGAAAATCGGCCGCCTGGCAGCGCTCATGCTCTACGACCTTATCCATAAGCAATCACCGGTGAGCTCCTTCGTCGTCGAGCCTGAGCTCATCGTCCGTGAATCTTGCGGAAGCAATACGCATAACTATGGTTACTTTTGAGAGTAAAGCTTTAGTGACGGGTATGTTTTAGCTAAGAGCAGCGCTAGTAATGCATGCCTTTGAAAATAGCCCTTGATCTCATTTGGCATGGTAATCCGCACCTAAAACCTAAACCTAGCGAGACTTATATGTGTACAAAAAAAAGCCCCGGGCATCATGCCCGGGGCTTTTTAACGTTGTTTATTACAGATCGTAGTACAAGGAGTACTCGTGCGGATGAACGCGGATATTAACCGCTTTGGCTTCGGCACGCTTGAACTCGATGAAGTTCTCGAGGAATTCCTTCGTAAATACGCCGCCTTCTGTCAAGAACTCATAGTCTGCTTGAAGTGCATCCAAAGCTTCATCCAGGGAACCTGGTACGCTGCGGATTTCTTTCTTCTCGGCGTCAGACAATTCATAGATGTTTTTATCGAATGGTCCATATCCGAGTGCGGTTGGATCGATTTTGCGCTTGATACCGTCCAAGCCAGCCATCAGCATAGCGGAGAATGCAAGGTAAGGGTTCGCCGTGGAATCCGGTGTACGGAACTCGATGCGGCAGCCTTTAGGTGTTACCGCTGCAACCGGAATCCGCACTGCGGCAGAACGGTTGCCCTTCGAGAATACGAGGTTAACCGGCGCTTCATAGCCTGGTACCAGACGTTTGAAGGAGTTGGTGCTCGGATTCGTCAAAGCGATCAATGCAGGCGCATGGTACAGAATACCGCCGATATAGTGGATCGCTGTTTCGCTCAGGTTCGCATAAGCGCCTTTCTCGTAGAACAATGGGGTGTCGCCATCGAAAATGGATTGGTGAACGTGCATGCCGCTTCCGTTATCCCCAAACAATGGCTTCGGCATGAACGTAGCGGTTTTGCCATATTGGCGCGCTGTGTTATGCACGATATATTTATAGATCAACAAATTGTCAGCTGTTTTTTTCAATGTATCGAAACGGAAGTTGATTTCCGCTTGGCCGGCAGTTGCTACTTCATGGTGGTGACGCTCAACGCGAAGTCCTGCTTCATCAAGCAAACGACACATTTCGCTGCGGATGTCTTGCTGCGTATCCACAGGCGCTACTGGAACATATCCGCCCTTAACGCCAACTTTGAAGCCAAGGTTGCCGCCTTCTTCCTTACGGTTCGTATTCCAATGCGCTTCCTCGGAGTCTACGAAATAGCTGGAGCTGTTCATGGAGCTTTCATAGCGAACTTCATCAAACAGGAAGAACTCGGATTCCGGTGCAAAGAATGCCGCTGTTCCGATACCTGCCTCCTGAAGGTATTGCTCGGCACGAGCTGCGATACCGCGCGGGTCACGCTCGTAAGCATCCCCTTCCGGAGTATAGATGTTGCTCATAATGTTAAGCGTAGGATGTGCTGTAAACGGATCGATATAGCAAGACTCCGGATCAGGCATCATAACCATATCCGATTCTTCAATGCCGCGGAATCCTGGAATAGAAGATCCATCAAATGCTACCCCGTTCACGAATGTTTCTTCGTCTACTTCTGAAGCCGGCAAGCTAATATGATGAACCCGTCCCGACAAGTCTACAAAACGAAAATCGACCCACTCAATATTGTTCTCTTTAATGGTTTGCAATACTTTCTCTACCGACATGTCTCTTCCTCCCAATTTCCGAACATTAAGACTTAAACAGCTTAACAATGTTCATAATCTTTCGATTTCTTTTCGTCATTATATGCCGGGAGATAACCTGACGTCAATACCTATGTAAGGTATTTTTGAAAACAATGTTAACTTATATGACATGAGAAACCAGTTAATGTAAACTCAGAAAAAAGACACCTGCAAGCTCTTTGCAGGTGTCTTCTCAATTAGATTTAAGGAAATGGTGAACCTTGACCAGGTTCTTAACGCGATCCCTGTGGTTGCAGCGTCACTGCTCAAATGCTATACGCGCGCAAATTCAGAAGCAGGCGCTTTGGCAGTCGCAAAGCTTTTGCCTACCAATGGGGCCAGCTGCTCCAAGTCTTTAAGCAGTGCGGCGAATTGATCCGGGAACAGGGATTGAACCCCGTCACCTGTCATGGAATTATCCGGGTCTGTATGCATCTCAATAATAAGGCCGTCTGCTCCGGCCGCCACGGATGCCTTGGACATCGGTTCGACAAGCTCGCGTCGTCCCGTTCCATGACTCGGATCAGAGATGACCGGAAGATGACTCAACCCTTGTAAAACAGGGATGGCAGATAAATCCAGCGTATTGCGGGTGTAAGTTTCGAATGTTCGGATTCCACGTTCACAGAGCATGACATTCGGATTGCCGCCGGCAAGAATGTACTCCGCTGCATTCAGGAATTCATCATAGGTTGCACTGAAACCTCTTTTCAGCAAAACCGGCTTGCCGCAGGTGCCCAGTTTCCGAAGCAGATCGAAATTTTGCATATTGCGGGTACCAACTTGCAGGATATCGGCGTACTCCGCACATATATCCACGTATTCAGGCGTCATAACCTCCGTAATCGTCAACAGGCCGTGTTTTTGCCCGGCTTCCGCCATCATGATCAAACCTTCGACGCCAACGCCCTGGAAGCTGTATGGACCCGTGCGAGGCTTAAATGCGCCACCTCTAAGCACTTGTCCGCCTGCTGCCTTAACCAGCTGTGCAATCTCGTCAATCTGCTGCGGCGATTCCACGGCGCATGGACCACCCATAACGACCAGATTGCCGCCGCCAATCTTGGTGCCTTTAATATCAATGACGGTATCATCCGGATGGAAATCACGACTCGCAAGCTTGTAGGACTTGGAGATTTTAACTACATTCTCTACGCCCTTCATTTGGCGAAGATGCTCCGCAAGCTTCGGGTTTACGCTGCCGATCAGCCCGATCACGGTACGATCCGCTCCCTTGGATACATGAGCCTGGAGTCCTTCCTTCTCAATCTCGCTTACAATATACTGAACTTGTTCCTCTGATATTTGATTGGATGTAATAACGATCATAATAAAACCTTCTTTCTGAATATATTCCATTTTATTGTTGGATAGTCACTTTCGCGCTTGTTCGCTTTTAAGCTTTTATGCTTTTAACCGATAAAGTAAATATACAAAAAATATCTCCCCTCGTCAAGCCCATTCTTGAAGCCTGAACGATCGGGAGATATAAATCATCTGTTACATCAATGTTTTGCTGCGTCCTTCCGCTACGGTTCGCTTCACGAGGGGGATCACAATTCTTACCGTCGTCCCAATACCGGCACGGCTGAATAATGTAACCCCGTATTCGCTGCCATAGTGAAGTTTGATTCGTTGATCCACATTCCGAATGCCATATCCGGCATTGGTTAGATCCTGTCCGCCTGTATTGTCCAGAACTCTGCCGGGCGGGAACCCGACGCCATTATCGATAATTTTAAATTCCAGAACATCTTCCAGCACTCTGGCGGTAATTCGAACATGTATATAATCCCCGGTCCAGGCATGCTCCAGCACATTCTCGATAAACGGCTGCAAAATCAGTTTCACGGTTTCATACCGGACCACTTCCGGCTCAAAATCATAAGTAACCTGCATGCGTTCGTCGTATTTAATCTTTTGAATATCCACATATGCCTGAGCCTGTTCCAACTCATTCTTCACAGAGATGATATTCCGTCCATCATTAAGAGACAGGCGATAAAACTTCGCTAAGTCCATCACCATGCGCTGCAGCTTATCCAGCATCCCAAACCGTGCCAGACGGCTAATGGAGGATAGGGTGTTATATAGGAAATGCGGATTAATCTGCGCATGCAGCGACTCCAGTTCCGCTTGTTTTTTCTGAAGGTCGGCCAGATACACCTCATTAATCAGCTTGCCGATATTGCTGCCCATATCATTCAGGGCTGAAGCGATATGTGTAAACTCATCATTTCCCTTGAACTGAGCCCGTTTATGAAATGCACCTTCCTGAAAAGAATCCAGAACAGAGACGATCTTGGATACGCGTAAGCTGAAGTACTTGGATATCACGATGCTGACTATAAAAAATATAGCAATGCAAATGAGGCAAATAAGCAGGGTGAGGTTCCGGATTTTCACCGTATCTTTCTCCACGATTTCTGCAGGAACGACAGCGATAAGATTCCAGCCGAGCACGGGAATCGGCTTACGAATAAGCAAGTCTCCATTATTGCGCAGCTCGTTCTCCTTAAACACGGTTGTCTGTACCCCGCCTGAAGAAAGAATGACTCTGCCTTGCGAATCCGACAAATATAACGCTGTCCCATCACCGATTTTGTTATAATCCATGCTTTCGAACATATCTTCGAGACTGACATTGATTCGCACGAATCCAATCTCCTGCAGCTGTATAGAACTGATATCGATCAGCCTGCGCAAGAGTGAAATGCGACCGTTGCCCGCATCATTTTCAACCTGCTTCCATTCCAGCGTCGATCCATAGTTTTCCTCTTGGGGATAGAGCTTGTACCAGGTCTTATCCACCAGACGCTCATACTGATATATATCAAATAAACGCGTGTTGGATTCAAGCGGATCAGAGTAACTATAATTATTATAAATTTCCCTTAACTCTTCATTCCGTAAATAAATAGACAGCCAAATCTTGGAGTTCGCTGTGTTAATCGCCGTTTCCAACTTCGGAATCAGGACATTGACCATCGTATCGTAGCTTACCCATGTACTTTCTGAATAACGCAGTCGGTTATTAAAGGACGAATCAAAGTAGAGCATGTCGGAAACGCGGACGATGTCTTCCATTTTATACGAAATATTATCACTCATTTGGTGCAGGGTACCCTGAATGTTATTATACGTTTGTTCTCTAATCGATTTGATAAATACCTGGTTCGCGATATTTCCTACAAGCAATACCGGTATTATGATGAATACACAGTAAGAAATCATTAATTTGAAGCCAAATGGTATCTTGACCCGGATACGCTCGAATTTCCCCGCCAAACCTAATCACAACCTCATTACAAGCGGTATAGTAGTATTAAGAGTGTTTACGCCTATACTCCAGTGGTGTCATTCCATACATCTCTTTGAATTGACGACTAAAATAGGGCAAATACTGGTAACCTGTTTGAGAAGCCACTTCATATATTTTAAGTTTCGTGCTGACTAATAGATCTCTGGCTCGCTCCATACGAATCTTGATGACATAATCACTAAAATTATAACCGGTTTCTTCCTTAAACAGAACACCTAGATAGTTTGGAGAAAAGGAAAAACGGTTCGCCATATCCCGGAGCGTAATATTCTCGTGAACCCGCTCTCGTATATTATCAATAATCTCCTCAACAAGACGTCCATTCTTGGACGATTTGCGAAATTTCAATTGCTCCGAAATCTCAAAAACTTTCATTCTTAACCACGAGAAAATATCGTCCATCGTTTCAAATTGCAAGAGTACATCGAGGTTTTTCAGTTCGATTCCCAGCATCCGAAACAGGTCTTCATGCATCGTATGCAAATGCGCGTCCAACTTCAATATAATGTATACTCCAAGATTTCGAACCGTAAATTTGGAGCGGATATTGGATGCAAGCAGTTGTATGGCTTCGATCTCATCGTGGATTTTGACGATCTCATAATTCGTCATAGCGGTAAATAAAGAGTCCAGCCTGATATCGAGGCTTTTGGCGTCCTCCCGGTCCTCTGTCGGCACTTCGTTATAAAGTATCCATTTCCCTTTTCCACGAAACATTTTATAGTCAAGGGCACCCTCTGCCATAACGTAGGACGGATGAAGTTCTTCAAGCCGATTCGCAGTCCCTCCCTCACCTACGGTCACGGTAAGGGGATACTCTTGGCCTAGCGCTGTCAGTAATGACTGAACCTCTTCCTTGTCTTTTGTCGTATCCATGAGTACTGCCATCCGCTGATCTGTCACCTTGCATATATGCCTGAATCCGCAACTCTCCAGCTGCTTATGCAAACTCGTGAAGTACTGCTCATTTAATCCACTCGGATTCTCGACCTCGTAATGATTGCTCCGCCAGGAGCTGACATCATCCACTTCAAGCAATATTACTCGCACGGGCCAGTTCATCTCATGAAGTTGGTATTCCCGCTTAATAATACCCAGCATGGCACCGTCATAAGGCTTCTGGAGAATTTGCAGCAGATACTGATTTTTGAGAATCGGTACCATCAGTTGATAAGCCCGTTCTGTTTCCTTGCGGTCATGGAGCCTGTCCAGCTCAATCCGAACTTTGGTCAACTCTTCAATCAGCTCTTGGTCCTCCATGGGCTTCAGCACGTAATTACAAGCGTTTAATGCGATTGCCTGTTTAACATAACTGAAATCCTGGTAACCACTCACGAAAATAACCTGTAATTCATCATGTATCTTCAGCGCTTTTTGCGCTAATTCAATACCAGTCATATTGGGCATGCGGACATCCGTCACTAGAATGTCGATATCTTCTCGTTGCAGGACTTCCCATGCTGCAAATCCGTTATTGACCGAATCAACCACGGTCATTCCAAGACTCTCCCATGGAATAAAGCTCCTCATGCCCTCTAGGTCCAATATTTCATCGTCAGCCAGCAGCACTTTATAGATGGGTATCCTCTCCCCTAAATTTCGATAAGGGTATGCTGCAGATGCAGCATACCCTTTCGGTTTACGTTATTCTACTTTTGACCCTTCATTTGAGCCAAATTTTCTTGCCATTTCGTTGTTTTGAATGCAAGAAGTTTATCATATCCAGCTGCTTGAGCATCCGCTTCTGCTTTGTCCAAGACAGCCAGTACTTCAGCATCGTCCTTCGCAAACAGCGCCTTCGCTCTAGCTTCTGTGTAGATATCTTCTACACGCTGACGGATAATACCTTCTTCGCTTTCTGGAGCCGGATCAAGATTGATGAATTCCGTTGCATTTGCTTGAGTTTTCCAAGTTATTTCATATTGCCAACGAGTTGACCAGTTACGCTCTTCTTCTGGCAATGTGCTTTCGTATTTCGCTTTTGCTGTATCAATAAATACCGTGTTTCCGTTCCACTGAAGGTTTGTTGTTTCCGCTTGCAATTTACCAAGACCCGCAGCATCCGTAACATATTTCTCAGTAAACTTAGGCGTTATACCATCTTCTTCATATCCATCCCAATATCCGCCTTCCGGTCCCCACATTAATAGGGTTTGACCTTCAGGACCTGTATACCAGTCCAGGAAAGCAAAGATCGCTTCAGGATTTTTTGCAGCTTTCGTAATAACGCTTACGTTCCAACCCAGTTGAGTATAGGTTCCCGGGAAGATTTTATTCTTGTCCAGACCTTCCTTATGAATCGGCCAGATCATGAAATAACCGGCTTCCGGATCTTTGGCAACGAGTTCCGCATGCGCGTTCATTGCATTTTCAGTCGGGCTGGAAGCTGCATATACAGCAACACGGCCTGTCATTACTTTTTCCTTGATTTGGTCAGCGGTTTGAGTCAATGCATCTTGAGAAATCAGTTTATCACGGAATAACTTCGCTGCATATTGCATCGATTCGCGATATGTTGGATCCGTAAAGATCGAAGTCAATTTATCTCCGTTAGGCACACCACGAATGGTAATCCAACGTGTCATTGCATTCTCTTTGAAAGCAGAGTACAACACATCAATCCCTTGTCCTTCAATACCTGGTTCATAAGGAACTACAGCGTTTCCGTATTTCGCCTTGACAGCTTCCAGGTATTTAGTCAAATCGTCCGTTGTTTCCAGCTTAGGCTCGCCAAGCTCTTTATAAATTTTACTGTTGACTACATAACCTGCATTACCGTTCGGTTGGCTGGTATACCAGTTAGGGAATTGATACAGCTTGCCGTCAGGGGAACGAAGCATGTTGATTCCTGCCTCACCCAACCATTCCTTCAAGTTCGGATATTTATCCAAGTAGTCATCGTAAGGTACGAGCATGCCGTTTTCTCTCAATTTTTCAACATCCGATCCCCGCTCCAGCCAAATCACATCAGGAAGCTCGTCGGAAGCAATCATCGTGTTGAATTTTTGTTGAGCATTACCTTGGGAGTTAACCGCTTTTACATCGACTTTTTTATTCTCTTTAATCCATTTCGTTGCGGCATCTTCTCCCCATGTTGGCATGGTGTACCAGTCATAGTGACCATAAAAGCTAAAATCAAGCGGTTGCTCACCCAGTACAAACTTGTCTGATGCTGCTTCTGTTGGCGGTGTGGTGGTTCCATTGTCGCTAGGAGTCGGGTTAGCTGTCTTAGTACCACCGCTGCATGCTGACAGCATTAAAGCCGCTGCTAACAACGCAGTAACCGATGTGGCCAAAGATTTTTTTCTGAGCCTCATTCTCTAATTTCCCCTTTCATAATTCCCCTTGATATTTATGTCTAAAGCTAAGCTTCAAACAACAGGATTGCTTGCCATACATGTGCTACTCTTTCAACGATCCCACCAGTACTCCCTTAACAAAATGCTTCTGTACAAAAGGGTATACCATGATGATCGGAACTGTAGCAACAATCATTGTTGCCATGGACAACGATTTCGTTGTCACACTTTGCATTCGGGATAATGCGGCCTGAGAGGCTGAGTCCAAATTACTCATCTGTTCAGACATAATGTTGGAATTCAATATTTGACGCAGTATCGTTTGTATCGGCAGTAATTCTTCTTTATTGATATAAATACTAGGCAAGAACCACTCATTCCAGTGATATACCGCCGTGAATAATGACAAAGTGGCAATAACCGGTCCCGATAATGGCAGGATAATCTTAAAGAAGATTCCCCAGTTACCCGCACCATCAATTTTTGCCGATTCTTCCAAGCCATTAGGCAAGCCAGCAAAGAAGGTTCGGAATATGATCATATTCCATACACTTACCAAACCGGGAATAATGAACACCCAGAAAGAATCCATCAAGCCCAAACTGCGAGTTAGCATGAAGCTTGGGATTAATCCGCCAGTGAAATACATGGTCACGATACACATAATCATGTAATATTTGCGGCCCATCAGTTCGCGCTTGGTCATGCCGTATGCGAAGATGGAAGTTACGAGAATCGAAGTAATCGTTCCAATGATCGTACGTGCTACGGATATGCCGAAGCCGTTCAACAAGCGTTTATCCTGAAACACGATTTCGTAGTTCTCCAATGTAAAATCTCTCGGCCAGAATGTAACTCCTCCAAGCGATGTGTCCGCTCCGGAGTTAAATGAAATTACAAGTGCATTCCAGAAAGGATAAAAGGTCACAAAGGCCAAAAATGCTAAACAGACATAGATCATAATCACCATGAGGCGATCACCGAATCCTAAACGTACCAATCTAATCGCTCCCCTCTATACGATGTTCGTTTTACCATAGACTGTTACCTGATCTGCGTGCTACCACGTTGGCAATGGTCAGAAGCATCACGCTGATTACCGCTTTGAACAAGCCTACAGCCGTTGCATAAGAGAACCGGGAGTTTTCAATACCAATTCGGTAAACATAAGTATCAATTACATCTGATACCTCTCTTAAAACAGGGTTCTTAGCCAAGAGCAAAATATCCTCAAATCCTGCATTGAGCAGGCTACCTATTGCCAGAATCATAAAGATGATAACGACAGGCATGATGGACGGTAATGTAATCGTAAAGATCTGTCTGAATTTGCTCGCTCCATCCATATCCGCAGCCTCGTACATATGGGGATCTACACCCGCTACAGCCGCCAAGTAAACGATGGAGGAAAACCCAATTTCCTTCCAGAGCCCTGTGGTCACCAATATCCCCCAGAAGTATTCAGGAATGGATAGAAAGTTAATAGGCTCTTTAATCAAGTTCATTTTTTCTAATAGAATGTTTACACTTCCGTTATCGGTAGAAAGCAAGGAAACCACAAACCCTGATACGATAACCCAGGATAAGAAATGGGGTAAATAACTAACGGTCTGCACCAATCTCTTGAAGAACAGATGTCGCACTTCATTCAGCATCAACGCAAGCAGGATCGGAGCTGGAAAGCCAATCAGAAACTTGAGTAAGCTGATTACGATAGTGTTTCGCATCACGTTCATAAACTCCGGAGACTCAAAGAACATCCGGAAATGCTTCATCCCTACCCAGGGGCTGTCTCCCATGCCTTTGAAGATATTAAAATCCTGAAACGACATCAGAATACCGTACATCGGTATATAACTGAAAATAAAAATGAGTGCGAGAGCGGGAAGTACCATTAACTGAATATCCCACTGTTTAAAAAAGCGAATGAATCCATTGTCTCTCTTCCGTTTTGGAACAGTTTCCTGTTCTACGGATATTTGCGCCATGTCCAACCCCCCGTGTGTTCTATGCCATGAAGTTTACCTGATGTCTAACATTGTAGAATAAATGATCCCATATAAACATTTGCCTATTCAACGAAAAATGATATTATTCAATCGAAAATTAAAACGCTTACAGCTTACGGGAGGGATAGAAACCCCAAAAAAGTTCCTTTAACAGGGCAGGTAGTTCTAATTCACCCTGGCATCTTAATCCCGGACATATAGAAAATCCCCTTGCGTCAATAGTGTCAAGTTCAATTCACATGAACAGTTGTTCCACCATTCACTACAAGGGGAAGTATCATAAGCTCTATCAACATTTAGCCGAGCGATCATGAAAAATGATACTAATCAATTATTAACGGCAGAATACACAATTCCAAGCATATGGCCATCAACTATGACGATGACGGGATCATATTAAGGACACACCGATATCAACAAAAATACAACGGTTGCGATTGATCGCAACCGTTGTATTAAAATTCTTATGACTTGCTCTTCACCCGTACAGGCGGAAGCAATTTATTCATATTCACCGTGCGCTTGATCTCCCAGGTTTCCGGCTGATCATGTTCATACTGTTCCAAATAGGCGATGACTTCCTTGGTAATCGGAGTCGGTGTTGATGCCCCTGATGTCACAGCCACTTTGCCTACGCCTTCAAGCCATTCGCGTTTAAGCTCCGTCACATCGCCAATGCGGTGAGCCGGTACGCCGGCTATCTCTTCGGATACCTGTGCAAGACGGTTTGAGTTATTGCTGCGCGGATCCCCGACCACGATAACCAAATCCGCCTGGCCCGCTTGCTCGGCTACCGCCTCCTGTCGAACTTGTGTTGCAAGGCAGATTTCATTATGAATCTCCGCTCCCGGGAATTTATCGAGCAGACTCTTCATGATATGCTTGATGTCCCATTGACTCATCGTCGTCTGGTTCGTAATGATGATTCGGGACGATTTTACCTGAAGCTGTTCGATCTCTTCTTCCTTCTCGATCAGATGTACGTGATCCGGTGCAATCCCGATCGCGCCTTCCGGTTCGGGATGTCCCTTCTTCCCGATATAAATGATCTCATACCCGTCCGCTGCCTTCTCCCGGATCAAATCATGGGTTTTCGTAACATCCGGACATGTTGCGTCGAGCGTGGTTAACCCTTTATCTCGCGCAAGCTTGCGTACTTCGGGAGAGACCCCGTGTGCGGTAAATATGACGGTGCCGCTCTCCACCTGGCTCAGGATTTCCATCCGGTTCGGACCGTCCAGTGTAATGATGCCTTCATCCTCAAAGGATTGCGTGACATGACTGTTATGCACAATCATGCCCAATATATAAATAGGCCGAGGAAGATCCAGATTCTGGGCCGCCTGACGTGCCAAGACCATAGCGTCAACGACACCGTAACAGTAACCTCTCGGTGATATTTTCAAGACTTCGATGATCCTCACCTGCTTTCCGTTGTCATACGTAAAGTATCCAGTCTATTATAACCTATTCCAGCGGAGGAGCAAAGACGACGGGCAGCCAGACGATAAAGGTGCTGCCTTCTCCTCTTCGGGTAACAACCTCGACAGAGCCCTTGTGCTCATCAATAATCCATTTGGCGATGGATAAGCCAAGACCGGTCCCGCTCGTGATGCCTCTGGACTGATCCGCGCGATAGAAACGCTCGAATATAAACGGAACCTCATCCTTATCCATGCCGATCCCCGTATCTGAAATTCGCAGCCCGACCTGACCCTTGTACAGGACGACATCCAGGCTGACTTCACCCTCCGGCGTATACTTGAATGCATTCTCGATAAAGATGAACAGCATCTGCTGCAAGTAGTCCTTATTTCCTTCTACATAAACACCGTTTAGGACAGACAGCTCTCCGACATGCCACTCAGCGGTTTTATCAAGGAAATGAGCGCGCCGTGCGACCTCTTCAACCAAAGGCTGCAGAGGAACCGGATGCAGTTCAAAGGTCTGGCCGGTATCGGCTCGCGCCAGAGATAACATATCGTTCACCAGCCGGCTCATCCGCTTCGCTTCATCGGATATATCTCCCACAGCTTCGAACGAGATTTGCTTGATCGTTTCTTCGTCCATATTCGCTCTCTCACCAGGGGTTTCCGTCCACATCTTCTGGAGGAGATCCACATTTCCCCGGATGGTGGTCAGCGGCGTTCGGAGTTCATGGGAAGCATCCGATACAAACCGGCGCTGGGCCGCATAGGCATCTTCAAGCTCTTTGTAAAAGCCCTCCGTCCTCTCCAGCATGCCGTTAAACGTGCCGATTAATTGCCCGATCTCGTCTTCTGGCCCATCGTATTCGATTCGTACGCTGAGGTCGGTACCCTTCTGGATCTGCTCCGCCGCCTCCGTGACCTTGCCGATCGGTTTCATGGATTTCCGGGCGAGGAACAAGCCAAGCGTTGAAGCAATGACTAGGGTTGCTGCGGATCCCATGATGAGGATGGATTGAAGTCGGTCAAGTGTCTCATCGATTAACCTTGTGTTGGAACCAATTTGAAGCCATCCGAATAATTTCCTTGAGTTCGTTTCAACAACTGGGGATTCGTATACAAGGAAGGATACCCCATTAAAGGAAAACCGTTTAAACTCTCCGGGTTTAGTCATACTTAACGCTCTTTCTACAGTTGGATTCTCAAATTGCAAACCACTGAACTCCATATTGCCAGATCTCCAGATGGATCCATTATAGAAAGTATAAAGCTGAACGTATAGATCAGCTGCCTCCATATTAAGCGCGGAGGAACGATCCGGTAGAAGCGCAACAGACGAAGACGTGTAACCGATTTTATTCGCTTCCTGTACTAATCGCTGTTTTAACTCCTCATACGTATACAAATGGACAAAGCCATACACCGCCGAGCTGAAAATCAGCAGTGTCACAAATAAAATGCCGGTATACCATGCTGTCAGTCTTAACCGAATGGACATGCTAGTTATCTCCTCTTAAAATATAGCCGGCTCCGCGGATCGTCTGGATCAGCCGTTTACCTCCATGTTCCTCGGTCTTTTGCCGGAGCATGGCGATGTAAACCTCCAGCACATTGGACTCCCCGCTGTAGTCATAGCCCCATATTTTATCCATGATCAAATCGCGGGACAGCACCCGCTTCGGATTTTGCATAAACAGATGCAGCAGCTCAAATTCCTTGGCGGTGAGCTCCAGTCTTTGCCCGCTGCGAATGACTTCCCTTGCATCGGTATCCATCACGAGATCCTCGAAGGTCAGTCGGTGGTTAGAGCTATCATCCCCGGTTTTGCGGCGCAGCAAGGCACGTACGCGGGCGAGCAGCTCCTCCAGCGCGAAGGGTTTGACTAAGTAATCATCCGCTCCGGTATCCAGTCCCTTCACACGATTCTCCACCTCATCCTTCGCCGTCAGCATTAGCACAGGTGTCGTGCTTCCGCCTTCCCGGAGTCTGCGCAGCGCTTCAAATCCATCGACCTGAGGCATCATGACATCCAGAACGACAACGTCCGGGTCCTCACTCAAAATTACTTTCAAACCTTCCGCTCCGTTGGACGCGGTCAGGACGTCATAGCCCTCAAACGCAAGTCCCCTGCGCAGCATCGAAATAATCTTCTCATCATCATCTACAATTAATATCCGGGATCGCATAGCGGCATCTCCTCTATCTTCTAGCGTTAAATTTAGTACGACGTTACAATCCCATTATATCGGTCGTCTCAAGGACAAGACAAGCGGAAGGGAACGGTCCCTTCCGCTTGTTGTCACACATATCCAGGGTTACGGTTGTTGCTGTTGTTGCTGCTGTTGGGATAGATCAAACTTATTACGGTCCCCGATTGTCAGCGGCAGATCAATCTTCTTGCCGTTACGAACCACATTCAACGTAATTTTGTCTCCGACTTTCTTCGATTGTATGAATTCAGTCAAATCCTTCGAGGTCGGATATTTCGTCCCGTCCACGCCCACAATGATGTCATATTGACGCAGGTCCGCTTCATAAGCCGGCGAACGGAATACGACGCTGTCAACATAAGAACCTTCCGTTACGTCGGTGCCCAAGGATTGGGCAATTTGCGGAGTGACCGTTCCAAGGCTTGCCCCGATAAACGGAACCGGCTCTTTTGGAACTTCCTCGTTGTTCTTCAGGTATTCCACAACTTCCTTGATCGTGCTGGACGGAATCGCAAACCCGATCCCTTGCGCTTCCGCGCTGACGGCTACATTCATCCCGATAACCTCGCCCTTCAGATTGAGAAGCGGTCCACCGGAGTTACCCGGATTAATCGAAGCATCGGTTTGCAGAAGATGCTCATAATTACGATCATCCTCGCCATTCGTTCCTTGAATATCGATCTCGCGTTCCTTCGAGCTAAGTACACCTGCGGTTACCGTATGCTCAAAACCGTGCGGGTTACCGATGGCAACAAGCCATTCACCAACCTTCAGCGAGTTGGAGTCGCCTAGCTGCACCGATGGAAAATCGGCCCCTTCGATTTTTAGTACGGCCAAATCGAGCTCATAGCTGGAACCGAGCAGCTTCGCTTCATATGGTTTTTTGGTACCCTGAACCGTCACCTGGATCACATCTGCGCCATGGATCACATGCTCATTCGTCAAAATGTATCCTGACTTCTCAAAGATGAAGCCCGAGCCGATGCCTGAGGGCTGAAGCTGGGATTCCTGACCTCCGTTATTGCTGCTTCCACCGTTTCCGCCATTTCCTCCCTGGCTCGATTGTCCGCCGCCAAAGAAGTACCAGAACGGATCATTCATGTTCGGATTCGTGTTTTGACGATTGCTGCTGTTTACAAGCGTCTCGATCAGCACGACGGCTGGACTTGCTTGGTCAACAACCGCCGATACATCGCCGGGATTAGAAGGAATCATGGCCGATGCCGTAGTAGCTCCGCCGTTATCATCAACGCTAGCTGAAGTTTCTTGGGCTGGCTCCGATGAATACGCCGCATCCGGCGTAAACAGATTCGTGCGGTCCGCGGCAAACATCAGGCTTGAAATAACAAGGACACCAGCCAAGAAGGACAACAGCACCGTCTTCACGGAATTTTTAGGCTTCTGGCTGTAGTTCCATTCTTTGTTTCTTTTCATCGAATCCATAGACCCGCCGCCCCCTTGGCTTCCGGAGGAATGTGACTGCGAGAAACCGGAGGATGGTATCGGTTTAACCGGCTGCGGAGCGGTAACCTCCACTTCCTGCGATTCCCGGCTCTGATATGGTCGCTCCGTCTGCTGATCATCGCGTTCATTGGGTATGGACTGAAACGGTCCGTAAGAATAGTAATAAGACGAATTCTTCGTGGATGCTTCCTCACGTCTCGGTACTTCATTGTTAGTCGACTCATTGTTCATTCCCTCATCATCCGGATACCCGTAGCGCTTTCTTTGGTCGTCCATAGGTCTACCTCCTATTTAAAATCACTTGCTTCCAAGTGGTTTAATTGATTAACTGTTCTTATTGTGTACTATAAACCTTAATAGTACCTTAAAAACAATTAAAAGGCAGATAAAAAGAAAGCCGAGCGGCGTCAAGGGAATCTGATCCGAATGATGGCGCTATATTTTGACCCATCCCTTACGGTGAGCATAAATCGCCAATTGCGTGCGGTCTTCCAGCTCACACTTCATCAGCAGATTGCTGACATGGGTTTTAACCGTTTTAATGCTGATATGCAGCTCTTCGCCGATCTCTTTGTTGCTCTTGCCCTCGGCAATGAGCAGCAGCACTTCTTTCTCGCGCTCGGTAAGCCCCGAATCATCGCCGTTCACCATATGTCGGCGGATCCCGCGGGTAAGTGCTTCCGACACGTCTTTGGTCATGACCGGCATGCCCCTGAACGCTCCTTGAAGAGCATAGATGAGTTCGTCAGCCGAAACGGTTTTCAGTACATAACTGACAGCCCCCGCCTCAATGCACTCAACCACAAGCTCATCTTCAAGAAAGCTGGTCAGAATCACAATCTTCTGGTCCGGGAACTCGGACATGACCGCACGCGTGGTCTCTGCCCCGTTCATCACCGGCATCATCAGATCCATAAGAATGAGATCAGGCCGGTCTGCCTCATCTCCATTTCTTAACATATCAACAACCTCTTGGCCGTTAGCTGCCTCTCCGATCACTTCAAATCCCGGATCCAGCGACAAATACGTTTTTAATCCCATACGAACCATATCATGATCATCCGCCAGCAATATCCGAATCGTACCCATAATGATGTTGTCCCCTCTCTACTCCACTGGCTCAGCCAGCTCTTCCTGTTCCTTGCTCTCTTCCGCAGCCGGTCCCTGATTGCCCTCGGCCTCAAATAGCGGAATGTTTACGCGAACTGTCGTTCCTGCACCCTTTTTGCTTATGATATCGACCTGGCCACCAAGCTTTTCGGCTCGCTCACGCATCGTGGACAGCCCGTATGAGCCCTGCTTGCCTGCCACCTCGTCAAACCCAATTCCGTCGTCGCTGATGCTTAAAATAACGCGTTTCTGATCCTCACGAAGCGACATGCTGACAAGGCTTGCACCGGCATGTTTCACAATGTTGGCTACGGCCTCCTGGATAATCAGGAACAGCTGATGCTCAATTGCATCGGATACCCCGCCGTAGAGCTCCACATCCTTCATGCCCTTCAGGCCATTTTGGCGGCAGTAATCCGGAAACCACCTTTCGAGTGCCTCCTCCAGGGTTCTTCCTTCCAGTTCAACAGGCCGAAGCTGTGCAATCAGCGCCCGCATCTGCTTCTGTGCCACGTGAGACATCTCAATCAACTGACCGAGCACTTTATCGCCGTGCTCCGGGTTTCTCTTCAGAACCGCCGGAAGCGATGAAGCCGACATATGAATCGCGAACAACTGCTGACTGACCGTATCATGCAAATCCCTTGCCATCCGGCGTCGTTCCTCAAGCACCGCGGCTTCCGCGGCGATCTCTTTCTCAATGACATCCTGCTCGCCCAGGCGCTGCAGCAGCTTCATCTTCTTCTCCAGCGCTTCCGTCATTCCGTTAAACTCATCATATACTCTGGCAAAAGAACCGTCTTCCATAGCCGGCAGCCGCACGTTCAGATTTCCTTTGGCAACCTGCAGCATGTTCAGATGGAGCAGGTCCAGCGGCCGCTGAATGCGCTGCCCCGCGATGTATCCCGCAATCCCCGTAAACAGAAGTACACCGACCGTGTAATACACCCACAGCCGGTTATCTTCAATATGTATGTAGCCGGATTGGTTTGCTGTATACAGGAAAACAGCAACTCCGGCTCCAATCAACAGAAAGTAAAACAGTATCACCCATTTGGTATTTTTCAATATTCCCATCATAACAGTTATCCTACCCTATTCACTTTGACATCACCGATAAATACGCTGACGGTGATTCGTATTTTCTTACCGGCTTCCCTGTAATGCGGGCTTTCCAGTCCGGCATTGCTCATAAAGCCGCTGCGGCTTTCCTCCAGCACCTTCATATCGCCAATGAAGGAGTTGGTCGTGACATGAATGCCGACATCCGAATCATTCGGAACGAATACTTTGACATCCCCGATAAACGCCGAGATGTTGATTTTCGTTTCTCCGTAAGGGATTTGAGCTTTGGTCAGATCGAGCACCGTATCACCGATGAACTGGGAGATATTTGTCGGCTTCAGCTGAAAATAATCTTTTCCCATATGCACGTCCCCGATAAAAGAGGACTTGTTCACCGCATCATGGCTGTGCCAAGATTGATGATGATGGTGGTGATGTTGGTGCTGTTCATCCTTATAATCCGATCCGTTGCCGTAGCTTTTGCCGTTATCGTCAAAATCCACATGAACTCTGAACTTGCTGCGATCCTGATGCTCCTGGCGCGGGCGCTCCTGCTGCTGTCCCTGCCAGCGGTAACCCTTGCCCTGCTCATGAAAATCCGATGATCCTGGTTCGCGCTCGGGCAGGATATTCTCAGACTTGTCAGCCTTGTCTGGCTTGCCAAATCTCCGTTCGAATTCTTCATCCAGGGAAGAATCCAGCGGACGCGCTTCAGGCGGATCGGGAATGTCGTAATGGTCGCTACGATGCGAGCTAAAGTCATCCGGACTTGGCGGTGATGGCGGCGGCGTATGAGGTTTCGGTTTGAAAATGACCTGCAGTCCAAACCCAATCAAGATAATAGGAATCGCATACTTGATCAGATCGCCAAACGAGAAGTCAATCAAATTCAGGTTTTTCCCAAGA
This sequence comes from Paenibacillus sp. p3-SID867, assembly GCF_025142895.1. Taxonomy (NCBI): domain Bacteria; kingdom Bacillati; phylum Bacillota; class Bacilli; order Caryophanales; family Paenibacillaceae; genus Paenibacillus; species Paenibacillus sp. p3-SID867. Next base: position 219,722 of record NZ_JAMBDM010000011.1, read on the forward strand.
AAGTAAGATCCGATAATGATCGGCACAACGGAGCCCCATAGTGCTCCTCCACGGGCATAAATTAAGCTTTGCAGCCCGAACCAGATGATGAACACCGGCCAAAAAGTCGAGAATATATAACCAAGGTCCACATGTATCATATCAAGCTGATTTAGAAGAAACACCACACCAATACCGATGAGCAGCAATCCGTTGCTAAGCTGGCTCCATCCTTTTCTACTCATGGTCATCCCCTTGCCTTCCAGTTCTATTTTTTCTTAACTACAGTGTACAACATATTGCGATGAACAGGTTAGCGGCGGTGGAATGAAGTTGATCTCGGTCTAGAGACTGAGTTCATGGATAAAAATGGGAGGAGAGCCATAATAAAAGACCCCCGCTAAAGCGGAGGTCTTATTTTTGCACGAACGGGCGCTGGCATCTGCACCTTAACGGTTTGCAGAATGGTCCCCTGGTGTGTTCAGTTCGCCAAACTCAGCATCAAACTTCTCGTTCGGTTTTTTGTAGTTCTCTTGAACTTTGGAATTCCCTTTTGGGTTGCTGGCTATGCTGGTATCTTCAGCAAACTCAGCGTTAAACTTTTCATTCGGCGTTTTAAAGTTTTCTTGTACCTTGTTCTTTTTAGCCACAGTATTCACCTCCCTGTTCATATGCAATACCATCATCCTCTTCAGGGGTTTGGCCCCCGAAAAGTAGTATGTGATGAACAGGGAGGCATTATTCTTAAATGTTTACTGCCAATCTACGCGCCAAAATCACCCTAAATGGCTTCCTCCAAAACGGATGCCGGCAGGAAACGATAGGTCTCGATCGCGTTATCCAGGGTTCTGAGCATTTCCTCCGTGCATTTGCCGCTCCCGGTTTTAATGACCTGTACCTCGACGTCCTTCTTCCCCCACTCCTTAAACACTTGTTTGGTTGTGGAGAAATAAAGATCGATTTTTTGCCCTTTGATCGCTGATCCGATATCCGCTACGATTCCATAACCATAGCCCGGTATATAGAGAATACTGCCAAGCGGAAATACATCCGGATCCGCGGCAATCGTTGATAGCGTATTTCGATCCCGCTTCACCTTCACCCCGGAATAGGTAATTCCATATTGAGGATGCCCGGGTTTCTTCCCGGTCGATTCATAACCTGCCGTATAGCCCGTAGCGGTTACCTTCACCGTATGCAGCACCTGGTCCTCCCTAGGCGCAAGCACGGGCATGGATTCGCGTTTCTTGCCAGGCACGCTGGCCTTAGGCCCCGTATCCGGAACATCCAAGTATCTATTCATATCGCTAAAACCTGCTACTCGAAGCGCATAGAAGCGAGACATTTCCACGTAATCGGAGCCTTGATATTCCCCGGACGGATCATACACATTTCTTAAGTCTGTTGAATCATAGGATTCGCTTAGAATCAGATTATGGGCATCTACTATTGAAGAACCTGCACTGAACAAGACGGCTGATAAAATAAAACCAGCAAAAAACCTCTGCCATTTTTTCCATTGGATCATGTGAGTACCTCCCCCTTACTAGCGAGGGTTCCCACTTCCCAAAAAGAATATACGTGATGGCAGAGGTTTGCATGTCCCTACGTTACTTAACCTTATAGCTAAACTTAAACGACGTGGGTGTTAATTTCTTCACGAAGCTTGAGCATGATCTCGTCGAGCGGCTGGGCACCGATATCCCCTTCGCCGCGTTTGCGAACCGAAACCGCGCCCGCATTTTTCTCGTTCTCGCCAACGATGAACATGTAAGGAATCTTCTCGAGCTGCGCTTCCCGAATCTTGTATCCCAGCTTCTCGTTGCGAAGATCCGGCTCTACGGAGATACCGGCGAATTGAAGCTTCTCGGCCACTTCCTTGGCATAATCCTCAAAGGCATTGGAGACCGGAATGACTTTCACCTGTACCGGTGACAGCCACAGCGGCAGCGCACCCGCAAAATTCTCAAGCAAGAACGCAGTGAAGCGTTCCATCGTGCCCAGAATACCGCGGTGGATAACGACCGGACGATGCTTCTGGCCATCGTCGCCGACATATTCCAGCTCAAAGCGCTCAGGCAGCAGGAAGTCGAGCTGAACGGTTGACAGCGTCTCTTCCTTGCCTAGAGCCGTACGGATCTGAACGTCGAGCTTCGGACCGTAGAAGGCAGCTTCGCCTTCGGCCTCATAGAACGGCATATCCAGGCTTTCGACGACTTCGCGCAGCATGCGCTGGGACATTTCCCACATTTCATCATTCTGGAAATACTTCTCGGTATCCTGCGGATCCCGGTAAGAAAGACGGAAGCGATAGTCATGAATGCCAAAGTCCTTGTAGACCGTCATGATCAGCTGAATGACCCGTGCAAACTCTTCCTTGATCTGATCCGGACGGCAGAAAATATGCGAGTCGTTTAACGTCATCGCGCGCACCCGATGCAAGCCGGTCAGTGCACCGGACATTTCATAGCGGTGCTGCATGCCAAGCTCAGCAATACGGATCGGCAGATCCCGGTAGCTGTGCATATCGCTCTTATATACCATCATATGGTGAGGACAGTTCATCGGACGAAGAACAAGCTCCTCGTTGTCCATCTCCATTTTCGGGAACATATCTTCCTGATAGTGCTCCCAGTGACCGGAGGTTTTGTACAGCTCCACGTTTCCGAGCACAGGCGTGTACACGTGCTGGTACCCGAGGCGCTCTTCCATGTCCACGATATAACGCTCCAGGGTACGGCGCAATTTCGCGCCGTTTGGCAGCCAGATCGGCAGGCCTTGTCCTACAAGCTGAGAGAACGTAAACATTTGCAATTCCTTGCCCAGCTTACGATGGTCACGCTTCTTGGCTTCTTCCAGCAGATGAAGATGCTCATCGAGCTGCGCTTTTTTCACAAACGCCGTACCGTACACTCGCTGAAGCATTTTGTTCTTGCTGTCGCCGCGCCAGTATGCGCCCGCCACATTCATTAGCTTGAATACTTTGATCTTGCCGGTTGAAGGGACATGCGGTCCACGACAGAGATCAAAGAACTCGCCTTGCTCATAGATCGTAATAACGCTATCCTCAGGCAGGGCATTGATCAGTTCCAACTTGTACGGATCCCCAAGCTCGCCAAAGATGCGCAGCGCTTCCGCACGGCTTACTTCCTTGCGGACAATCGGAAGATTCTCGCCGATAATGCGTTCCATTTCCTTCTCGATCTTTTGCAGGTCCTCCGGATTCAAAGGCTCTTCCAGATCCATGTCATAGTAGAAGCCGTCCTCAATGACCGGACCCACGCCCAGCTTTACTTCTTTCGCTCCATACAAACGCTTGGTCGCTTGAGCCAGCAAATGCGCTGTACTATGACGCATCACTTCAAGCCCTTCGGGCGTATCCTGCGTTACGATCTCGATCAAAGCTCCGTCCTGAAGCGGTGTCGAAAGATCCACGACGATCCCGTCCATTTTTCCCGCGACCGCATTCTTTCTAAGTCCGCTGCTGATTGAAGCAGCCACATCCTCAATACTGCTGCCCGCATCATACTCCCGTACGGAGCCGTCAGGCAATTTAATGCTAATAGCCACCTTGTATTCCTCCCAAGAAAAAGAATTTCACGTTTCTTCCATATATGAAGGACGCGTTAGTCTCCCCGCGAAGACAGGCATGGACCGCTGAGGTGCCCGCCAAGACTTCAACGAAAGATACCGGAACATGCAAAAAACACCCGTCCCGCGAAGGGACGAGTGTTATACCCGTGGTTCCACCCTAATTCGATCTCTTTCATCACCTTATGTACTGGGTACATAAACGATTAAGATCCTTCATCAGCATTGAGTAACGGTCATGAACCGGTGAAGCCTACTCATCCGCAATCATCATGACGTGCGGGTTCGACGACACAGCTACAAAGGGGTAAATCAATGGTGAACCGGAGGAAATTGCAGCCAAGGTTTCCTCTCTCTGAGCGGTCAAATCCAAAATTGATTCATGTCTTTGTCAGAGCTTTTACGTGAATTTATCAGTAATTATAATCCTGACCGCTTCGATGCGTCAAGTCATCATTCGTCCGCTTCCGAGAAGCGCGCTGCATTCGGGACAGCTGCAGCATACTTCGGCGCGGTTATCAAAGATATGGGCCAATGTCACGATGACGGGAAGCTCAGGCTGCCTCGTGTGGATAATCATGCGGGCCGGAGATACCGAAATCAGCGTACTGACCACCATATCTTCAATCTCCATATCCTGGTCAAGCCTCTCCATAACGAGTCCTTCATCCCGAGGGCGTTCAATCGGGCGAAGATTGCCATCCAGCAGCAGGAACTCTTCCTCCCCCTTATGAATGACATGAACCAGCGGCATTTTGGGCTCCTGAAAATAAACAAAATATTTCAGCAGGCTGACGAACTCCTCGTACTGCTGATCGAGCATAAATTCATCCACTGCATACTCCGCCATCTCGCGGAGCTCCTGTTCATAAGACTGAAGCCGGAAGGTTATAAACCCATCCAGATTAAGCTCAGGCGCCTCGTTCAGGCATTGATATATGCCTTCCGACAGCTTGCGTTTGCGGCTCTGCCAGAAGTCCCCGGACGGGCCTTCCTCTTTTTGCAGGAGCATCAAAAACCACTGCAGGATCCGCCCCGCTTCTTCCTCATCATCAAACTCGAATTCCGAGAACATTAACCGTGCAGCAATCTCCTGCTCTTTCTCTTCCATAATATAAGCAGTGACTGCTTCGGCAGTGAGCCGGCGCAGCGTGTCGGCCGATGCGGTCCATGAGGACAGCGGAAGCTTGCCGGAGCACGTCCAAATTACGCGGTCATCCGAAGCGCTGAATGTGAATTTCAGCTGCTTGCATTGTTTATGTAGCTCTTTCTGCTTGTCTGACAATATACGGTGAAACGCCTTTTTCTCGTCTTCCGTCCGTGTACCGACAGAAATGCTGAACAGTTCCATGGAATCACTCCTTTCGAGTTCCCTTTTCAGTATATGGGGACCCGCTCGGGGATATACGGAACTCCTGCTTGGAAAAACAAGCAAGTCCGGAAAATATCTAATCAACGGCCGCATCCTAAATATGTCCATCAACGCACATACTCTCTGATGTAAATTAAAAAGGCGGACCGAGTTGCTCGGCCCGCCTTGCGGATCTACATGAAGTATAGAATTAGTTCTGCATAACGAAGTCACGCTCAACGGTGCTGTTATCTTCGAACACGCGCAGAATATCATACCGGGTGTTGCGTTGAGCCGGGATGTTGCCGGTCTCCCGGATCAATTGAATTATCGATTCAATATTGACCTTATAGACGGCTCCTGCGGAAGAAACCACGTTCTCCTCCATCATCGTGCTGCCAAAGTCATTGCAGCCGTAGCTGAGTGACAGCTTGCCGATTTCAGGTCCCATCGTTACCCAGGAGGATTGCAGATTCGGAACGTTATCGATCGCCAAGCGACCAATGGCTACCGTCTTCAAGTACGCCTCCGGCGTTTCGCGCTCGCGCTTAAGGTTCGTATTGTCCGGCTGGAACGTAAATGGAATGAAGGCCAGGAAGCCTTTGGAATCATATCCGTTCTGAATGCATTCATCCTGAGCATCACGTACGCGAAGCATATGTAACGCACGCTCTTCCATCGTTTCACCCAGACCGATCACCATGGTAGCCGTCGTGTTCATGCCGACTTTATGGGCCGTCTGCATGACATCCATCCACTGGCGCCATGTGCCTTTCAGACGACTGACCTTTTTGCGGATACGATCATCCAAAATCTCGGCCCCGCCGCCAGGCAATGAGTCCAGACCCGCGCTGTGAAGCTCGCGCATCACCTCTTCGAGCGTAAGCCCGGAGATCTCCACCATTTTCATAATTTCCGCCGGGGAGAAGGAATGCATCGTGATGTTAGGAAACCGCTTCTTAATGTTGCGAAGCAGGTCGGTATAATAATTGAAAGGCAAATCCGGATTGACGCCGCCCTGCATCAGAATTTCAGTACCGTTCACATCCTCGGTTTCCTGAATCTTCTGGAAGATTGTTTCATCGGGCAGTACATAGCCCTCGGAAGAGCCGGGTCTGCGATAAAAAGCGCAAAAACGGCAGAATACATCACATATGTTTGTGTAATTGATATTCCGGCCGATAACAAATGTCGTGATAGGATCCGGATGCAGACGCTTTGTCATCACATCCGCCGCATGACCAATTTTCTCAATCTCATCACTTTCAAAAAGCGTTACGGTATCTTCCAGGTTCAAACGCTCACCGCGTAAAGCTTTATCCAATATACGGTTTACCGCACTCATTCTTGCAGCCTCCCTACTTAGAGCAAAATAACAAATCACCAGCAAAACTTTTTCTATCTCATCCTACCACAATCCGGCATTAAAAACGACATCCCGTCCGTGACAGGATGCCGAATTCTATGATTTGGCAAATCTTTAAATAACGTTCCTTGCTTCGCGCAAATCTTTAGTAACTGGCAGCAAAAGCCCGATCCAGATCAGCAATCAGATCGTCCACATCCTCGAGTCCGACCGAGAAACGGAGCAAGCCATCCGTAATTCCGCGTTCATGCCGAACCCTCTCGCCCATGGCCGCATGCGACATCATTGTCGGATACGACAGGATGCTCTCCACGGCTCCCAGGCTGACCGCGACCAGCGGCAGCTTCACATGGTTCAGCACCTGCTTGGCGCGTTCGCCTGAGCCGACGTCAAAGGAGATGACCGCGCCATAACCACTCGATTGCTTCTCATGGACTTCACGTCCCGGATGATTCAAGAGGCCAGGGTAGTACACTTGCTCAATGTCGCTTCTCCCTTGCAGCCATGCCGCCAGCTTGGCCGCGCTTTGCTCGGAGTGGGCCATACGTGTGCTGAGTGTTTTCATTCCGCGCATAAGGAGCCAGGAATCCTGGACCCCAAGGACCGTGCCCAAACCATTTTGCAGCTGCTTCAGTTGGTCTCCCAGCTCCTCGGTTCTGGCTACCGCGAGACCTGCCAGCACATCGCTGTGCCCGCCAAGGAATTTGGTCGCGCTATGGATCACGATATCCACGCCGAATTCAATCGGACGCTGGTAAAACGGCGTCATGAACGTATTATCCAGCAGGGTAAGCAGGCCTTGCTCCTTCGCCCAATCCGTCACCGCACCAATGTCGGTAATTTTCAGGGTCGGGTTTGAAGGAGTTTCCATATAGACGGCTTTCGTATTCGGTTTGAGGGCCGCCTTCACCTGATCCAGATCGGTCATGTCCACGAAGGTGCTCTCGATGCCCATACGGCATAAAATGCTGGTCAGCAAGCGGTAGGTTCCGCCGTACACATCCTCCGTCACGATCATATGATCCCCCGCACTGAGCAGCATGAACGAGCTGGAGATCGCTGCCATACCGGAAGCATAAGCGAAACCGCGTACGCCTCCCTCCAAAAGGGCGATATAATCCTCCAGCGCCTGCCGAGTCGGATTGCCGGAACGGCTGTAATCGTGTTGCGGCGGGTTAAAGATATCTTCATGGTGAAACGTCGAGGCTTGATAGATCGGAACGCTCGAGGCGCCGGTTGCCCGGTCGATTTCCCCGCCGAAATGCAATAGTTTTGTCTCGAAACGCAGTTCTTCCTCGTGTCCCCGTTTAGCAGCTAACTGCTTGGTTTGCGTTTCCAATCCGGATGGACCTTTATCGATGCTCATTCTCCCGTGCTCCCTTCCACTTCAGCCATGGCCGCGCTCAGTGCAGCATCCAAATCCGCGATCAAGTCATCCGCATGCTCGATGCCGACCGAGAACCGGAGCAAACGGTCATCCACGCCGATTGCTTCCCGAATCTCAAGCGGGATGTCCGCATGGGTCTGAACGGCAGGGTATGTCATCAGGGACTCAACGCCCCCCAGGCTTTCAGCGAACGCAATCAGCTTAATGTGCCGCAGCACGGGCTCCACATAACGGGCGTCCTTCACCTTGAAGGAGAAGATGCCCGTGTTGCCGCTGGATTGACGATTCTGGATGTCATGTCCCGGATGGTCCGGCAGGGCAGGATAATACACCTCGCCGATCGCCGGGTGAGTTGTCAAAAACGTTGCCACTGCGGTTGCATTCGTCTCGTGCCGATCCATGCGCAGCGCAAGCGTCTTCATTCCTCTCATCAGCTGATAGGAATCCGTCGGGCTTAACACCGCGCCGATGGAGTTATGAAGGAAAGCCATCTCCTCCGATAGTTCCTTGCCCTTCGTTACGATGATCCCCGCCAGCACATCGTTATGTCCTCCCAAATACTTGGTGGCGCTATGTATAACGATATCCGCCCCAAGCTCGATGGGTCTTTGGAAATACGGAGTAAGCAGCGTATTATCCACGATGCTGATCAGTTGATGATGCCTTGCCCACGTACAGACGGCTTCGATATCCGTAATCATCATCAGCGGATTGGTGGGCGTTTCGATAAATACAGCCTTCGTGTTGGGCCTTCTTGCCCCTTCCAGCGCATCCCGGTCATTCGTGTCCACGTACGTAGCCGTAACGCCGAACTTGGACATAATCCGCTCCAGCAGCCTATACGTCCCACCATACAGATCCAGCGATACAATCAGATGATCCCCTTGACCGAACAAAGCAAAAATCGTCTGAAGGGCTGCCATGCCCGAGCTGCAAGCAAAGCCGGCATCGCCGGATTCCAGCTCGGCGCAGGCGTCCTCCAGTACCGACCGGGTCGGATTTTTCGTACGGGCGTAGTCAAACCCCGTGCTCTGGCCTAATTTGGGATGGCGGTATGCCGTAGCCTGATAAATCGGAAAATTCACGGCTCCGGTTACCGGTTCTTGCACCGAGCCGATCTGTGCCAGCCGGCTCTCTATATTAAAAGGTTTCTTCTCCATCACAAACTCTCCTCCCGTATACGGCTATATTTGCGGACCAATATCGTATGGCGTTTCCTGATATACATAGTAATTGAGCCAATTAGTAAATAATAAGTTTGCATGCGCCCGCCATATGGATGGAGGCGTCCTTGTTGGATCATTATTCGGATAATAGTTGCGCGGCAGTTCGATATCCATGCCCTTGGCAACGTCCCGGTCATACTCCCACTTCAGAGAGTCCGCATCATACTCGGAATGCCCTGTGGCAAAAATCTGCTTTCCATCCCGGCTTGATACCAAATAAATGCCTGCTTCCTCGGATTCGGACAGGATGACCAAATCGTCAATGCCTGTAATGTCTTCGCGCCGAACTTCCGTATGGCGGGAATGCGGAACAAAGAACATTTCGTCAAATCCGCGGAGCAGCTTGGTACATGTTTCATTGATCGTATGTGGAAATACGCCGAAGCATTTTTCCTCAAGGCTGTATTTCGGCACGCCGTAATGATAATAAAGTCCGGCTTGCGATGCCCAGCAGATATGGAGCGTGGAGGTTACATGCGTCTTGGTCCATTCAAAAATTTCAGTAAGCTCATCCCAGTAATTCACTTCTTCAAACTCCAACTGCTCGACCGGAGCGCCTGTAATGATCATGCCGTCAAAACGACGGTTCTTCACTTCTTCAAAGGTTTTGTAAAATGATTTCAGATGCTCAGCCGACGTATTCTTCGAAACGTGCGAACTCGGGTGAAGAAGGACAACATCCACCTGGAGCGGGGAGTTACCGATCAATCGCAGCAGTTGGGTCTCCGTCGTTTCCTTGGTTGGCATCAGGTTCAAAATAGCGATCCGCAATGGGCGGATATCCTGATGAAATGCGTGACTCTCATCCATGACAAAAATGTTTTCTCCAGCCAGAACTTCCTTTGCCGGCAAGGCATCCGGAATTTTAATCGGCATCGTGGCTCACTCCTTCGAAATATGAAATGATACATCCATAAAAAAGCTGTGAGAAAGAGCGTTAGACTGTATAAACGCAAGAAGACCTTTCTCGAAGTAGAGAAAGGTCATCATATACGTATCACAATGCGCCTCTCTCATCTGTCAGACTATACAACGGCTTCAAAGAAGCGTCGTATCTCCTGCAAGAATTAGCACCGTGCGATGTTGCCGCCGGTTGCCGGGTTTCATAGGGCTAGTCCCTCCACCTGCTCTTGATAAGATTTCGCTTTATTCAGTTGTCTTAAATTGTTCGTAATTGATACTTACTTTAAATCATTCCCAATTTTTCGTCAAGAACCTTTTCATAAAGTCCGTCACACTTCACCGAAGGTTTCCATACCCTGTACAAATGGCCCTTGGCTGCACCGGATTTCAACTTGAAAGGTCCTACACCCGGCGTTATACTAGACAAGTGCTGTTTAAAACCGAGTATGAAAGAGGTGACATGGAAGATGGACGGTGACCCGAGCCAGAAACTGGATGCACAAGACGCACAACCGCATAGGATTAAGATCAGCTTACCGGCAGAGGGCGGCGTTATTTTTCATGCGCTTTTTATCGTATTCTAACCTTCCTTGATTATGCCCGTATACCGGTGGGCTGATATCCTGTGCCTTTACTGCTTAACCAAGCAGCTTGTATTTGACAAAGGAGTGATATCAGATGAAAATCCGGTTGGTCGATTCGGGCGTATTTACCCCTGTTGATGACATCGAAATGACGCTGACACCTCCGGCCAGCGGCTTCTACTGGCTGGATGCGGACGTGGATGATTTAGCCGAACTGCAGCCCCTCTTCTCCCTGCATGATCTTGCGGTTGAGGATTGCCTCAGCGAAGAGGAGCAGCGTCCCAAAATTGAAATATACGAGAACCACTATTTTATCGTCGTGAACAGCATCCGGTTTGACGACGAAGAGATTTTCCTTCGGGCATTGAATGTTTTCCTGGGCAGACATTTTATTATTACGGTGACCAAGCAAAAGATCCACGAGCTTCGCACCGTTAAACCGCTTCTCTGGGAGGATGAAGTCAGCACGCCTGACCGCTTCCTCTATCTCTTGATCGACCTTGTGACGGACAACTATTTCTCCGTCGGGGACCGCATCGAGGCGCGGATTGAAAAGCTGGAGGAAGACATTCTGATGCATACCAAAAAATCCCACCTCAGCGAGATCATCGGTCTGCGAAGCGAGATTCTTTGGTTGAAAAAGGTGCTTGGACCGCAGAAGGAAGTTATCAATACACTTAACAAAAAAGATCTCCGGCTGATCGATGACCAGCTGCAAAAATATTTCAGCGATATCTATGAAAATGCCGTGAAAATTTCCGAAACCTTCGAAACTTATCGAGATCTCATGGGGAACCTACGAGAGGCTTACCAATCCAGTATCGCCAATCGGGCCAATGAAATCATGCGCGTGTTTACCGCCATTACAACGATCTTCATTCCACTGACGCTGATTACGGGCATTTACGGCATGAACTTTGACAATATGCCTGAGCTTCACTGGGAATATTCTTATTATGTAGTTATAGGCGTCATGATTTCTGCCGGTGCTCTCATGTTTTATCTGTTCCGTAAGAAAGACTGGATATGAATACTCGAAACCATCAGGACGGATCTCCCTGCCGCAAGGGAATCCGTCCTGTTTCATTACCTGGAATTAGCCTGCGTTCGCTTTACCAGGTTCTTGCCGCCGGAAGCGTATCCTGATCAGGCGCAGCCGCTCATACAGCTCCTCCGTTCCGCCAATCTCTTCTACCTCTCCATTGTGAGCTTGTCCTTCTCCATATACCCGTTGTAATACGGGTTTAAGAAATGTATCGCCCAGCTCCTCAAAAGCCTTCCATACCGTCGCCTGCTCGGTAGCCGTCATCGTATTCAGCTCAACCTCCAGCAGCTGCTCCGTATCATAACCTTCCTTCTCAAGACCTTCCAATTCCTCAACCAAATCTCGACGAGTTAACGAAGTGCGTTCTTCCAGCTCGGTCAGCGAAGCTCCCTCGGCTATGCCAAGCAGCATCGTACGGCGAATTCGGAAGCGGTCCAGCTCTTGCTTGTATCGCTGCTCCTTCTGCTTATACAGCCAGGACAAGAACACCTCTTCCTGCAGCTGCTTATCAACCCAATCCAGTGGAAAGGTTGTGGTTCGCTCGATTTTCGTCGTGATCTCCAGCCACTCCGCCCCATGCTCTGAAGACTTGCTGATCCCGATTCCCGGAAGCTGCAGCAGCTCTTCCTCATTCTGGGGGATGAAGGCGCTAATCATGCGCAGCACCCGATTGCTGGCAATGAAATAAGGTGCTTTTCTTCCGGAGGCCGCCTTTCTTCTGCGCCAGGCACACAGCTCCGTGTACAGCTCCTCCGAGCCATACAGCTCACTGTAGCACTGCAGCTTCTGCACACCAAGATTCTTTCCTCCAGTCTCTCCCGGTTCGTGGAATACCCCCTCCACAAGCGGCCGGAACCCCTCTCCAAGCTTCTTCGCTAATTGATGTCGGTACACGCATAATAACTCATTCCACGAACTTCCTTCATACCACTCATCATCGGATACTTCGCCGTCCGGTTCCATGTTCCGCCAACCGAGCCGCCATCCTCCCTCTTCCTCACCGATCCAGACTTGAGCAGAACGGAGGTGACCTGACTCATCCGCTCCGCTCATCTGATTCATGAATACAATTTGCATCCCTCGAATACCTCCCGTTTACGCATTCAGCACAACGATGGAACAACGCAAAAAAGCACCTCTCCTCCGCCGCAGCGACAAAGAAAGGTGCTTCCCGTTCCATACGTTATACTGTTGAATTCATAATACCATAATCTGTAATAGAATGAAACCCATTTTTGCTCACTCTATATAAGAATAGAAGTTAAGCTTGACCGCTCTTGGCCTCATCTACTGCCAGCTTGGCCAACGCCAATGCACCGCAGAGACCCGCATTATCGCCGAGCATCGGCGGAACGATGAATTGATCAATCCCGTCATGAAGGCTTGGATGCTGTACATATCCGGCCAGCAGCTCCTGAAGCTTCGTGCGGATCAGCGGGAACAGCTGCTCCTGCTTCATAACGCCTCCGCCCATCACGATTCGCTGAGGGGACAGAATGAGGACATAATTCATCAGCGCTTGTGCCAGATAATAAGCCTCCATCTCCCAAGCCGGATGATCCGGCGTCAATTCCACACCGGGAACTCCCCAACGTTTGCCAAGAGACGGTCCGGCTGCAAGCCCCTCCAGACAGTCTGCATGATAAGGACAGGTCCCTTCATATTGGTCTTCCGGATGGCGGCGCACATAAATATGCCCCATCTCCGGATGAGACAATCCGTGGATCAATTCACCAGCTACCACGGCGCCTGCTCCTACTCCCGTTCCGATGGTGATATACAGACAGCTATCCAGTCCCTGGGCAGCGCCCCATGTATATTCTCCAAGAGCTGCTCCGTTTACATCGGTATCAAACCCAATCGGAACATTAAAACGCTCTTCCAAAGCTTTGACAATATTGTAATTGCTCCAATGCGGCTTCGGTGTCGTTGTAATGCAGCCATAAGTCGGGCTGCCCTTCACCGGATCAATCGGCCCGAAAGAACCGACTCCGATCGACTCTATATCCTTATCAGCAAAAAAGTTAAAGACATTTGCCATGGTTTCTTCAGGGGTTGTTGTCGGGAAGCTCACTCGCTCCACAACCGTACCATCCTCCTTACCCACGCCGCAAACGAACTTGGTTCCTCCTGCTTCAATTGCTCCAAGTAAACTCATGCTTCTTCCATCCTCTCCACGATGTGCTGTGCCTTGTTCTCTATATAGTTGCTAACAAGCTCTATTCGAAGCATATGTAAACATGGTGCTCCCGTCAAGTCTGCCCGCCTCTTTCTCTGCTTCTGCCCGTTCCTGACGCGGCCAGTAACAGCCATGAGAACAAAATAATGACCGCCGTCCACGCCCACGCCAGCCCGCTTTCGCCATTGCTTACCGCAACGTAAATCGCCGTGGGCAGCGTTTGCGTAACGCCCGGTATATTGCCTGCAACCATCCAGGTTGCCCCAAATTCCCCTAAACCTCTGGCAAAGGCCAGTATGAACGCCGAAATTCCCGCCCTGCGAACAAGCGGCAGCGTAATCCAGCGAAGGACCTGCCATTCGCCGGCCCCGGCCGATCGCGCCGAATCCTCAAGCTCCGGGTCCACAGACTCAAAGCCCACCCGCATGCTCTGATACACCAGCGGAAACGAGACCACAATAGCCGCTATGACCGCGGCTCCCCAACTAAAAATGATGGGTCTGGCAAACAGCCATTCAGCAGCTGAACCTATCCAGCTGTTTCTGCCCAGCATGACAAGCAGAAGAAAGCCAACCACCGTAGGCGGAAGCACGAGCGGAAGCATCAGCAGCGTTTCTACCGCCGTCTTGCCGACAAACGAGCGCCGGGACATCCAGCGCGCTGCTGCTGATCCCAGTATAAATGCTATGATGCTGGACAGCAGTGATGTTTTTATCGACAGCCATACCGGCATCCAGAACATTTCGGTCGTGGTCACGGCGACGCCTCCGCTACCTCAAATCCAGCCTCCGCGAAGATATCCCTGATCTCGGGCCTCCGCATAAATTCAAGAAGCGCCTCAGCCTCCTGCGGATGCTTGGCATTACCGGGAACCGCTGCAGGATATTCGATTGGTTGGTGCTTGTCCGGATCGACCTCAAGCGCAAGCATTGCCTTGGTGGAACTCTTCAGATCGGTTTTGTACACAAAACCGGCGTCCGCATTCCCCGACTCTACATAAGCCAGAACCTGCGTCACGTCCTTGGCATACACCGCCTTGGATTCCACATCATCCCAAAGGCCTTCATTCTGAAGAGCCTCCTTGGCATATTCTCCGGCCGGTACCGTATCCGGCTGCCCGATAGCCAGAACGCGCATCTCGGGTTTTAATAGATCCCGTAATTGCTTCACGTTCTGTTTGCCGACAGGCTCAATCAGCACCAATGCATTTCGAAACATCAACTGAACCGCATCGGATTGCACGATCCCCTTCTCGACCAATCGATCCATCGGCTCCGTTGCCGCGGATATAAACAAGTCTACGGGGGCCCCTTGCTCAAGCTGTTGTCCAAGAGAGCCCGAACCGCCGAAATTATAACGCAGCGTAACATTCGGAAACTCCGCTTCAAATCGTCGTCCGGTCTCTTCCAGGCTGGATTTGAGGCTTGCTGCTGCCGAAACCATAACTTCCACCTTCTTCTCGGCCCCCGAGGGCTGTTTAGAGGTATCGGTTGAAGGAGTCTGGTCGGAGGCGCATGCCGATACAAGAAGCAGCAATGCCCCGAGCAGTAATCCGGTCCAGATTGATTTTCTTCCGAAATTAAACCGTCTCCGCATGACTAGGAAACCACCGCCACCCCAATAAGATGACCGAGGCTCTTCATCTCAAGCTCCTCCAGTTTGGTTAATGCACGTTCGTGATCCACGCTTAAGCGGCACAGATCCAATTCGCACTCCATGGGAACCTCGCAATGGATTTCGGCCAAAGCCCGGGACAGATGCAGCATTTCCAGATCTGCCTCGATCTTGGTGCGGACCCCTTTGGTCAGTGAATCAAGATTCGCAAGAATGCCTTCCACCGATTCATACTCCTGAATCAACTTGACTGCCGTTTTCTCGCCAATCCCGCGTACGCCCGGATAATTATCGCTCGTATCTCCCATCAGGCCTTTCACATCGATAACCTGTCTTGGAGAAAGTCCTTTTTCCGCGTACAAGGTTTCCGGGGTATAGTGCATATAATTGCCGTGTCCCTTTTTCATAATAATAACGGAAGTCGAATCGTTTACGAGCTGAAGCAGATCGTGGTCCCCCGACAGGATCTTTACATTCATGCTGTCCCCGTACCGTCTGGCCAGCGTGCCGATGCAATCATCGGCCTCATAGCCCACGACGCCCAGGTTCGGAATTCCCAGACATTCCGTCACATCGCGCACCAACGAAAACTGCGGAACCAGATCATCCGGGGCTTCCGGACGATTGCCTTTATACGACGCGAACTGCTCTGTTCGAAATGTTTTTGATCCCATATCCCAGCAGCACGCCACATGGGTAGGCTGAAATTTATCGATAGCATCCCACATATACCGCAGGAAGCCGTAAATCGCGTTGGTCGGCACTCCCGCTTTGGTTCGACGGATATAGCCGCTTGACGCGGTTGCATAATAAGCACGAAATAATAAAGCCATCCCGTCTACAAGCATTAAGGATGGTTGTTGATTGGGTATCACAGTCATGATCGCTCCTAACTTTAACTTCTCTGATATTACCTTAAATATACCTTGTCATTATACCATATCCCTATATAGACTTGGGCTTGTCATAAGGTATTTCTTTGAATTTCCTATCATTGGCTGTTCATAAGAAAAACGTCTATCGACGTACTTTCTCAGTAGACAGACCGCATTTAGCGGAAGTTTTTCTTGCGAGATAAGGATGCTAAGCCTCGGATGTTTATACTTTCTTATCTCTTAAGAAAAACGTCTATCGACGTACTTTCTCAGTAGACAGACCGCATTTAGCGGAAGCTTTTCTTACGAGGATGCTAAGCCTCGGGTGTTTATACTTTCTTATCTCTTAAAACAAAAGAACATCCCGGCGGTCGAAAGACCTTGGGATGCTCTACCTTCTTCAGCAGGAGAATGTGTACATGCCGGATCCATTCTACTTCTGCCATGACTCCTGATATTGTTCCGCTTTAAAGCCGACGGTCACTTTACTGCCGTCCGTCACGATCGGACGCTTAATTAATCTCCCGTTGGACGACAACAGTTCGATTTTCTCTTCATCGGAGAGCCCAGACAGCTTGTCCTTCAGATTCATTTCCTTGTAGACCTCGCCGCTCGTATTGAAAAATTTCTTAAGCTCCAGACCGCTCTTGGCGATAAGGTCGGCTAGTTCTTCCTTCTGTGGCGGTTGTTCAAAAATATTTTGAAGTTCCAGCTCATGTCCTTCGTTCTGCAGCCATTTGACCGCGTTGCGGCATGTTCCGCATTTCGGATATTGATATACTTTCAGTTTGCTCATTCGATACGTTCTCCTTCTAGTGTTGTTTTGAACCTACTTAAGTCGCCTCATCCGCGAGCATGTTTCTCAGTGCGTTCATATCCTCAGGAAGCGGGGCTGTGAATGTCATCGTGCTCCCCTCAATCGGGTGAATCAGCGTCAGGCTTGCTGCATGCAGCGCCTGCCGGCCCATATAGCGGTCCAGCCTCATGATCGTTGCAGCTTCCAGATCTGCTGGACCGGCGGCCAAGTCCGAAGCCGCCCCGTCTGATCGTAACTCCCGATCGCTGTAAACCGGATGCCTGTACATCTGATCTCCAATCAATGGACAACCGATGCTAAGCATATGCACCCGAATTTGATGGGTACGGCCCGTTTCCAGCTTTAATTCGACCAAGGATGCGGAAGGGTAAGCTTCGCATACCTTATATCGCGTAAGCGAAGGGTATCCTTCGGGAGTTACGATGCGGCGGTGGGGGTCTAACGGGTCCCGATCAATCGGACCGTCAATATCGCCTGAGGGGAAAGCAGGCTTGCCATGAACAAATGCTACATACCTCTTGTCAACGGTGCCGGCTATCATTTGTTCGGAAACATGCTGGTGAATATATGCATTCTTCGCAATCACCAACACGCCGGAAGTCTCCTGGTCCAGCCTGTGAACCGCTCTGAACCGGTATTTCCAGCCCTTCTCCTGCCAATAGTGAACGACGCCGTTCGCCAGCGTGTCCGTATAATGCCCGTGCGTCGGATGGACAATGATCCCCGCCGGCTTGTTCAGCACAAGCAGATGTTCATCCTCGTACAGAATATGAAGATTCATCGGCTGGGGCAGCATATCGTCTGATCGTTCCTGCTCCATCCGGATTTCGATCAGATCTCCGGCATGCACGTAAACGCTAATGTATACACGGGCCCCGTTCAGCATGATGCCCTGCTCAGTCAACTTGAGGCGCGACAGCAGCTTACGGGATACCCCCATCCGTTTTTGCAAAATGGTCTTAAGTTGCATGCCGTCTTCCTGTGGGGACACGACATAACTGATAGGCGGATAATACAAACTCATGAATTACCGAAACACCTTTCCGCTTCGCTCATATTCGACATCCGGAATCCCGGCGTGCACATTGGCTGCCCGTGCAGTCACGAAGAAATAGTCGGACAAACGGTTCAAATAGCGGCGGACCTCCGGATTGATTTCCGTGGTTCGCTGCAGCGAAACGGTCAACCTCTCGGCGCGACGGCATACGGTCCGACATACATGAAGCAGCGAAGACAACGCGCTTCCGCCTGGCAAGATGAAACGCTCAAGCGGAGGGTTCTTCTCCTCGAAAGCATCCAGCCATACCTCCAGATTGTCCACAAGCTCGGCGCTTACCTTGAGTTTATCCTCTCGAGGTCTCGCATAGGCCAGATCCGAGCCGCAATCGAACAGTTCATGCTGGATTCGAACGAGCTGAAGATGAAGTTCCTCAAAGTCGGCTTCCTTGGCCAAAAACACGGCCTGACCGACAAAGCTGTTCAATTCGTCAATTGTGCCATACGCTTCTATCCGCGGGTCATCCTTGGGCACACGACCGCCAATAATTGAAGTTTCCCCTGCATCTCCCGTTCTTGTATATACCTTCATCACATTATCCTCCATTTCATCGTCCGATCCTTATCCATAAACACCATATATCTTAAGATTATAGAATTTATAGTTTCAGCGAAGCTTAGCAATTCTATAATCTCAAGAAAAACTTCCTTTAACCGCGGTCTGTCTTCTGAGAAAGTACGTCGATAGACGTTTTTCTTATTATGCTCAACTATAGCATATTTTCGAATCAGGGTCCCTCTACGCCGGAATAAGCCCAGGCCCATCATGATTCCGGGATGTTTTTTTTCATCAGAGGGAATCTTTAGACGCAAACAAGGCTGATCCGTAAGGCATCTAGCCCCAGGAACAGCCTTGTAATATTCAATCAGATCGTATTTTATAGTTTCTTTTTGGGATGGGCCTTCATATATTCGTTAATCTTCAAGTCCAGCAAACTGCTGATCTCGATGACAATCTCCGACGTGAAGGACTGCTCTTCCAAAAAAATTTGTTCCATCTTTCGGCGAAGCATATGAATTTCGTCTTCCAAGGTAATTTCCTGAGGAGTGGATTTGGCTGATTTAATTGACCATTTACCGTGATTATTGTCTTCAGCCGTATAGTCACCACGGTAGTTTGACAATTCATAATCACAAAACACTGGTGATCCCTCCTTGGAAAGTAAAATTCTGCCCCCAAAATAAAATTATAACATATATTTTGCCAATGGAAAGTGATTTTTTTGTTAATTCAAGGAAAAAGTTCAACGATTTCCTTGCCTACTTTATTTTTTCCACAAAATTACCCATTCTCTCCAAGGCCTCATTCAGTTGGGCAATGGATGTAGCATATGAGCAGCGAATGAATCCTTCCCCGCCAAGGCCGAATGCGGTGCCCGGTACGGCAGCCACTTTCGCCTCGGTCAGCAAGCGCTGGGCAAATTCATCCGAGCCGAGTCCCGTTCGCTTGATGCTTGGGAACGCGTAGAACGCTCCCTGTGGCTCGTGGCAATCCAAACCGATCTCGCGCAGCCCTTGAACCACGAGTCTGCGCCGCTGGTTATAGGATTCAACCATTCGGTCCTTTTCCCCCATGCCGTTACGCAATGCTTCGAGCGCGGCGACTTGCCCCATTGCGGGTGCACACATAACCGTATACTGGTGGATTTTCAGCATGGCGCCGATCAGATCCGAATGAGCACACACATACCCCATACGCCAACCTGTCATAGCAAATGCCTTCGAGAAGCCGCTCACCAGAATGGTGCGGTCCATCATGCCTGGCATCGAGGCAAAGCTGACGTGCTTTCCTTCATATGTGAGCTCAGCATAGATTTCATCGGAGATCACAATCAGATCGTGTTTTTCCACTACTTCCGCAATGGGCAGCCAATCCTCATAGGTCATGATTGCTCCTGTTGGATTGCTTGGGTAACACAGGATCAGAATCTTCGATTTGGGGGTGATTTGCGCTTCGAGCGCCTCGGCCGTCAGTTTGAAATGATGCTCTGCCGTCGTTTCAATACCAACAGGCACCCCGCCACCGATTGAAGCAATCGGCGAGTAAGAAATGTAACACGGCTCGGGGATCAGAATTTCATCTCCGGGAACAATCAAGGCACGCAGCGCCAGATCAATCGCTTCACTGCCGCCTACGGTTACGATCATTTCATTGGCAGGATTATAGGTCACGTGGAAACTGTCGTTCAAATATTCCGCGATCGCCTCCCGCAGTTCCGGCATACCGGCATTGGACGTATATCCTGTAAACCCGCGCTCCAATGAATATACGCAGGCTTCTCGTACATGCCACGGCGTTACGAAATCAGGCTCACCGACACCAAGTGTGATAATATCTTTATTTCCACTGACGAGATCAAAAAACTTACGGATTCCAGAGGGTTGAATGTCCCTGACCCTGGGCGCCAAATAGGAGCTCATCGATTTCCTGTTATTTTCTGCAAGCTGCTGTTCGTTCACAATCATAGCACACGCTTCCTTTACGGCGAGATCAGGAGACGATTGTCTTCTTGACGTTCTTCAAAGATAATCCCGTCTTGTTTATATTTTTTCAAAATAAAATTCGTTTTGGTCGATAGTACAGAATCGATAGGTGACAGTTTCTCCGAAACAAAGTTGGCCACCTCACGCAAGTTTCCGCCTTCCACTTCAACAAGCAAGTCGTAGGCGCCAGACATAAGATAGACCGACTTCACCTGCGGGAATAAATAAATCCGTTCCGCAATTCCTTCAAAGCCTCTTCCGCGCTCAGGTGTAATTTGAACCTCGATCAGCGCCGTAACCTTCTCGTCTTCCACCTTGCCCCAGTTGACTACGGTCGCATACTTAACAATGACGTGATCTCGTTCAAGCTCCGCAATGGAGGTCTTTACTTCTTCCTCATCTACACCGAGTAGAGTAGAGAGCAGAGCCGGCGATCTTCTCGCGTCTTCTTTCAGCAGATCAAGCACCTTTAGTTTCAATTCGCTAAGCTCTTCCATATACGTATCCTCCAGCACTTATTCCGAATAACCGTTCTTATAGCATGATATATCGGAACAGAGATTAATACTTATATTACAATAACTTACACGGGATGTGCAAAAAAAAATACCGATGCATGCCGGCAGCAATGGCTGCGGGGGTCATCGGCTCATAGATTGAGTTAACCATGGGATCATTGGGTTACATTATTAGAAGCAGGCGCTACATTGGTGGCATGCGGCGCTACATTCGGGTGATGCGCGAACGCGCCCATGCCGGAAGTTTTTTGATTAATGATTTCCCGAGTTTTTTGCAGCGACTGCTGCGCTTGCTTATGCTGCTTGTCCACATCGTATTTCAATGCATGCCGAGGCGCGGTATACATGTTCTGCTGCTTCATCATATTAAAAAACTCGCCTTGCAGTCTCAGTGTATCCGCAGTCAAATCTGTAAACATTTGGCGCACCTCAGGGCAAGAGGCTTCCGTCGTGGCTGTCGTATACTCTCGAACGGCACGTTTCAGCTCTCCCAGAATAGGGCTAAGCATATCCTCTTCGGGCAGGTATGAAGATCCATTAGGGGTTACCATAAGTCGTTCCTCCTTAACAATTTTGCTTCCTGGTCTATACATCTCCTCTTATTGAGGCTGCGTCGGCGCGATATTGCTGTGAATTTGCAGAGCGTTAACCAAGGTGTCCAGATGCTGCTCATGGCGTTTTACGAATCCCAGCAGCGCCTGCTGGATGGCTGGATTCTGACTGGCTGCTGCTGTCGCGGCACAATGCTTGGCCAGCATGGTTTCGTTGGAGATGCAATCCGCAATATAGTCCAGTTCTTTTGAGGTTAGAGGCTGTAATTGCTGATTAGGTGTCATCTTCGTGTTTGTTCCCCTTTCCATTTAGGTTGCACAGGAGCTAGTATGCCACCTATATAAAAATCTATGTCGTGAGATGTCATTAAAAACGAAAGGAACGTCCAAACTAATAACGATGTGACAATGAGGGGGTGAGGGACATTTTACTGACCGGCGGAATAACGCCCTGGAAATATTTAAACACTGAACCTGTAAAAAAATACCCCGGTCTATCCGAACAGCTCAGCTGTGATGTGCTCATAGTCGGCGGCGGTATAAGCGGCGCGCTGATGGCCTACGTGCTGACCATGCAAGGCGTGGACACCGTCCTACTGGAGAAAAAACGAGTGTGCGAAGGCAGCACATCCGCCAATTCGGGGCTGTTGCAATTTTCTAACGACTGCCCTCTATCTGATCTGATCCAACAATTTGGTGAACAACGGGCTTCCTCCTTCTACATGATGTGCAGACATGCGGTACGCCGGATCACCGAAATCGCAAATCATCTGTCCAGGGATACCGGCCTGATCACGCGAAGCAGCCTCTACTATGCCAGTACCCCTCAAGATGTCGGCATGATTCGGCATGAGTATGACCTGCTCAAACGGAAGGGCTTCGATGTGGAATACTGGGGCCGCGAGCATGTGAAGGCTAACTTCCCGTTCTCAAAAGAAGCGGCCATCTATGCCCGCGGCGATGCCGAAGTCGATCCCTACCGTTTCGGGCATAATCTTCTCCAGGATGCCTGCGAGCATGGGCTGCGAGTTTACGAAAATAGCGGAGTGAAGGAAACCCGGTATACACACAGCGATGTCACCGTCTTAACCGATCAAGGAAGCGTTCTGGCCAGGAACATCATCTGGGCCACCGGGTATAGCACCCAAGAATGGAAGCCTGATTATCAAGCGGAGCTGCTCAATACCTATGCCATCCTGACGGAGCCGGTATCCGATCTGTCTTCATGGTATGAGCGCGCATTCATATGGGAAACAAATCGCCCTTATCTCTATTTCCGGACAACGCCGGATCAGCGAATCATAGCCGGAGGGCTGGATGAGCCGCTGCCTCCTTCTGGCAAACCAGAGGAGTACGCTGAACCAAGAAGCCGGAGATTGTTAAATGAAATTCATCAGTTGTTCCCCCATATGACGGATTTGAAGATCGCTTGCAGTTGGGCCGGCGTATTTGCCACAACCAAAGACGGCATCCCGCTGATCGGCAGGCACCCGAAATATCCGCACAGCTACTTTATCGAGGTGTATGGCGGAAACGGGACCGTATACAGCATGATTGCTGCGGATCTGCTGGGCGAGACGATAGCAGGACGTGAGCCCGAAGAACTGAAATGGTTCTCCCTGACACGGCCAATGGACCTTAAGATGTCATAAAATAATAGAAGGTATCTCCAAGCAGGCCATGCAGCCCTGGAGATACCTTCTTTGCGTGTACGGATTGCGCTATGACGCAGTCGTTCAGCAAACCGTTTGTTTGACTATCGGATTCTTTTGACCCGAGAGATGTCATTAGGCTTTAGGTGACTTGACCTTTGGAAGGGAACAGCTTTCGTATAAACAGCCACGATCCGATAGGGGACGCCCCCAGGAACAACAGCAGCAACGTCACCGTTAACGTGTCCTGTCTAAATGACAGGACAAGAATAAACACAAGCAGGCCCGTTATTCGGCCTATGGTTAAACTGAGCTCCCGCAGCACGACCAGTTCCACCCGCTTCTCCACGTTTTCCTGATTCACTCCCATAAGATCAAAGCTGGCCGATATAGCCGGCATCATATACAGCGGAATAAACAGCGACGTCCCGATTCCCAGCACCAGCAGCGTCGTATAGTTGACCGCAACCAGCAGCGGTAAAATGACCAGCAGCATCAATATGGAACCTACCAGCATGCCGGTTTTACGGAATTTGGGCTTGAACCACTTCCCGCAGGCCCAGTAGCTGACCAGCGAAACCGCCGAAGTAATCAATGCAAACTGCCCCAGCTTCGACTCCTGATCCGTTGCCACAAAAACAAGGAGTGTAATAAGGAAGGAAAACACACCTTCCCTGATTCCCTGAACGGCCAAGCCGAATACCGCGTATTTCCATACGCCGCCCTCCTTGAGCCGGCTCAACCCCTCCAGCCAATGATAGCCGCTCTGAACCGGCCGTTTTCGCAGAAAAAAGCTCAGCACCACCGTCACGGCGAAGATGACCATCGATACGGTAAAAATAAACCGGTAGCCTTGATCCCCACGCATCATCGTGATGATCCAGCCCGCCAGCCACGGACCGATAATCCCCGTGATGGAGCCCAGGAGTCCGATCCAGCCATTAAACCAGTCCCGATTCTCCGCGCTCGAAACCTCAAAATAGACCACATTAAAGGCTAACCAGAATAATCCTAATGACACGCCGAACAGCAAGCCGAGCGGCCAAATATAATGGACGGCGTCCCGCCCTGCCCACAGAACGCATAAATAAAACAGGCCGGACACCGCAATTCCCAGGCGAAGCGCATTCATTTTGTTATGCTCCTTCACCCATTTGCCGGCGGCCCAGAACGTCAAGCCCAATGCCACCTGCTGAGCAATCGTGAACCAACCGAGCATCGTATAATCCTGGCGGCTTTTCCATAGATATACGTTGAGGAACGTACCCGACAATGCACTCGATAAGATAAACAACCCATGAACGGATAACAGAAGTATAGCCTGGGGGTCCTTTGTCAACTTCATATACAGTTCCTCCCTCGCCCTTACACTTGAAGTCCAAGGTATTTTACCCCTCTCATCCCCACTTCATGAACAAAAAAAAGGAAACCGCCGATAGCAGTTTCCTTAAGTTCGCACGGATCGGCACACAGCGCCTTTCCGTAAACGCTATTCCTTTTTATGGATAAAGCTCTTGATCATCCGAAGCCGGTCATTCTCTGCCAGATTATACTGTACATGGAAGCATCCAGGGCACACATATACGTTCAAATCATATGGCGGCTGAAGGATAGGGCCTTGAATCAAAGCTGCGTTAACCGGCTGGAAGCCTTCCCCGCTCACGTGCTGCGTTCCGGCATGAAGCATATACTCCCGGCAATGCAAGCACTCGGGAACTTCCTCTTGCTGGTCCAGAATCCCCTCTACGGTCTCCTCAAATGCAAATAGGTCGTGATCCTCCCCGTACTTATCCACGGTTCGAAGCGAGGACAGCGATTCCTGGTCGGATCCCCAAATACGTTGAAGATCAACCGCTTCCTCATCGGAAGCCTCATAATCCTCTTCATATTCCTCCGGATCGTCTTGTGTTTCCTCGTCATCCAATGCGATATTCAATGTGCGGTAGCCTTTCAGTTCGTTCGCACAATGAGGACAAGTATCTTCGGGACCTATCTCTTCATCCCACACAATCTCACTTTGGCACCATGGGCAAACCGTCGGTTCCATCGATCATTCATCCCTTTCTTATTCAAACGGCCATGGATGGCCCTGTTCACTTTATTTTTATTGAGACATCAAGTATACAATACCCGCCACAAAAAAAATCAAGGCAGCCGCAAACAATATCCGCGGTAAATATTTCATCGTCCTTTTCCTCCCGAAGCCCTTAAATGATGCTCGCTCCAATAATGTAAGATAAAGATACGGTGATAAGAAGTACGATCAAGCCCACTGCTCGATTATCCTTGCTAATCTCTTCATCGACCGAAAACACAGGCGTCAAGAATTCAAGCAACCAATAAGCCAATAAAAGCAGTATAAACCCGAAGAACGACCATTTAATCATGCCATAAATGGACGTATTGGCCGTTATGCTGTACCGCATCACGTTACAGATGCCAAAGATCTTCCCGCCGGTCGCCATGGCCGCGGCAACATTTCCTTTGCGTATTTCATCCCAGCAATTGTACTTGGTAACCAATTCAAAGCAATACAAGTAAACAATAAGTGCAAGTATCGCAACCGAGAAATAGCCGACGAGCACCCCGAGTGGATGGGTCAGCAAATGATCAATCGCTTCCGTCATTACCTTATTTCCTCCCTGATATAAACGGGATGCGGCACCTTTCGCATCCCGTCGTTCTAAACCTTATGATGATATGTTATACGATTGAAGGAGAAAACGGTTCCTGATTTCTTACTTTCCTTACTTCAGCTCGGCAATGGTGACGCCATTGCCGCCTTCGCCGTAATTACCTAAACGATGACTCTTAACATGCTTGTGCTTGCGCAAATAATCCTGAATTCCGGTTCGCAAGATCCCGGTGCCTTTGCCATGAATGATGTAAATCTGACCCAAGTTCCCCAGAAATGCCTCATCAATGAACCGATCCACCTCAATCAGCGCTTCTTCCAGATTCGCGCCTCTTAAGTCCAGCTCATTCCGGATGTTGGTATCGCGAGTCCGTTTCAAGACAGTCGCATGCTGTTTCGGCGCCTGTTTAGCGTTTGCTGCCGGATTCAACAGCAGCTCCAAATCATCCAGCGATACCTTCATCTTCATGATGCCGAGCTGAACAACCGCCTCCTTCGAGCCGGCCATTTCCACGACATGCCCCTTCTGATTCAGGCTGTATACCCGAACCTCGTCTCCAGGCTCAATGCTGCGCTGCTGCTTCGCAGTACGCTGGCCAGCCGTCTTCTTACCTTGCTGCGGTTCGGCATCATCCAAACGCTTTCTGGCAGCAATCAGTTTATGCTCCTTAACGGAAGCCCCTTCTTCTTGGGCAATCTTGCGCAGATCCGCGATGATTTCCTCGGCCTCATTCCGAGCCTTGTCCACGATCTGTCTCGCCTCTGCACGAGCTTTATCAACCAGCTTGTCCTTCTGCTCTTCCAGCTTCTGAAGCTCGTGCTGGTGACGAAGACGCAGGTCCTCCATTTCCTTCCGAACCTGCTCCGCCTTCTCACGCTCTACTTCCGCGGTGTGACGGTTCTCTTCGAGGGATGCAATCATATGCTCCACCCGTTGATCCTCTTCCTTAACTTCGCCACGGGCAAATTCCAGAATGGATACAGGCAATCCCAAACGTTCTGCAATGGCAAACGCATTACTGCGTCCAGGTACGCCTACCAGCAGCCGGTAGGTCGGGCTTAGGGTATTGATATCGAACTCCATGCTGGCGTTGATCACGCCTTTGCGTTCATATGCATAAGCCTTCAATTCAGAATAGTGCGTCGTCGCAATCATGCGGCAGCCCATGCGGTGGATATGCTCCAGGATGGAAATCGCCAGGGCTGAACCCTCCGCAGGGTCGGTTCCTGCTCCAACCTCATCAAGCAGCACCAGACTCTTCGGCGTCATCTGGCTTAATATTCGGATGATGTTCGTCATATGGCTGGAGAAGGTACTGAGGCTCTGCTCAATGCTTTGCTCATCACCAATGTCCGCGTAAATTGCATCAAACACGCACATCTGGCTGCCTTCTTCGGCTGGAATAAAGAGTCCTGACATCGCCATCAGGTTTAATAACCCGATCGTTTTGAGCGTAACCGTCTTACCGCCGGTATTCGGACCCGTGACGATGATGGATGTATAGGAATTGCCCAATTCCACATCAAGCGGCACAACCTGATCCGCTGGAATCAGCGGATGTCGGCCTTTACGCAGCTTAATATAGCCTCTGTCATTCATTCTTGGCAGTGAAGCCTTCATGACATGGGCCAAACGAGCCTTGGCAAAAATAAAGTCGAGCTGGCCGATCAGATCCAAGTCAAGTGACAGCAGCTCAGCCTGTTCGCCGACCTGGGCGGTCAGCTTCTGCAAAATCACTTCGATCTCCCGCTCTTCCCGCATTCGCGTCTCGCGCAGCTTGTTGTTCATGGCTACGATGGATTCCGGCTCAATAAACAGCGTCGCGCCTGACCCGGACTGGTCGTGCACGATACCGCCAAAATGCGAGCGATATTCCGCTTTAACGGGGATGACAAAACGGTCGCCGCGTATCGTAATTAACTGGTCCTGCAGCATCTTCGCCACGGATTGCGATCGAATCATGGACTCCAGTTTCTCGCGAATGCGAACTTCTCCGCCCCTCAGCTCCCGCCGGATCTGGGAAAGCTCAGCGCTTGCGGAGTCAAGGACCTCAGCAGCATCATCAATACACAGCCGAATGGCGTCTTCCAGGGGCTTTTGCTCCGAAATAAGATCACTCAGATTATAGAGGATCTCAATCTTCTCGTCCTCATGAATCGCCGCAATAAACCGCTTGATTCGGCGTGATCCATGAATCGTATTCGATGTAGCCAGCAATTCATGGGGACTGAGCGTCCCTCCGATTCTGGCCCGCTTCAAAGCATCATTGATATCGGTAATCCCGCGGAAAGACGGATTGCCCTTGAGCCTGTCTACGGTGTAGGCCTGATCGGTAGCCGCAAGCAGATCCTTTACAGCCTCCAGGTCGGTTTCAGGCATTAACTTTTCAGCTCTTGCACTTCCCATAGAGGTTTGCGTGTATTGTATTAATGTATTTAAAATTTTCCGGTATTCTAAAGTTTGCAAAATCTTGTCATTCAAGAAGTTCACAACTCCTCTCAATCAATGCATATATTATATCGAAAGTGATGGGAATTCGCCAAGGAATCCAAAATCCTTCCACACATAACCGACGGTCCTATTGAACAAAATAAATTCTGCGTAACATTCCAGTCTTATTCTAAGGAGGCAGGTACCATGCAATTTCTCGGGCACGTTGTTCGATTTATCGTTGCCGCGCTCGTTCTTATGGTTGTCGGATGGATTGTCCCCCAATTCACCGTCGGCGGATTCGGAAGCGCCCTGTTGCTTGCACTCGTTATCGCCCTGATTGGTTGGGCTATTGAGGGCATCTTCGGCAAAAAAGTCACGCCTTTTGGACGTGGCATCGTGGGCTTCCTAGTGAGCGCACTCGTGATTTACCTTGCCCAATTCATCGTTGGAGGCGTTAGCGTCTCCGTATTGGGCGCCTTGCTTGCTGCATTGGTCATCGGGATCATCGATCTGTTCATTCCGATTTCCACCCCTTTTGAAGCAGGCAAAACCCGCAAATAGAAGCACCCCGCTTCAGTTAGAGGATTCCTCTGGAACCCTCTAACTGAACGAACCGATCGGCAGCTGCATTACTCCACATTAACCCTCTGTTGCAATTTGCGCAGGGGGTTTTCATTTTGGGTAAAGCTCCATTCTTTTATTTCCATCTTCCCCTATATTATAAAGGAAATCCATATCATCGTTTGAAACCGTTCACGTTCACCAATTTTTCATAACACATATGTGCATCCACTCTTTTTCTGCGCTATCATAAAGATTGGAAATTATATTTCACAATTATTTCATAGTCAGGAGAGGTTATAGTGAAAAAAGGCATAGCTTTACTTGTTTCATGTATGCTCCTTTTTGTATTGGCTGCCTGCGGCGGAGACCAGAAAGAGTCCCAAGGAGGTTCCGGGATCTCGGATACTGGCGTAGCACCGGAAGCTGAACTCGTCATTAAGGGCACCAATTTTCAATTCGACCAAGAGGAATATCGTCTCAAGAAAGGGGTGCCCGTCAAGATCACTTACGAGAACGAAGACGGCAACCACGGCGTTATGATTCCTGCACTTGGCCTGCAGCTGGACCGTAAAAACAACTCCACTGTCGTTACGCCGGATGAGGCGGGAGAATTCGAAGTTTCGTGTTCCATTATGTGTGGAGCGGGTCACAGCAAAATGATCTCCAAACTTATCGTCGAAGAATAGTAGACCTGCTCACGAAAATAAACCTCCGGATCGCCAGAGTATCCTCTGTCTAATCCGGAGGTTTTTTCAGGTTCAATTCTTCGCCATGGCCTAACGCTGATCCTGCTCAATCAACTCGATCCACTCATTATATTCAACTTGGAGCTTCGCATACTCTTCCTTCAGCTTACGGTGTTCTTCTTCAAGCTGCGCAGATTGCTCCGCCTTCAATTCCTGTTCTGCCTGGAGCAGACGATACTGGTGCATAACCAGCTCATACTGTTCACCTAAATCGGAATACTGCTGCGCCGCTTCATTCTTCTCGTCTTCCAGACGCTCACAGGCTTGGCGTGCGGATGCGATTTCCTGCTGCCAGGTCTGGAGCTCTTCTTCGAGAGCAAGCTTGGTTCGTTTCCACTCATCGCGCTCGGCGGCCAGCTTCTCGCTGTCCTTGGCAAGCTGCTCCCGTTCCGCCATCCATTGCTGGTATTGCTCCTGCCACTGAACGGCGCGTTCCTCCGAATCTCTCAGCTGCTCGGCGAGTTCACGTGCGCGCTGTTCACTGGCAGCTGCCTTCTTGTGAAGCTCATCCAGCTGATTCGACACCGTATCGTATTCTTCTTCCAGCATGGCGTACAGTTTGCTGGTCTCTTCCTCTCGGGTTCCCGCTTCCTTCGTGAGCTTCTCCAATTCTTCATGGCGAAGCTGCAGTTCCTTCAATTCCTCTTGGGCACTTCGGCGCTCGGACATGCTCCGGTCAGCTTCGTCCTTCATGACCTGGATTTCATCCTGAAGTCCCTTCATTCCTTCTTCTAGGCTCTCGTTCGCTTCCATAAGCTCGACAATTCGCATCTCCAGCTCGCCGGTTTCCTCTTTGCGCTGATCAGCCAGCGTACGCCAGGATTGAAGCTCGCTGCTTAGACGCTGCAGCTCTTCCTGCTGCTTGCGGGAGGTCTGATTCGCATCCACCACAAGTTTCTGCAGACGACGGCGCTCTTCCTCCGACTTGGCGGATTCCTGCTTCAGTCCTTCGAGCTCCTTCGTCAGCCCCTCCACCTTCGTACGGAAGGAACGCAATTCCTGCGAAGAGGCTTCGGCTTGCTGCCTGGACGATTGGAGCGCTTCCTTCAGCTTGTCCGATTCCGCTTTTACAATACCCAGTTCCTTCTCCGCGGACGACAAACGTGATTGGAGCTGACCACCACGCGTTCGCTGCTCGGCAAGCTGCTTCTCCAGATCCTGGACGGTCCTCGTATGCTTTTGTTCCATATCCTGGACGGTTTTCGTATTCTTCTGTTCCAGATCCTGCACGGTTTTCGCATTCTTCTGTTCCAGATCCTGCACCGTCTTCGTATACTTCTGCTCCAGATCCTGCACGGTCTTCGAGTGCTGCTGCTCCTTCAGGAGCGCCTCTTGTTTATAGGTACTCTCCTGTTTCTTCAATTGTTCAGCCAGCTTCTCTTCGGCCTGCTTCGCAGAAGTCCGTTGACTCTGTTCCAGCTTCTCGATGGCCTGCTTATGAGTGAGCGTCAGCTGCGAAATTTGCCCTTCATAGCGGCGCTTCATATCTTCAATAGACTGCTTATGGCCGCTCTCCAGCTTCTCACGCTGCTCCTTAAGACGCACCTCAAGCTGCTGCTTCTCCTTCAGCAGTTCCGCCACGCGGTCCGATTCCTTCTGGAGCAATTCCTTCGTACGCTCTGACTCCGCGGTTAGATTCTCCTTGGACTTCCTGTATTCCTCAGCCAGCGTTGTCTGCTCCGCCAGCTTGCCCTCGAGCTGCTCCAGTTGCTGACGATGTCTCTCCTGCTGCTCGATTTGAAGTCCTTGCACCTTGGCAAGCTCCGTGCGCAGTTCATTCCGCTCGGCCGTCATCTGCTTGGCCTCATTCTGAAACTCCAGCTTCTGCAAAGCTTCTTCAGCCATATGTACTGCAGCTAGGACGGCAATGCGCGGGGTATCCAATCGAGAGTGCGCCTTGGATATGGTACGCATGCGGTCATCTACATAATTCGCTACCTGTCTGGTATAATCACTGCTACTGCCAACGAGTTTATAGGAAGTTCCGTAGATGTCTACGGTAACGCTTTTACGGTCCGATGTAGTCAAAATTGTGCCCTCCTTCTATTATGTGTAGATTCTATGATGTCTGAAATGGTCTATTCTCTACATTCATTATATATGAGATAACATCTGTAGACGAACCTCAAGAAAACAGACCGAAGTTTGGTATATGATAACACAGTTTTGTGCTTATAATTATGTACCCTGCGGGCGTCCTGATGCAAATCCCAGTTCAATTTAGAGCAAAAAAGCCCGCATCGAATCCCTGATGTAATGGATTCGATGCGGGCGTTCACAATTCCTGCTATTTTCTTAATTCTGCGCCAAAAGTTTGCTGAAGGGCAGCAACCGCTTTTTCCGTGACGCCGGCAACCTCTTCATCGGTCAGGGTTCGTTCCTGATGACGGTACGTCATGGAGATGGCAACACTCTTCTTGCCCTCTCCAAGCTTGCTGCCCGTGAAGACGTCAAACACCTGAATCTGCTGCAGAAGCTCACCTGCATTCTCCTTGATCACTTGAATCAGGGAGCCGGCTTCAACCTCCTCATTCACGACGATGGCAAGATCTCGTTCCATGCCCGGAAATCTAGGCAAATCGCGGTAAACGACGCGGGCGTTGGTCAGATCATACAGCGGCTCAAGCAGAATCTCAGCGGCATAAGTATCTTCCAAATCCAGCTCCTGCTGTGTCTTCGGATGAATTTGTCCAAGTACGCCTAGCAGCTGCTTATTCTCGCCTTGACCCGCATACACGGAAGCGGAACGTCCCGGATGGAAGCCAACCGGTCCGTTAGCCTCGTAAGTGATATCTTCCGCGCGAATTCCAAGATAGTCGAGCACCGTTTCGAGCGCACCCTTCAAATCAAAGAAATCCACTTTGGCCGGCTGGACATTCCATTGCTTGCTGCCTTTGCGTCCCGACAGCAACAAACCAAGAACCGGACGCTCCAGCGGCTGCTTCGTCAACGTCTTCTCATGTGTATGGAACAGGTTCCCTATTTCAAACAGGGCCAGGTCCGGCTGCTTGCGGTTATGGTTGTACACCGCGATATCCAGCAGCTGTGGGAGCAAGCTGGTACGAAGGACGCTGCGGTCCTCGCTCATTGGCATGGCCAGCTTAACCGCCGTGCCATCTGACGACAGGGATGTGAACATTTCGGCTTGCTCCGGATGGATGAAGGAATAACCCAGAACCTCCTGGAATCCGCTATGCGTCAGCAAACGGCGAAGCGAGCGGCGGATGGCCTGAGCGATCGTCAATGAACCCGGTGTCGTCGGACCTTCTATGGCCGTTGTCGGGATATTGTCATATCCATACAGACGGGCCACCTCTTCAATGAGGTCTACGTCAAGCACGATATCGCCGCGACGGGACGGCACTTGCACATCCACTAATCCTTGGCCCGCATCTCCGCAAGGGAAATGCAACCGGGCAAAGATCGTTTTTACCTCAAGCAGGGACAGATCCGTTCCCAGATAGCGATTGAGCTTCTCCAGCGATAAAGTAATCACGGTAGGCTCGGAATCCGCACTGCCTGCTTCGACGATTCCCTGATGAACAGCGCCGCCGGCATATTTCGCCATCAGTGCCGCTGCACGGTTCAGTGCAGGAATGACTGCGGCGGGATCCACTTCCTTCTCGAAGCGGGAGCTTGCCTCTGAACGCAGTCCGAGCTGACGGGATGTTTTGCGGACGGTTCCGCCATCAAACTTCGCCGATTCCAAGAAAATATTCACCGTGCTGTCCGTTACTTCGGATTCCAGGCCGCCCATAACGCCAGCCAAGGCCACTGGCTTGCCGCCAGCTGTAATCACCAGCATATGCGGCTCCAGACGACGCTCCGTGCCGTCCAGCGTCACCATCGTTTCGCCAGCTTCAGCCATACGCACGTGAACCGCGCCATCCTTCAGCTGATCAGCATCAAAAGCATGCAGCGGCTGGCCATATTCCAGCATCACATAGTTCGTAATGTCCACGATATTACTGATCGGGCGCACGCCTGCCGCCATCAAGCGGTTCTGCATCCACAGCGGAGAAGGACCGATCTTTACACCGGTAATGTAGCGTGCCGCATAATGGCTGCACTGTTCGTCAGCGCCAATCGTAACCGAGATATGATCGGCCGCTGCATCTTGAACCTCCAGCATTTCCTTTTCCGGATTCGGAAGACTTAGCTCACGCCCCAGTATGGCGCTCACTTCGTAAGCGGCTCCCAGCATGCTGAGACAGTCGGAGCGGTTCGGTGTCAGATCCAGTTCCAAAATTTCATCGTTCAGACCCAGCACATCCACAATCGGTTTGCCGATTTCCGTATCCGTCGGAAGTACCAGAATCCCTTCCTGCAGCTCTTTAGGCAGCAGTTTGTCATTCATGCCCAGTTCCTTCGCCGAGCAGATCATGCCTTGGGAGAGCACGCCGCGCAGCTTGGCCTTCTTGATATCCATACCGCCAGGCAGCTTCGCGCCCACAAGCGCCACCGGCACCTTCTGGCCCGCATCCACATTTTTGGCTCCGCACACGATCTGGAGATCTTCCTCCTGACCCGCATCCACGATACATACATTCAGCTTGTCTGCATCAGGATGCTTCTCCTTGCTCTTAACGTAGCCGACGACCACTTTATTAATGCCTTGATTCCGTTTCTCGATCACATCGATTTCAATACCAGCCGAAGTAATGCGGCTCGCCAAATCCTCTGAGGTTACGCCTTCGAGCGAAATATAATCGGACAACCAATCGGTTGAAACTCTCATTGTCTATTCACTTCCCTTTATCGTAAAATTAGATCCGCGTGAACTGATTCAAGAATGCTGTATCGTTGTTGAAGAAGTGACGGATGTCATCCACGCCGTATTTCAGCATCGCAATCCGCTCAACCCCCATACCGAAAGCAAAACCGCTATACTTCTCAGGGTCATAACCGCCCATTTCAAGTACCTTCGGATGAACCATGCCGCAGCCTAAAATTTCAAGCCAGCCTGTTTGCTTGCATACGCGGCAGCCGCTGCCGCCGCATCTTACACAGGATACGTCCACTTCCGCGCTCGGCTCCGTGAACGGGAAGAAGCTTGGACGCAGACGGATCTGCGTGTTATCGCCAAACATCTCCTGCACGAATTGCAGCAGCGTTCCTTTCAGATCACTCATGCGAATGTTCTCGCCGATGACCAGGCCCTCGATTTGGTGGAACTGGAACGAATGCGTCGCGTCATCGTCATCCCGGCGGAATACGCGTCCCGGGCAGATGATTTTGACAGGCGCTTTTCCTTGCATCGACAGCATGGTCCGGGCTTGCACCGGGGATGTCTGAGTACGCATCAGCAGATCTTCCGTCAAATAGAAGGAATCCTGCATGTCACGTGCCGGGTGATTCTTCGGCAGATTTAGCGCTTCGAAGTTGAAGTAGTCCGTTTCCACCTCGGGTCCTTCTGCTACCTGGTAACCCATCCCGATAAAAATATCCTCGATATCCTGGATCACCTTGCTCAATGGATGAACAGCGCCTTGGCTGAGCTTGCGGCCCGGAAGGGTTACGTCCACCTTCTCTGCACGCAGGCGCTCTTCGGTTTCCTGTTGCAGGAATGCTTCCTGCTTGCCGGAGATGACTTCCTCAATCGCGCCCCGAACGTCATTGGCCACCTGGCCGATAACAGGACGCTCTTCTGCGCTCAGCGCTCCCATTCCGCGCAGGATTTCCGTCAAGGCCCCTTTTTTGCCAAGGTATTTCACCCGCAAATCATTCAGCTGCTGCGGATCGGTAACATCCTGCAATTGCGCCAATGCTTCCTGCTTTAATGCTTCTAATTTTTCCTTCATGGCTATTCGCACACCCCTTTGTAAACTCCATCATCGAACTGAAAACAAAAAAGACTGAAAACAAAAAAGGCCTCTCCTCCCGAAAAGGGACGAAGAGACCGTGGTACCACCCTTGTTAACATGTTTCATACCCTAACCAAGGCGGTAAAAGCCTTAGCCCTGAGTATGCCTCATCATGCTCACTTGACCGACGTAACGAATCGGACCCGTTATCCCCTACTGACCGGCAGCATGCCGTGTTCAAGGAACTGCTCCGGAGCGAACTTCACCAGCCTGATTCTTTGAGGGACACTCTCAATCTACGGTATCCCTTCCCTGTAAAGAGGCACTGACTACTTTTCTCCATCAACGCATTTGTTACATATGCAAATATATAGGGTTTATTATATGCAACCTTTCGGGATATGGCAAGTTTCATTTCCCCATTTTAGCCCCATCCGGCTGATTTTAATCGCGATCCCTGATCTTATTCCGACTGAAGCCTAGCCAGCTCAGCCCGAAGCTCCCTAATCTCAGCAAGCCAGCTCCCCTCGTCCCCGGGTTCAAGATCTTCGGCTGACAAGCCCAGTAATTCCTGAATCCGGTATTCGAGCTCCATCCGCCGGTTGTCCTTCTCCGTATCTCCCTTGATCACGCCGGTCCGCGAGGCTTGCTCTTCCTCCTCGTCCATACTTCCCTCGAACCAAACCGGATCTTCCCCGGGCGTCAGCGTAAGCAGTCGGTTCGCGATTTTACGCACAAGATACCGGTCATGGGATACGAGCGCAATCGCACCCGGAAAACTCACGAGCACTTGTTCAATTACCTCGCGGGTATCCACATCCAGGTAATTCGAGGGTTCATCCAACACAAGCAGATGCGCACCGCTGAAGTACAGCTTGAGAAAAGCCGTTCTGCACTTCTCTCCCATACTCAGCTGCCCCATCTTCTTAAACACATCGTCCCGTCTGAAGAGGAACGAGCCTAGCAAAGTACGCGCACGGCTCTCCGTCATTCCCGGAATGACAAGCAGACTGTCCAGCAGCGTGGTTTCGGGTTCCAGCCCCTCAAGCTCCTGTGAGAAATAACCAATCTTGACGGAAGGATTACGGGTAATCCGGCCTTCATGCGGTTCGATTTCGCCCAGAAGCAGCTTAAGCAGTGTCGTTTTCCCGCTCCCGTTAGGGCCTCTTACGGCCAAACGGTCGCCGCGGTTCAGATAGAAGGTGAGCTTATTAAAAAGCGGTTGATCTCCATATCCAAAACAGATATCCTTCACTTGAACGAGGGTACGGCCGCCGAAAGCCTCCCCTTCCAGCTCCATGTTCAGCTTGGGACCGTTTCGCGGTTTATCCACACGCTCTGCTTCCAGCCGTTCCAGCGCTTTTTCCTTGGCATGATATCTTGAGATGTTCTTCTTGGCCTTGGCCTTGTAAAAGCTGGCGGTGATCTTGACGTCATTCACGTCCCCGGCCGCGTTATGCGCTTTATGGAACCATTCCTCATATCTTCGGATCGATTCCTCCAGCGCTTTGCGGGCCAGCTCCTGCTTCCGGTAAAGCGTCTCCTGCTCGCGCAGCTCCCGTTCCTTTTCGCGGCGGTAATCCGTATATCCTCCCCGGTAACGCCGGAGTTCCTCCGAGGTCAGCTCACATACAGAGGTTGCTACCCGGTCGATGAACTCCCTGTCATGGGATACAAACAACACGGTGCCTTTGTAGGATGTTACCAGCCACTGCTCCAGCCAGACCAAGCTGTCACTGTCCAGATGGTTCGTGGGCTCGTCGAGCAGTAAAAATTTCGGTGCCGATACAAGGAGTCCTGACAGCATGACCTTCGTCTTCTGGCCTCCGCTCAGCTCACGGTAGGACACAGGCCATACCTCCGGACCGATGCCCAGCATCGTCATCGCTTTCTCCACCTCGGTCTCCCACTGGAAACCGTTCTGGGACTCGTAACGCTCCAGCAGATTGCCATATTGCTCAAGCAGTGATTCCAACTCAGCAGCGCTGCCGCCATTCATCTGCTTCTCGACGCCGGCAATCTGAAGCTTCAGCTGCCATAACGAAGGGTTACTGCGGCTGCGCACCGTATCGATGGCACTCCGATCGATTTCGTCCGGCTCATCCTGCTGCCTGAGCCAGCCCCAGCGATCTCGTGGGAGAATCGTCTCCACAACGCCTGAGGCAGGTTCGAGCTCGCCGGCCAGAATCGAGAGGAGCGTGGTTTTGCCGGTGCCGTTGCGCCCGTACAGCGCAATCCGCTCTCCTTCTGCCACCTCCAGCTGAATACCTTCAAACAACGGTCTCCCTTGGAGCTCCATACTTATATCTTTCGCTTTTAGAATCATGGTCATATCGCCTCATCCTCTCTCTTTGGAAAAAACTAAAAAACCGCAAGCGATGGCCTGCGGCGGATATCATGAGAGAGGATTTGTTCTGATCTGAGTAACGGGACGAACGCGCGCCACAGCACACTTCCTTCGGCTGTTCATTCCAGGCCAGCCCTGACGGTATGGAGATGTTAGGCTCTATACCCTCCGCTGTCAGCGAAAGCTGCAATCCGTTCCGTATATGTGATTGTTTTGCACAAGAGTACCACTTTCGACATAGCAAAAAGAGGTACCCCAGTCACATTGTTCAGACACACCAAATCTCTCCCTCTACCGCCGTAGAGAAACGCCTGCAAACCACATGCAGTTGTTTTTAGAGAAAAGGGTGTCTTACTTCATTGGACTAGGTTACCTCGC
Source organism: Paenibacillus sp. p3-SID867 (assembly GCF_025142895.1). NCBI lineage: Bacteria > Bacillati > Bacillota > Bacilli > Caryophanales > Paenibacillaceae > Paenibacillus > Paenibacillus sp. p3-SID867. The sequence continues at coordinate 257,808 of NZ_JAMBDM010000011.1, forward strand.
ATTCTTGGAATGAAATTATGGCCATTATAACAGATATTCTTAAGAAGTAAAAGGGTTGATTAGCGGAACTTCTACATATTCGAATTCCTGCTATCGCCTGTTTATCGGGTCCCATCTACAATTCGAAAAAAAGCAAACAAAAAAACCCTTGTCACCAAGGGTTTTCGGTCTAACGTAAGCGGGTGATGGGAATCGAACCCACGCTACCAGCTTGGAAGGCTGGAGTTCTACCATTGAACTACACCCGCATATATACCTACAAAAGTGACGCTATGACTCGGTGCATATCCCGATTACTTCTGTGAGGTCCTAAATCTTAAGCGAATCGGGACGACACGATTTGAACATGCGACCCCCTGGTCCCAAACCAGGTGCTCTACCAAGCTGAGCTACGTCCCGATAATAAAGGTGCTGTCTTTTGAAGACAAAAATAAATATACCATGCCGAACGCGCAATTTCAACATGTATTTTATGGAAAATGTATCGCGATATAAAAAAGCAAACAGCATCCTGGTCATAGCCCCGTCAAGTAGACAATAAAAAAAGAGAAATTTTATTAA